>CAYRXK010000012.1:0-41061 GCA_964428265.1 uncultured Treponemataceae bacterium
GCATGCCGCAGCTGCGGTCGTCGTAGACCTGCATGCGGTACATGCCCCAGTTCTGCGCGCCGTTTTCGGGATCCATCGTGCAGACCACCGGCAGGGTGAAGAACCTGCCTCCGTCCTTCGGCCAGCACTTGATCACCGGAAGACTGTTGAAGCCCGATTCGTCGTCGATCACTTCCTGGCAGAGCGGGCGCGACACCTTTTTGGGCAGGAGGGAGAGGGCGAGGGGGATCTTGGGGATGCCCTCGGGTATGGTTGAGGACAGCGCGGTCCGGATCGAGAATCCGCGCGCCTGCTTCCAGAGCCAGGACAGCAGGTCCTCGATTTCCGCGGCCTTTTCGTCCAGGGTCTTGGCTCCCAGGGCCAGGGCCATGCGCGCCTCGCTTCCCATCGCGTTCATCAGCACCGGCCACTTCGAGCCTTTGGGCTTTTCGAACAGGACGGCAGGTCCGCCCGCGCGCACCAGCCGGTCGGCGATCTCCGTCATCTCCAGTTCGGGATCCACCTCGACCCCGACGCGCACCAGTTCGCCCCGATCCTCGAGGGCTTTCATGAAATCCTGCAAGTCCTTGTAGGCCATGCGCGGAGTATAGCGGGAAGGGCCATTGCGTGTCACAAGTTCGGTGATCGGCCACTGTCGTGCGCGGCGCAACAAGCTTCCGGGTACTACCCTCGTGTTATCATCTTTCATCCCCGTTTTATGGCCTTGCCGCGGCAATCGGAGGTATGGTCGATCGCGGAGGCTCCGGATGGAAGCGGAAGGTATCATCGTCAGGCTCGAGGAGGTCCGGAAGACCTACCCCCTGGGCGAGACCGAGGTGCAGGCCCTGCGTGGCGTGAGCTTCGAGATCGTGCGCGGGGACTTCATCTCCATCGCGGGGCCTTCGGGTTCGGGCAAGTCGACGATCCTTAACCTGGTGGGCTGCGTGGACACCGCCAGCTCGGGCCGGGTGACGGTGCTGGGAAAGGACACCGGCAGCCTGGACGACGAGGGCCTGACTGCCCTGCGGCATCGCGGCATAGGCTTTATTTTCCAGTCGTTCAACCTGGTGCCGGTCCTGAGCATCCGCGAAAACGTGGAACTGCCCCTGCTGCTCGACGGCCGCAGGACGCGCGAGGACGCCGAATGGGTGGACCACCTGATCGAGCGCGTGGGGTTGTCCGACCGGCTGGGCCACCGGCCTTCTGAATTGTCAGGCGGACAGCGGCAGCGCGTGGCGATCGCCCGGGCGCTGGTCATGCGGCCCCCGCTGGTGCTGGCGGACGAGCCCACCGCGAACCTGGATTCAGCGACGGGCGAAAGCATCCTCGAACTGATGAAGCACATGAACCGCGAGCACGGGACGACCTTCGTGTTCAGCACGCACGACGCGGGCATCGTTTCCATCGCCGACCACGTGATCCGCCTGAAGGACGGCCAGGTCACGGAAAACGAACGGCGGGCGGCGGCGCAATGAAACTGCCCCTGGTCGCCTCGATCGCGTTGCGGAACCTCTTCCTGCATCGCTCCAAGACTATCCTCATCGGGACCATCATGACGCTGGGCATCATGGTGATGTTCGTGGGGAATTCGCTCATCGACACCGCGATCGGCGGCCTGACGCGCATGTTCGTGGACGGATACACGGGCGATCTGATGGTGACCGGGCCGACGACATTTCCCGTCACCATTTTCGGCGAGACAGCCGGAGGCGAGGATGTCGTGCCGCATATCGCGAAATTCGACGAGTACCGCGCCTTCCTGGGCGCGCGGGCGGACGTGGCGGCCACCATGCCGATGCTGACCGGGCGCGTGGACATGGGGCTCGGCGAGACCCTGATCGGCCAGGGATCAATGTTCGGCGTCGACATCGCGGAATACCGGAATTTCTTTTCGGGCAACGTGTCGATCGTGGAAGGGAGCTGGCCCGACGCCGCGAACGGCGCGGATCCGTGGATCCTGCTGTCGCGGGTGTCGCAGGCCATGCTGTCCCGCGCGGCGGGGACGCCGATCGGCCCGGGGTCCAGGATCACGCTGAGCGCCCTGGGAGAATCCGCGGGCACCGTGATCCGCGAGGTCGAGGTGAAGGGGATCGTCGAATTCGCGCAGGGCGATTCCACGCTGGCGCGGATTTCGCTGTGCGACGCGGATACGATGCGCGATCTGCTGGGGTTCGCGAGCCTGCGCGACGGCGCGGTGATACTTACCGCGCAGGAGGCGTCGTTCGTCGCGTCATTCGACCCGGACGCGCTGTTCGCGGAGGATGCGCCTGCGGATGGCGCGTCCCCGGCGGCGAGCGGAACGGCGGCGCCCGTCACGGCAGGCGACGACCTTGCGCCGGCCGCGGGCGCGATTCCCCGGGCCGCGCCGGCATGGCAGTTCCTCCTTGTCAAGACCGCGCGGAGATCCGACGCGCCCCTCGTCATGCGCGCCTTGCGCGCCGAAACGACGCGACTGGGCCAGGCCGACCGCGTACAGGACTGGGTTGATGGCGCGGGCTCCACCGCCCGCACCGCGAAGATGGTAAGCCTCGTGTTCGACCTTATGGTGGGAATCGTGGCGGTCGTCGTCGTCATCATCACGATGAACGCTCTGGTGGTGTCGGTGAGCGAACGCATCCCGGAAATCGGGACCCTGCGCGCCATCGGCGCGAAAAAGGCTTTCGTGCGGCGCATGGTCCTGCTAGAAACGGCCTTCCTGACCATGATTTCGGGCGCGGCCGGGCTTTCGATCGGTGCCATCATCATGATCGCGCTGGGAAAATCCGGGATCAAGGCGCCCAACCTGTTTTTCGAGGCGCTGTTCGGCGGCGCGGTGCTGATGCCGCGCATGTCCTTAGCCGCGGCCGTGAAGGCTTTCGCGTGGATACTCGGGATGAGCCTCGCTTCGTCGCTGTATCCGATCGCGGTGGCCTTGCGGATAAAACCCGTGGTCGCCATGCAGGGCGAGTGAGGCGGCAGCATGCGCATGATGACGATGATGGCCGTTCGCAATGCCATGCGGCAGCCCCGCCGCAGTTTCCTGCTCGGCGGCGCGGTCGCTTTCGGCGTGCTGGTCATGAGCCTCGCCGCCGGATTCACCTCGGGCATGGAGCGGGCCGTGCAGGACAATGTAACCCTGCTCTCCGGGGGGCACGTGATCGTTTCAGGCTACACCGGCAGCGCGTCGGGAAGGGCGCAGAACCGTTCCGCCGACGAAGCGCTCGCGGAACTTCTGGAAAAAGCGGGCGGAAAGGAAGCTTCCATACTGTCCGTGCTCCCGCAGGCGACCGCGCAGGCAAACGTCGTGTTCGGCTCGATCGAGCAGCAGATCAGGTTGCGCGGTGTCGTGTGGGAACGCGATGCCCTGTATCGGCGGAATATTGTCCTGCAGTCCGGAGTGTTTCCGTCGGGCGGCGCCGATCGCTCCATGGTTTTGGGGGCCAAGGCCGCCTCGCGCTTCGGCCTCGCGTTGGGCGATCAGGTGCTGGTGCGGCTCGGTACCGCGTCCGGCCAGCAGAACGTGGTGGAGTACCAGGTCGGCGCGATTTACGAGGACAGCGCCGCGGGCGCGCTGATGACGGCGTTCGTGCCGTTCGGGCAGCTCAGGCAGGACCTCAACCTGCCGGAAGGAAACTGGCAGAATCTCGCGGTCACGCTCGCCGATGCGTCACGCGCCGAAGCGGGGGCCGCGCGATTGCGCGCGGCGATGCAGGGCGCCGGATACCGCCTGGCGGGCTCCGGGGGGCGCGCGCAGGGACAAATGCCGCAGTCCGGGCAGATGGCGCAGTCCGGGCAGGCCGGTCTCGCCGCGGGAGAGGCCGCCTACCGCATCGCCACGGTCACCGAAATGGCCGGCCAGGCGGGAGCGGTGCTCGGCACCGTCCGGTGGATAGGTTATGCGATTTTCGCCGTCATGCTCGCGCTTACCGCCGCGGGGATTTCCAACACGTACCGCATGGTGCTGGCCGAGCGCACCCGCGAAATCGGGACCCTGCGCTGCATCGGATTCAGGCGTACCCACGTGTTCCGCCTTTTCCTCATCGAGGCGGTCATCGTATCGGTGGCGGGGGCCCTTGCTGGCATGGCGATGAGCTTCCCCATCGGCTGGCTCGCGGAACTCGTCACCTTCGACTCCGGCGGCACGCTCGGCACCGCGCTGGCGGCGGGCCACCTGCGCTTCGATCCGGAATTCCCGCAGCTGGCGGCGGCTTTTTTCGCGGTGGTGGGCATGGCGGCCATCGCGGTGAGCGGTTCGGCGAGGAGGGCGGCCCGCATGCGGCCCGCCCAGGCGCTCGCGAAAACCGCATGAACCCACGACACGGCAACCCCAGAAGGAGATACGGAATGGCACACAGGAATTCAGGCGTCCCTTCACGGACATTCGCGATACTGACTGCAGTGGCGCTGCTCTCGTGCATCGCGCTCGGCGCCATATCCGCGCAGCCGGCCGGAGGCCCCGGCTCGGGGCCGGGCGCGGGAGCCGGCATGCCTCCCCCCGGCATGCTGCCGGGCACGAACGACGGCAGGACCAGCACCTCCGACGTGACGAAAATGACCGGCAAGGATTTCCTCGCGCTCGTCAGGCGCACCGACATCAGGTCCAGCTTCTACGATTCGGACATGACCGCCACCATCAACATGGTCAGCGTCAGCCCCGATCGCGGAACCTTCACGCACAAGCAGAAAATATTCCGCCGCGACAAGGACGACGCTTTCCTCATGCTCACCCTCGAACCCGAATCCAGGAAGGGGCAGGGCATGCTGCGCGTGGACAACAACATGTGGCGCTACGACCCGACCAGCAGGAAATTCACCCACACCACGCTCAAGGAGCAGTTCGAGAACACCACCGCGCGCAACTCCGACTTCCGCCGCACGCAGCGGTCCTGGGACTACGATGTCGAATCGGTGGATTCGGGCAAGCTCGGAAAATACGACGTGTGGATTTCGGAGCTCAAGGCGAACAACGACGAAGTGCCGTTCCCCTACATAAAAATGTGGATAGAGAAGGACAGGTCCATCGTGCTCAAGGTCGAGGAATACAGCCTTTCGAAAAAGCTGCTCCGCACCGCCTACTACACGAACTACGTGCAGATCGGGCAATCCTTCGTGCCGACCACGCAGATATTCCAGGACGGCCTGATCCCCGAAAAGCGCACCCAGACCACCTACACGGACATCTCCACGAAACCCGTGCCCGACGACGTGTTCACCAAGAATTACCTAGAGCGGATGAGCAAGTGAGGCGCGCATGAATTCCGCGGCGAAAATCGTGTCGCTCATCGCGTTGTGCGCTCTGGTTCAGGCGGCGCTCGCGCAGGACCTGGCCGGCCCGCTCTCCGACGAGGCCCTGTTCGGCGGCGACAGGGACATCGTCACCGTGATCGATACCGCCGCCGCCTCGGCGGGAACGGTGCAGCTCGTGGCCGACACGAAGAAATACCCCGTCTTCCTCATCGAGGGCGACATTTCCTCGGGCCTCGCGGGCGCGGCGACGCTCGCCGGCGCGGGCGCCGGGGCGGGCACGCTGTTCGGCGCCGTTGACCTGTCGGGTCTCTCCGTCACGGTCATGCCCGATCCATCTACCCAGTTCGGCGCCTCGGTCGATGCGCGCCTGACCCCGTCCGGCGCGAGCGATGTGGAGGTTTCCGCCTTCGCCGACCTTCGCGTCTCCGAGTTCGAGCGATTCCACGCTTCGGCATCATTCGATTACGCGACCGATACGATAACGGAGCCCACCTTCGCACTGGACGAAATATTCGTCGACGCCGCCATCGGAAGGAAGTACTTCTTCCGGCTCGGCAAGCAGCGCGTCCGGTGGGGCGTGGGCACCTGGTTCCAGCCTTCGGACGTGCTCAGCCTGGCGGCGATCGACCCGGACGATCCGGACGCCGAACGCGCGGGGCCTTTCGCCTTCAAGGCGGATTATCCCTTCGGGTTGAACCATGCGACCCTGTACCTTGTGCCTCCGCTCACCGGCGATCCTTCGCGGTTCGCCGGCGCCGCCCGCGCCGACATCGTGGCCGGCGGCTGGGAACTGAGTTTCGCGGGGTTCGCGCGCAGCGACATGGACACCGCCCGGCCGCGCGCCATGTTCATGTTCACCGGCGCCGCGGGGGCCTTCGACCTGTATGGCGAGGGTGTGGCCGCGTGGGGGGCCGACCGACTGTTCGTGCGCGCCGCCGGGGCCGGGTACGAAACCTACAGAATCCTCGACGCGGCGGTGTTCCAGGCAACCCTTGGAGCCAAGTACTCCTGGACGGACCGCAACGGCCTCTCCCTGAACCTCCACGGCCAGGGCTATTACAACGGCACGGGCTACGCCGACCCCGCCATACTGCGCCGCGCGGCAGCGCTCGCCGCCCTGAAAGCCGACTCGGGCTACCTCGACACCGACCTCGCGCAGCGGGGCGTCTGGTATGCCGCGGGCAGCGCCACCATCGCCTACGAATTCGGCGAAGGAAAGACTTCGGGCGAAACCTCGCTCGGGGCCAGCGCGGTCGCCAGTATTTCCGACGCGTCGCTGCGCGTGAACCCATCCATCGCGCTTGCGCTGGGCGACCGCGGATCGTCGCTCGATCTATCCCTCGCGGCGCCCTTCACGATCGGAGACGCGCTTTCGGAGTACGCGCCGTACGGAAATACCGTGAAACCGACGCTCGCGGCGACGATAATGGACAAGGTGACGCTTTCCGCCGCGGCGCCGATACTCTTGAACGCCGACGGCTCGGTGAAAACCGCGCGCGTCGAATACTCGGCCGAGGTGATCGCGCTCTCGTTCTAGCGGGCGCGCCGCCGGATCGGAAAAAGGGGAACCCATGCGGGGCAAGGTGCTCATCGTCGAGGACATGGCCGAACTGGCGGAACTCTACGCGATATACCTCGAACGAGAAGGCTTCGAGTGCCGCATAGCCGGCGACGCCGAATCCGCGCTGCCGATCGCGCTCGGCCAGGAATGGGATCTTGTCGTCCTGGACCTGAACCTGCCGGGCATGGACGGATTCCAGTTCCTGGAGCAATACCGGAAATCGCGCAGCGTGCCGGTCATGATCCTGACCGCCCGCGAAGCCGACGAGGACATCATCCAGGGCCTGGCCGGCGGAGCCGACGACTTTGTCACCAAGCCCTGTCCGCCGCGCGTGCTGGCCGCGCGCGTCAGGGCTCACCTGCGCCGCTCCGAGTCCAGCCAGAGCGGGCGCGACGGCATGCAGTGGCGCTTCGGTCCCTACGAACTCGACGCGGCCGCGCACTACCTGTCCCGCGACGACGCGCCGGTGCCGCTCTCCCCGCGTGAAATCGGCATCCTGGAAACGCTCGCCGAAGCCGGGGGCCGGCCCCTGTCGCCGGACGAAGTCTACCGCCGCGTCTGGGGCCAGGAATTCGGCGACGTCAGCGCGGTGGGGGTGTACGTGCAGCGCCTCCGGCGGAAAATCGAGGTGGATCCGGCCAATCCGCACTACATCCAGACCATGTACGGGCTCGGGTACCGCCTCAATCCCGAAGCATTCGAAAAGGGCTGACATGAAGATAAAGACGCAGTTCATCGCCTTCACGCTGGCGGTCACCCTGGCGCCGGTCGTCGTCGGCCTCATCCTTCTGGACGCGCAGCGCGCGCCGCGCGACCCCCGGCAGTCCACGCGCGCCTTCCTGTCGCGGATCGACGATCGTCCGCGGTCGACCAACCCGATCACGGTGGACGAACTGGCATCCTACGCGCGCGCCGAGGAAATGCCCGTGCGCGAAATCGCCCTGATCACCAAGGATGGCGATGTCCTCGCATCATCGTTCCCGCACCTGCCCCCGGGATCCAGGGTGAGCGTGCGCGACCTTGTGCGCCGCCCCCGGGGAGGACGCGGGCCGGACAAGCCGGAAATGCAGCTCATGGCGGTGGATTACGCCGATCCTGATTCAGACCTGGTGCTCTTCGATTTCCAGCCGTTCTGGACGCGGCAGGATATCCGCAACCGCAATATCCTCACCGTCAGCGCCTTCGCCTTCGGCCTTTTCCTGATCGCGGGCGCCATCTCGCTGGTCATCCTGCGGTCCATCGTTCGCGCCATCCAGACCATCGAATCGGATACCGCCATCGTCGCCACCGGCGACCTCGACCACCAGGTGAAAGGCTCGGCCGACAACGAGTTCCGATCGCTGGCGGCATCGATCAACCTTATGCGCCTGAACCTGAAGGACATGCTCGCGCGCCGCGCCCGCATGCTCATGGGCGTCAGCCACGACCTGAAAACCCCGATCGCCCTCATTCAGGGATACGCGGACGCGCTCTCCGACGAAATGGCGGTCGACGCGGAAACCCGCGCGCGGTATGTGCGCATCATCCGCGAAAAGGCCGGCCAGCTGGAGGACCTGGCTTCGGATCTGGTGGACTTCCTGAAAATCGGGAGTGATGGTTCGTACGCCGTGGCAGCCGTGGATCCGGTCGCGCTCGCCGCCGATTTGGGCGCGCGGTTCGAAAGCGATGCCCGCCTCATGGGCCGCGATTTCCGCTGGGGTTTCGGCGACGGGCTGGATCGCAGCCCGCCTTTCCGCGCCGACCCGATCCCGATGAACCGGGTGCTGGCCGAACGCGCGCTTGAGAACATCGTGATGAACGCGTTCAAGTTCTCGGGGCCCGGGGGGAGGGTGGAGCTTTCGCTCGCACACACGCCGGACGGACCCTGCTTCCGCGTCTCGGACGACGGTCCCGGCATTGCCGAATCCGACCGCCCCTACGTATTCGACGCGTTCTACCGCGCCTCGCCGTCGCGCGCCGACGGCGGGCACGGTCTGGGCCTGACCGTGGTCAAGGCCGTCTGCGAGCTGCATGGCTGGCAGGTATCCATCGGCCCGCGACGCGACGGGCTTCGCGGAAGCGAGGTGCGGTTGCTGCTGTCAGGTGGGCGGCGCGCCTGAAATCAGGCGAACCGCGCGCGGGTCGTCCATAATCCCAGCGCCGGATTGGGCACGAAAAACACCCGCTCGCCGTCGGGCATCGTATTCCAGCCCGCCGCCATCTTCTCCGGATCGTAGCGCTTAAGCGCCTCGGCCAGGTTCCCGTATTCAAAACCGACGGACTCGATCTCTTCGCGCGAAAGGCCGGGGCCGGGCGCGTAGCGCACCGTGAAGCGCCCTTCGCTGGACCCGTGGATAAGGTGCGCGGCTGCCGACAGGCTGCCCGCCAGATCGGGGTGTTCGCCGACCAGTCTCCTGATCGTGGCCGAGGGGCGGTAACCGTGCTTTCGGATCACCAGGTCTATCCCGGGATCCTCGCCGAAATGCGCCAGGGCAGGGGCCAGGATCAGCAGTTCGCCTCCGTCGGCCATGGCCATGCGCGTGCGGTAGATCGCCTTGTTGCCCAGCCATGTGCTCTTGAATTCCGACGGGTCGAGCCAGACCACGGCCTTCTTCACCGGCTCGTTCAGCATTTCGAGGTTGACCTCGCGCGAAAGGGCGGACGCGCGCTCGAAGCATTCGCGGTCGTCGCCCGAGAAGAACCCGCGCATGGCTAGTTTTCCGTCGGCCTTCCGCGCGACCACGGTCAGCATCCACAACACGGGCGGCAGCACGCCGGCCGAAAGTTCCATGGCCTTGTCGAACAGCGCGCGCACCGGCGTGTCGGTGCGGCCCATCATGCGTTCCATGCCGAAGGCCGCGCCCAGGAAGTGGCTCTTGTCTATGCCTTCCTTGCCGCCCGCTCCCACGAAGATGTTCTTCGCGTGGTTGGCCATGCCGACCACCTCGTGCGGCACCACCTGCCCGATGGATATGATGCGGTCGAAGCCGCCGTCCACCAGCATGCGGTTGGTCTGCGCGGGCCAGTCGTAGTCCACGCAGCCTTCGGATACTTCGCGCACGAAGTCGGCCGGCACGCGCGCCAGTTCGACAAGGCCGCCGCGCCAGTCGTGCGCGCGGAACAGCGATTTCGGCGTGGCGGGATACATCGAGTCCAGTTCTTCCGCGGTCATGGCCACGTGCGTGCCCAGCGCGGGCAGCACCGCGGCCAGCCGGCCGCCCAGGATGCCGTACAGCGCGTCGGTGACCTTGCCCGCCATGGAATGCACGCGGGTAAAATCCGGAGGCAGGGCGATGGCCCGCCCGAAGGGACCGGAGGCAGTGACGCTGCGCTCCACCAGGGACTTCAGTTCTTTCGGACCGATCTCGCGGTCCGCGCTTCCTTCGGCTGCGTACATCATGATGGGGCTACTGTACTGCCCGCCGGCCTTGACCGCAACATCCAGCCAAGGTATCACGAACGTAAAAGCGGAGGTCCCCATGAAACGTGTTCCACGGTTTTCCCTCGGTACCGGCGACAGGTTCGCGCGCGAAGGCGAAGCCCAGCTCGCCGCCATCGCCCGGCTCGCCCGGCACGGGGTCGACGCGGCCATCGTCTGGAACAAGTCCAACCGTGAACACCTGATCGTGGGCTCCGAACCCGCCGGCCAGCGCCGGGCCGCCGACGCCGCCGTCGCCGCCCTCGGCTGGAAGGGCGAATATTTTGTCGACGCCGACCATGTAGGCCTGGCCACGGTGGATCGCTACATTCCCCATTGCGACTTTTTCACCATCGACGTGGCGGATTTCATCGGCAAGCCCGCCGATCCTGCCGAGATCGACGCCTTTGTCGCCCGGCACGCCGACCTGGCCAAACCCGGGGCCGCGCCGGTCCCCCTCGGCATGGATACCATCCGCGCCACTGCCAAGGGCTACCTGCGCGCCGTCGCCGAAGCGTCGGCCGTCTACCGCAGGATCCTGCAGGGCAGGCCCGCGCAGGACTTCGCCGTCGAAGTTTCGATGGACGAAACCGACACCCCGCAGTCGCCCGCGCAGATCGCGGTGATACTCGCCGCCCTGGCGGATGCGGGCGTTCCCGTGCAGACCATCGCGCCCAAGTTCACCGGCCGCTTCAACAAGGGGGTGGATTACCAGGGTGATGTGGCCGTCTTCCTTTCGGAGTTCGAGGCCGACGCCCGCGTCGCCGCCTGGGCGCCCGCCGCGCTGGGCCTGCCGGACAGCCTGAAGCTGTCGGTGCACTCGGGCTCGGACAAATTCTCCATCTATCCCGGCATCGGGCGCATCGTGCGCGCGCTGGGCGTCGGATTGCACCTCAAGACCGCCGGCACCTCCTGGCTCGAGGAGCTCGTGGGCCTGGCCGAAGCGGGCGGCTCGGGCTTGGCCATCGCCAAGGAAGTCTACCGCGAATCCTTCGCGCACTACGAAGAACTTACCGGGCCCTACGCCGCCGTGATCGACATCGACCGCGCGCGCCTGCCCGACCCCGCGGTGGTGGACGGCTGGACCTCGGGGCAGTATGCCGCCGCCCTTCGGCACGTGCAGTCCAATCCCGCCTACGACCGCAACCTCAGGCAACTCCTGCACGTGGGCTACAAGGTGGCCGCAAAAATGGGCGCGCGCTTTACCGACGCCCTGGCCGAACACCGCGCCAGCGTGGCGCGCAACGTCACCGAAAACCTGTGGGAGCGGCACTTCAAGCCGCTGTTCCTGGCGGATGCTGCAGGCAACGCGGACGCATCGGACAGGGCGGGAAAGGCCTGAAGGCGCCGAGGCGTTCAGGCGCGCGTTCGATGCCCGGACCACGCATCCGCCCCGGCCTGCGGCCGGGCATACGGGGCAAGCTCCTCGCCTCCTCGGGCGTGGCGATCACCCTGATCGTCCTGCTTGAACTGGGCGCGCAGTACGCAGCCCAGGCGTCGGTGCGCCATTTCGAGGTGCAGCTGGAGCGCTACCACATGGTGCACCGCATGCGCGTCGCCCTGGGCGAATTCCGCATCCTGGCCGAGCGCCATTTCCGCAGCCCCGTCGGCGCGGAACTCGAATACCTGTTCGAGTCCATCGGCAACCTCTCGGCGATGGAAGCCACCCTCGAATCCCTGACGCCCACCGTGTCGCGCGACGAAATGTTCGAAATACGCGCCACGGGCTTCGCGATGAGCGCCTACCGCGACCGCATCTCGGAAGCCATCAGGATGCGCGGCGCGGGCGACCCGGGCAATTACTCCGCCTATCTCCGGGCCGACCTGGTCGCCGGCTTCATGGACAGCTACCTCGAACGCCTCCTGACCCTGATGATGCGTTCCGGCGAGGATCGCTTCCGCGAGGGCCTGCGGCGCTCGCGGCTCTGGCAGAACCTGGCCCTGGCGGGCATCATCGCCGCGGGCCTTGCAGCCCTGCTGGTCACTTCGCTCGTCGCCACATCCATCACCGCCCCCATCCGCACCCTGGCCAAGGCATCCGAGCGCCTCGCGGCCGGCGATCTGGACGTGGAACCGGTCCATGCCCGTTCCGACGACGAGGTGGGCGTTCTTTCGCGGTCCTTCGCGCTCATGAGCGCCAACATCCGCGCCCTCGTCGAAGGCCTTCGCGAAAAAGCCCAGCTCGAGGCGCGCCTGCACGAGGAAGAGATCGATCTCGCCCGGCTGGGACGCGCGCTGCGCGAAGCCCAGTTCATGCACCTGCAGGACCAGATACGGCCGCATTTCCTGTTCAACGCGCTCAATTCCATCGCGATGAGCGCCATGCTGGAACGCGCGCCCACCACCGAGCGGCTTTCGCAGGGGCTGGCACGGCTGCTCCGCTACACCCTGGCCGAGGGCGGTCCCGACGCCTCGCTGCGCGAGGAGCTGGATGTCGTGCGCGAATACCTGGCCTTTCAGCGCGAGCGCTTCGGCGAGCGGCTCTCCTGGTCGGTGCGCGACCGGCTCGAGGGAGCGGCGCCCGCCATTCCGCGGCTTTCCATACAGCCTCTGGTTGAAAACGCCGTGCGGCACGGCATAGAACCTTCGGAGCGCGGCGGCCGGGTCATGGTCGGCGCGCGGGTGCGCCGCGGCATGCTGGACGTGAGCATCATCGACACCGGCTCGGGCATGGACGCGACTACGCTGGCTGCGCTTCGCGCTTCGATCGCCGCGGCCTTCGCCGGACGCGAATCCGAGGCGAACGGGACAGGCAACGGAACCGGTTCCGGACGCCGCGGCCTCGGGCTGTCCAATGTGGCCATGCGCCTGTATTTCCGCTACGGCGATCAGGCTTCGCTGCAACTGCATTCGATTCCCGGCCGGGGCACCCTCGTGCGCATGGTCGTGCCCATACTGCCGCCCGGGCAGGCGGAGGCCTGACGGTGCCGCGCATCCTGATCGCCGACGACGAAGTGATCGAACGCCGCGCGCTGGCCTTCATCATGACCGAGCGCATGCGCATCGGGAACCTGGAACTGGACGAGGCCGAAAACGGCCGCGCCGCCCTGGAACTCGCCCGCGCGCATGACTACGACCTTATCCTGATGGACGTGCAGATGCCCCTGATGGACGGCATCGAAACCGCCACGGCCATGCGCGCGCAGGGCATCGACGCGCCCATCGTCATCGTGTCGGCGCATGACCGCTTCGATTACGCGCGCAGCGCCCTGCGCGTCGGTGTCGCCGAATACCTGCTCAAGCCCGCACAGGCCGAGGACCTGGCGGCCGCCGTACAGCGCGGCCTGGAAGTGTCCGCCCGGAACCGCGCCGCGCGCGAACTCGACCGGACGGCGCGCGAACGCGACCGGGAACGCGACCGCGAACGCCTCGATTTTCTCCGTGCCGCCCTTCGCCTTCGCCTGGCGGACGGCGATCTCGACCCGGCAGCAGCGCGAGCCTATGTCGAGGTCTGCGGCCTGCGTGACCTGGCGGCTTCCGCGCTCGCGCTCCGTTTCGCCTCCTGCCCCGGCCACGGCGCCGCCGATGCGAGCCCGGATACCGATCGCGGAACCTCGCAGCAGGCGGCGGCCCGGGCGGCACTATCGGCGGCGCTGGGCGCCGCGGCCTCGTTTTTCTCGATACATGCCAGCAGGTCGGTGTCCGCGGTGCGCCATCGCTCGGCCTGCCTGATCCTGTTCCATGACTTCGGCGATCCAACGCCCGAAGCCGTCCTCGGCACCCTCCGCATCGATCTGGGCGCCATGATCCGCGAACCGCTTCTGGCGGGCATCGTCGGCCCCGCGGCCATCGGCGCAGGCGGCGGCTCCCTGCTTCCGGACCTGCTGCGCACCGCGGTCCGCGCCTGCGACCTCGCCATCCCCGAATTTCCCACCGTCAGGCTCGATCCCGACGGCCTCGCCGCGGAATCCTCAGGCGATTCGCCAAGCAGCCAGCCGACCGGCCCGCGGGGGGTCGCCGGCCGCGCCGTGCGCCTGATCCGCGAACGTTTCAGCGAAGATCTCTCCCTCGAGGACGTGGCGCAGGCGATCGGGGCCAGCCCCTCGCACCTTTCCCGCATGATGATGCGCGAGCTTGGCCAGGGCTTCAGCGAATGCGTCGCCCGCGTCCGCGTCGGAAAGGCCAAGCAGCTCCTCGATCAGGGCTATTCGGTAAAGGAATCGTCCATGCTGGTGGGGTACCGCGACCAGGCCTATTTTGCGCGCGTGTTCCGCAGGGTCGAGGGCAAAAGTCCCGGAGAGTACCTCGCCGGGTGAAAGTCCGGGGCCGGGCGCAAGAAAGTACCGGAAAGAGCGGAAATGTACCTACCCGAAATCCCCGATCCGGGGTCATACTGGCAAGCGGACCCCAGGTCCGCCCGGGGACCCGAAAGTATCGTACTGTCATAGGAGGTTCGCATGAAGTCACACATCGTTCTGCTGGCGCTCGTGGCCGCGCTTGTCGTAGCGCTGCCCTTCCAGGCCGCCGCGCAGGCCAAGGTAGTGCTCCGGCTCGCCGAGACCCACGCCCAGGACTATCCCACCACCAAGGGCGACTATGAATTCGCCCGCCTCGTCAAGGAACGCTCCGGCGGCCGCATCGAAATCCAGGTGTACCCCGGTTCGCAGCTCGGCCAGGAGACTGCCGTCATCCAGCAGGTGCAGTTCGGCGCCATCGACCTGACCCGCGTGTCCATCTCCCCCCTGGCTTCCTTCGTCCCGAAGCTCGACGCCTTCCAGATGCCCTACGTCTACCGCGACGAAGACCACATGTGGAAAGTGCTCAAGGGCCAGATCGGCAACGACCTGCTCAAGAGCCTGGAGCCCTTCGGCTTCATCGGCCTCGGCTGGTTCGAGTCCGGTTCCCGCTCCTTCTACAATTCCAAGCGCGCCATCAAGACCCCGGCCGACCTCAAGGGCCTGAAGATCCGCGTGCAGGAAAGCGAACTGATGATGGGCCTGGTGTCGTCCTTCGGCGCTGTTCCCACCCCGATGCCCTTCGGCGAAGTCTACTCCGCCCTGCAGACCGGCGTCGTCGACGGCGCGGAAAACAACTGGCCGTCCTACTTCTCCACCTCTCACTACGAAGTGGCCAAGTACTTCACGCTGGACGAGCACACTCGCGTTCCGGAAATCATCATCGGTTCCAAGATTTCCCTGGGCCGCCTGTCCAAGGCCGACCAGGAGCTGATCCGCAAGGCCGCGGCCGATGCCGTGGATTTCCAGCGCAAGGCCTGGGCCGATTATGAAAAGGTCTCGATCGACAAGGTAACCGCCGCCGGTTCGCAGATCACGAAGATCACGGACAAGGGCCCCTGGCAGGATGCCGTGAAGGCCATGTACGCCAAGAAGAGCAAGGAAGTGCAGGCTCTCGTCGCGCAGATCGCCGCGGTGAAATAACCTTCCCGCGCCGTCAGGCCTTCGATCTCCCCGTCCCGGTTCCGGGACGGGGAGTCTTGTCTGCGGCGACCAATCCGGAGGCTCCCGACCATGGTCAAAACCCTCATCAAAATAATCGATCTGGTGCACATCGCGCTGGTCACCTTCGCAAAGCTGCTCATCGTCGGCATGGTGGTCATCGTGTTCGCGAACGTGGTGCTCCGCTACGCCTTCAACTCCGGCATCCTGTGGTCCGAGGAAGTGGCCCTGCTGTTCGCGGTCTGGTTCATCTTCATTTCGTTCGGGCTGGGGGTCAAACAGAAGCTGCACATCGTCATCAACCTGATGCCGCGCGAAAAGATATCGGCCGGCCTCAACAGGGCCCTGGACGTGCTGAACGAGCTCACCGTCATCGTGGTGGGCGTCGTCATGGTGTGGTTCGGCACCATCCTGGTCCAGTTCACCATGACGTCGATCATGCCCGCCACCAAGTGGCCCGCCGGCCTGCTGTACGCCGTGCTGCCGATCGCCGGCGTATCCATCATCGTCGAGGCTGTGCTGCATCTGGCCGGCTTGGACAAGGAAGACCGGGCCCTCGACAGGCTCCTCGAAGGCGACGCCACGCTCAAAGACGTGTTCGGAGGTCCCAATGCCTGATCCCACGATCGCATCGATCATCCTCATGGGAGGATTCATCGTCCTCCTGCTGCTGCGCGTGTCGATCACCTTCTCGCTGGCGCTCGTGTCGATCGCCACGGCGGTGTACCTCAACATACCCCTGATGGCCATAATCCAGCAGATGGTGCAGGGCGTCAGGTCCTTTTCGCTGATTGCCATTCCATTCTTCATCATCGCGGGCGAAATGATGGGGCAGGGCGGCATCTCGCGCCGCCTGATAGACTTTTCCAACGTGTTGGTCGGCCGCATCCGCGGCGGGCTGGCGATGGTGAACGTGCTCACCTCGATGTTCTTCGGCGGCATTTCCGGTTCCGCGGTCGCGGACGTGGCCTCCGAAGGCACCATCATCATCCCCATGATGAAGCAAAAGGGCTACGATGATGACTTTTCCGTCGCCATCACCGTCACCTCCGCCTGCCAGGGCGTCATCATTCCGCCCAGCCACAACATGATCCTGTACTCGCTGGCCGCGGGCGGCGTGTCAGTGGGGCGGCTCTTCCTGGCCGGCTTCGTGCCGGGCGTGGGCCTCGGCCTCTCGCTGATGATCCTGAGCTACATCATCGCGGTGAAGCGCAATTACCCGAAAGAAGGCGCCTTCACGATGCAGCAGGCATGGAAGTCGGCCAAGGATTCGATCCTGGGCCTCTTCACCGCCGTGATCATCATGGGCGGCGTCATCTCCGGCGTGTTCACGGCGACCGAATCCGCCGCCGTGGCGGCCATCTGGGCCTTCTTTGTCACCTTCTTCGTGTACAAGGAAATCCCGCTCAAGCGCTTCAACGGCATCCTGTACAATTCGCTCAAGACCCTGGCCATGGTCATGGCGTTGATCGCCTCGGCGAGCGCCTTCGGGTGGCTCATGGCCTACCTGCGCATCCCCGCGATGGCCACCGAGTTCCTGCTCGGCATCACTTCCAACAGAGTGCTGCTCCTGCTGTTGGTGAACCTGCTCCTGCTGGTGCTCGGCACCTTCATGGACATGGCGCCGCTCATCCTGATCACCACGCCGATCCTGTACCCGGTGGTGGTCGGCAGCCTTGGGCTTTCGCCGATCCACTTCGGCATCATCATGATGCTGAACCTGGCGATCGGCCTCTGCACGCCGCCGGTGGGCTCCGCGCTTTTCGTCGGCTGCGCGATCGGCAAGATATCCATAGAGAAGGCGACCAAGGCGCTTCTTCCCTTCTATGCGGTGATGGTGGCCTTCCTCATGCTGATCACCTTCGTGCCCGAAGTCACCATGTTCATTCCAAACCTGGTCATGCCCGAGGCTCCGGGCGTCTGAGCATTCTACAAGGGGTATCCGATGTCCTATCTTGAATCGATGTTTTCACTGAGCGGCAAAGTCGCCGTGGTCACCGGCGGCGCCGGCGGGCTGCCGGCGAGCATCGCGGTGGCCCTTGCCAAGGCCGGCGCCACCGTCTGTCTCTGGGGCCGCGGCACCAACCATCCGATGGCCGCGGCCGCCGACAAGGTGCGCGCCGAGGCTGCCGAAGGCGGCGCCGCCGGCGTCGGCGCGGTGCATGCCGTGACGGTGGACACCGCATCCCGCGAAGCCTGCGAAAAGGCCCTGGCCGAGACCGAGGCGCTCTGCGGCATGCCGGACATCCTGGTCAATGGCGTGGGCGGCAACCGCGGCAAGGCTCCCTTCGTCGACGTGGACGAAACGATCTTCGCCGAAGTGCTGTCCCTCAACCTGTTGGCGGGTCTGGTGACTCCCACCCGCGTTTTCGCGAAGCGCTGGATCGAAAAGGGCGTGAAGGGTTCGGTGATCAATTTCACTTCCATGACCAGCTACAAGCCCCTGTCGGGCGTCTGGGCCTACGACGCCGCCAAGGCCGGCGTCATCAACCTGAACGAGGCCCTGGCCAAGGAACTGGCGCCGCACGGCATCCGCGTGAACGCCATCGCCCCAGGATTCTTCATCGGCCACCAGAACCGCGCCCTGCTGGTCAACGAGGACGGCAGCCTTACCGCGCGCGGCAAGGCGGTCATCGGCCACACGCCCTTCGGCCGCTTCGGCGAGGCGGAGGAACTGCGCGGCGCGGTGCTGTTCCTGTGCAGCGAACGCGCCTCGGGCTTCGTGACGGGCGTCTCCATCCCCGTCGACGGCGGCTACCTCACCGACAACATCTGACCCCAGGAGGCCTGCGATGAAATCCTTCATGGACGAGGACTTCCTGCTCGATACGCCCGCTGCGCGCGAGTTGTACGCGGCGCACGCGGCGCCGCAGCCCATTTTCGACTACCACAACCACCTGTCGCCCCGCGCGATTTTCGAGGACGCCCCGTTCGAGGATATCGCGCAGGTGTGGCTCGGCGGCGATCACTACAAGTGGCGCCTCATGCGCGCCGACGGCGCCGACGAGTCGCTCTGCACGGGCGGCGCGCCCTGGGAAGACAAGTTCATGGCCTTCGCGCGCGCCATCCCCAAGATGGCGGGCAATCCGATCCTGCACTGGTCGCACCTGGAACTGAAGCGCACCTACGGGATCGACGAAGTGCTCACGCCGGCCACGGCCGCCTCGATCCGCGCGCGCGCCAACGCCATCATCCGCGAGCGGGGCGATTCTCCGCGGTCGATGCTGCGCCATTACCGCGTCGCGGTGGCCTGCACCACCGACGACCCCGCCGACAGCCTGGAATGGCACAAGGCGCTGGCGCCGGCCGGAGAAACCGCCACCCGCGTGCTGCCCACCTTCAGGCCCGACAAGGCCATGGCGGTCGCAGACCCCGCGGCCTGGTGCGCCTACGCCGACACCCTCGGCGCCGCCGCCGGCATCGAGATCCGGCGCTGGTCGGACCTGGCCGATGCCCTGACCCGGCGCCACGCATATTTCCATGCCGCCGGCTGCCGCATTTCTGACCACGGCATCCTGGCGCCACTGTACGCCCCGGCTTCCGAAGCCGAACTGGACGCTGCCATCGCGGCCCTCCGCGCCGGCCGCGCGCTCGACCAGACCGCGCGCGACAGGATCGGCTACGCGGTGCTGCACCTCGTCGGCAGGCTGAATGCCGAAGCCGGCTGGACGATGCAGATTCACATGGCGGCCATCCGCAACGTGAAATCCGGCCTCCTGGGCACCTACGGCCCGGACGGCGGCGGCGACGGCATCTACGACGCGCCGGTGGTGGCCCCCCTGGCCTCCTTCATGGACGCGCTGGACCGCGAAGACCGCCTGCCCAAGACGATCCTGTACACGCTGAACCCGGCCAGCCACGAAGCGCTGGCGGTGCTTTCGCTCTGCGTGGCGGGCAACGCCGGATCGAAGCGCGCGGTCGAGGCGGGCAAGGTGCAGTATGGCGCCGCCTGGTGGTTCAACGACCACAAGGACGGCATGGAACGCCACCTGGCCAAGTACGCCGCGGTCGGGTTGCTCGGCCGCTGGGTGGGCATGCTCACCGATTCGCGGTCCTTCCTGTCCTTTCCGCGGCACGAGTATTTCCGCCGTATCCTCTGCGGGGTGCTGGGGCGCTGGGTCGAGGCGGGCGAACTGCCGGCCGACGACGCGTTCGCCGGATCCCTGGTGCGCGGCATCTGCTTCGGCAACGCCCGTGATTATTTCGGGATCGAGGTGCCGGCCTGGGCGAAGTGACCCGGGCGGCACGCTTCGCCGGCCTGCGGTAAAGCGCCGCAGGTTTCCGTGACATGAAAAAAGCCGCCCCGATCAGGGCGGCTTTTTTATCGTTCACTGGGGCGGGTCCGGCGCGCCGGCGCGCCGCCCTCGACTCTATTTTTCGGTATCGGTCATGCCCGCCACGAACTGCTTCTGCATCACCAGCACCACCAGCACCGGCGGCAGCATGGCCAGCAGCGTGGTCGCCATGACGATCTGCCACTCGATCGCCGAGTCCTGCGACGACAGGATGCGGTTTATGCCGATAAGCAGCGTGTAATAGCTTTCCTTGGTCGTGATCAGCAGGGGCCAGAGGTACTGGTTCCATCCGTAGATGAACTGTATCACGAACATCGCCGCGATCGGGGTGCGCGTCATCGGCAGCAGGATCGATCTGAAGAACTGCATGGGCGTGGCGCCATCGATCTGCGAAGCCTCGGCGATTTCGCGCGGCACCGACATGAAGAACTGCCGGAACAGGAATACCGCCGTGGCCGATACGATCATCGGCAGGATGAGGCCCGCGTAGGTATTCATCAGCTTCAGGTCGGCGATGACCTTGTAGGTCGGCATGATGCGCACCTCGACCGGCAGCATCAGCGTGATGAAGATCGCCCAGAAGCAGAATTTCCGCCCCGGGAAATGGAAGAACACGATGGCGAAGGCCGCGAGCAGCGACACCGTGATTTTTCCGATGGAGATGCCCAGCGCCATGATGAGCGAGTTCTTCATCATGACGAAGGCCGAGGCGCCCAGGTTCTTGGCGCCTTCGAGCATGGCGCGCGTGTAGTTCACGATCATCTGGTCGCCCGGGTACAGGGGCATCGGCGCCGAGATGATCTGCTGGCTGGTGCGCGTGGATGCCACGAACACGAGATAGATGGGGAAAACCACCACGATGATGGCCAGCCACAGCATGACGTGGGGGAAGATCTTGCTTGCCCTGGATTGCTGTATCATGATTTCCTACCCCTCAGTAGGTGACTTTCCGCTCTATGAAGCGGAACTGCGCCACCGTAAGCCCGATGACGAGGATCATGAGGATGACAGACTGCGCCGACGAGGAGCCCAGGTCCAGGTTGATCACGCCGTCGCGCCATACTTTGTACACGAGAATGTGCGTACTCTTGCCGGGGCCTCCCGCCGTCACCTGGTGCACGACGGGGAAGGTCTCGAAGAACCCGTACACCAGGTTCATGACCAGCAGGTAGAAGGTGGTGGGCGACAGCAGGGGGAAAATGATCTTCCAGAAACGGCGCGACGGACCGGCGCCGTCGATCGCCGCCGCCTCCACCAGCTGCAGGGGTACGCTTTGCAGGCCGGCGAGGAAGAACACGAAGTTATACGATATCTGCTTCCATGACGCGGCGATCGTGATCAGGATGAAGGCGTCGTTGAACTTGAGCAGGTGGTTCCAGTCGACGCCCAGCTTGTTTTTCAGGAACCATGCGACCACACCCACGTTCGGGTTGAACATGAACAGCCACAGGACGCCCGCCACGAGGGTGGCGACGGCGTAAGGCCATATCATCATGGTCTTGTAAAAGGAATCGAAGCGGATCTTCTTGTTCGCCTGAATCGCCAGGAACAAGGCGATGGTCATGGCGGAGACCGCGACCGCCACCGCGAACATCACCGACACCCTGAACGATTCCCAATAGTCGGGATCGGCGAACAGCTTCGCGTAGTTCTCGAGCCCGACGAAAATCACCCTGCCGCCAAAGGGGTCCTGCAGGAAAAACGACTGGTAGAGCGCCTGCGCGGAAGGCCAGAAAAAGAAGACGAACACGATCACCATCTGCGGTGTCACGAGCAGGAAGGGGAGCGCTTTCGACCTGAATTCGTATTGTTTGGCCATGTCTGGTCCTGGATTTGCGGTTTGGGTTCGAGGTGACGTACCGGAAATCCGGGCCACGCTCCGAAGGGAGGGGCCGCCCCGTGGCGGCCCCCCTTTGCGCGCGCGCCGACCGTGAAGGCCTGTCGGCGCGACGGAACATCTTACTTGTTGATGCGCTCGAAATCCCTGAGGGTCTTGTTGCCGTCGCGGACCATCTTGTCCAAGCCGTCCTTCACGGAGATCTTGCCGGCCAGGATGTCTTCCCAGGTCTGGTCTTCGATTTCACGGATGGTGTTGAAGTTGCCGAAGCGGATGCCCAGCGAGTTCTTGGTGGGCGTCTTGTTCAGCAGCTGCTTGATCGCCACTTCGGGGCCGGGGTTGTCCTTGTAGAAACCCTGGGCCTTGGTGTACTCGTAGGCGGCGGTGGTGATCGGCAGGTAACCCGTGTTCATGTGCCAGTAAGCCTGGATCTCGGGCTGCGACAGGAACGAGAAGAATTCGGCGACCGCGGCGTATTCGGCCTTGGACTTGCCGTTCATGACCCAGAGGCTGGCGCCGCCGATGATGGAGTTCTGCGGGGCGCCGGGGACGTCCGGATAGTAGGGCAGGCGGGCGACGCCGAAATCGAACTTGCAGTTCGTCTTCATGTTGCCATAGCTGCCGATGGACGCGAACGCCATGCCGACCTGGGCGGTCTGGAACAGCGGCTGGGCCTTGCCTTCGCGGCCGCCGTACACGAACACCTTCTCCTTGGAAAGGTCGTAGATGTTCTGGAGGTGGCGGATCACGAGCGGGGTGTTGAAGACGAGTTCGGTGTCCAGGCCGTCGAAGCCGTTGGACTTGGTGCCGAAGGGCTGGTTGTGCCAGGCGGCGAAGTTTTCAAGCTGGATCCAGGAGATCCAGTCGGTGGTGAATCCGCCGGGGGTGGCGCCGGAAGCCTTGAGCTTGCGGGCGACTTCGAAGAATTCGGGCCAGGTGACCGGCGGCTTTTCGGGATCCAGACCGGCCTTGCGGAACGCGTCCTTGTTGTAGTACAGCGACGAGGTGGACGAGTTGAACGGCATGGACAGCATCTTGCCGTCGGAGGTGGAATAGTAGCCGGTGATCGCCGGGATGTAAATCTTGGGATCGAAGGCTTCCTTGTTCTCCGCCATGAGCTGGTACACCGGCTTCACGGCGCCCTTGGCCGACATCATCGTGGCGGTGCCGACTTCGTATACCTGGATGATCGCCGGAGCCTGGCCGGCGCGGAAGGCCGCGATGCCGGCGGTCATGGTCTCGCTGTACGAGCCCTTGAATACCGGGACGACCTTGTAGTCTTTCTGGCTGGCGTTGAACTTGTCCGCGATGCTGCGGACCATTTCGTCGTTCTTGCCGGCCATCGCATGCCAGAACTCGACCGTGGTCTGCGCCATGGCGCCTGAGACGACGACGAGCGCGAGCGCGAGTGCGATGAATTTCTTCACCTTGATACCCTCCCTTTGGTGCCTGTACTTTTCGTGTCCCGCCGCCGGAGCTGTATCCGGGAGCGGAACGCCATTTCACAGTCTAAATCCGATCCGGCGCGCAAGCAATGGATATTCGGTGAATTTCTGCCGAGGATTTCACTGCATTCCGGTTAAGGCGAGGTTCCGCGCGCCACCGCCAGGGCGCGGTCCGGGAAATCGGTGATGAGGCCGGTGACCCCCCATTCGAGCATCCGGCGCATGTCGGCCTCTTCGTTGATGGTCCAGACGTTCACCTCGAAGCCCGCCTGGCGAACGGCCCGCACCGTCGCCTCGTCCAGGCGCTTCCAGTTCGGATGGTAGGCGAGCGCGCCCAGGGACTTCAGCACCGCGACCGGGTCGGGTATCGGCTTGTCCACCAGGGCGGCCACCTCGATCTTTTTCGTGGCGGCCCGTACCCGGGCCAGGTATTCGTGGTTGAACGACGAGACGAGCACGTCGCCGCTCATGCCCAGTTCCTCGATAAGGGCGACGCAGCGCTCCACGATCCAGGCGTCGCAGGGGTGGCCGGTGGCGTCCTTTATTTCGACATTCACCTTCATGCCGTGGGCGCGGGTGCGTTCGAGCGCTTCGCGCAGGGTGGGGATCCGTTCGCCCGCGAAGGAGGCCGCGATTTCGCGCGTGACGGCGCCCGAGGCAAGCTGCCTGAACGGGTCGGCCGCGAGGTACCATGATCCTGCGTCCAGCGCGCGCAGTTCCGCGGCGCTGAAATCGTAGACGGACCAGGGTTTGCGGTCGGGGAACAAGAGCGCGGCGTTGGTCGTGCGCACCAGGGTGTCGTCGTGGATGACGACGAGCGTGCCGTCGGATGATGCGGCGACGTCGAGTTCCCACCAGGGTGATCCCGCGGCGCGCGCTGCATCCAGGGCGCGCAGGGTGTTTTCCGGCGCGATGGCGCGGAAGCCCCGGTGCGCGATGACCAGGGGCCGTGCGGTGCTGTCGTGCTGCATGGTTGTTTCCTTTTCAGGGGTCGAGGCAGGCGCGCGCGCCTGCGAGGATGAACAGGCGGCCAGCGCGAGCGCCAGTGCCGCCATCACGAATGCGGGGCGCGCCGGATGCGCGTGTGCAGTGCTCACATCGGGTACCTTCGGAGCATGATACGATGCCGCACAACGCGACGCAAGGCGCATCGGGGCGAAAGGCGCATCCGGACGCGTCATGGCAGGAAGGGAAGGGCGGCGGCAGCCCTCGAGTGCGGGTAGCGGTCGCGCAGCATGTCCACGATCGCTTTCGCTTCGGCGGTTTTCCCGTCGCGGTACAGCGCCATCGCCCGGATCCTGTACGCGTCGAATGACAGCAGGTTGTCGTGGATTCCGAGATTTTCCGCGGTGGCCCAGCGCTTCGTGAGCGCGAGCGCGGCGCGGCGGTTTTTCGCATCGGAAAGGTCGAGGCGCCGGGCCGCGCCGATGTCCGCGGCGATCGCCTGGGGGCCGCGCGCGGCCCGGACGACCAGCAGCGCGGCCGATGCGGAAAACAGGATCAGGCCGGCGGCAAGGAGGATTTTCCACGAGACACCCGTGCGCGGGGAACCGTCGCGCGCGGCATTCGGTACGGGCAATCTGGCACAATACACCAGAGTCGCGGTACCGATAAGGCTGAGCGCTATTCCCGCCCAGTCCCAGCCAGTGCGGCCGAAGCGCAGGGTAACCCCGCTCCGTTTCGGGATTATGAGGATAAAGCCGGGGGCGACCGGATACAGGCGCTCGCCTCCATCCGAGCGCCAACCCGGGGCCCAGGAAATTTTCACGATATGCGGCATGCCTGGTTTCGCGGTGGTGAAGCGGACCATCGCGTCGTCGACCCGCTCGCCCGAAATCGGCCCGGGACCGGAGCGCGCGGAGGCGGGCGCGGAGGGGGCGGAGTTCGATGCGGAGGCATACGCGAAGGCTTCATAGGATGAAAATGCCTCGGCGCGGGGCATGGCCGCATCGGCGAAGGCCGCGCTGACAAAGGTCCGGGGATATCGTTCGTATTCGCGGAAATGCCGGTAGTAATCGGCGCGCCACCCGCCCGGCCCCGGCGCGACGACTGAAATGTCCCCGGGGGCCGCAACCTCGACATAGGATCCGGGAAATCCCGAGAATTCGAACACCGAGAATTTTCCGGCGCGCGAATCGAGCCTGAAGCGCGGGTGCGCGGCGAACAGCGCGGTGATCTGCTCCGAATGCGTGATGATGTACCGAGCGTTGGCCTGCAGGAAGCGCGCCGGCCAGGCTTCCGGATCGACGATCGAGTAGATGCGCTCGGCTTCCGGGTCCACGGGATTGGGCGAATAGGAACTCTGCAGCCAGGTGGTCGCGCGCGCCATGAAGCTGGACCCGTAGTGCACGCCTTCGGCCGAGGGGCGTCCGGTGAAGAGTTCGAGGTTTTCGAAGGCGCGCTCGGAACCGAAATCGGCGTTGTCGCGCTGGTTCTGCTTTTCCCAGAGGATTCGGCCGGAATCGTCCGACCCCTGGTAGCGCGCGGCCAGTTCCTTCATCGCTGGCCACTGGGCCTTGGCTTCGTACCCGGAATAATTCCAGCGGAACCAGTGCGGCGCGTTGCGCGACATGACGGGGACGAATGCGATGCAGGCGGCCGCCGCCGCGAAGGGAATCGCCCAACGTTTCGGCGGCAGGATCACGGATAGCCCGAACGCGCACAGGACCAGCGCGGTCGGCACGAAGCGTATGTCGGGCATGCCCATCCCGGGCGCGGCGGCGAAGAGGAATGCGCAGGCGGAAAGGCCGTAGGAGAATATCGTGGCGCGATTTCCCGCGGCGCGATTGCCGGCGGCGCTTCGCGGCGTTCCGGAAATGGCGGCGAGCGCGAAGGCCGCGGCGCAGGGCGCCCACGCGATCGCCCCGGTCTGCGTAAGGAAATCGGAAAATGACGCGAACCGCCAGATCATGGAAATGGGCTGCGCCCAGGCGCGTGTCGCCGCCATGGGAATGAACCAGAACCCCATGACGCAGAATGCGGTGGCGTAGGTGATCAGGATGCGCTTCATGTCCGCCGCTGCTCGCCGGTCGTCTATCGGGGATTTTGCGATGAGGCGCAAGCCCAGTTCCAATGCGGGAAGGAAGGGCAGGAAGAAGGCGGGCATGAACACGAAGAGATGGCAGAGCCCCATCGCTCCGAGGATGAATCCGGAAAGGAATCCGGAACGCGCGCGGCCGGATTCACGGTCGCGCATGACCGAGGCGATGAAGGGCGGCAGCAGCGCGATGGCCCAGGAATAGCAGAATTCGCCGGCGAAGGTGGAAAGCCAGTTGCCGCCGAACATGGTATAGGATTCGTTGAAAAGGAAGGGAAGAGAGAGGGCGGAGGCGAGCGCGGCGGCGCGCAGGCTGCCTGCGGCGGCGCGCGCCGATAGGAACAGCGAGGCGGGCAATGCCGCGCATCCGGCGAAGGTGGCGAGCTTGAGCGCGACGGTGAGCGGCATCAGGAAACCGGCGAGCGCCGCGCCGAGGAAGGGCAGGGGGAAATATTGCGTACCCTCGAGGTAACCGAAAAAATTGGAAAGGCTGTAGCCCGACACCGACAGGCGCGGGAGGAATTCATTTTTCAGTTTTTCAAGGGGCTGGTACCAGGACGCGCTGTCGCCCCCGGTCAGTATCGTATCCGTGAACAGCAGGCGCAGGTCGAAGCGCGAGAGCAGCGCGACGTACACCGCTGCGAGGACCAGGCCCGCGAGCGCGCGGTCGCGGGTGCGGCCGGGATCGGATGTATTCATGCGGCGAGCAGCCAGAGCGACGCCAGGGCCAGGAGAATGCCGGCGATCCTCCGCAGGTCGGCGCGTTCGCCGAACAGCACGAGCGCCGCGACGCTTACGATGAGCGACACGGCCACCGCCATCAGCGGCGACAGCGAAGAGAGATCTGCCCTTCGCAGGGCCGTCAGATATAATAAGAAGGAAATCGCGTAGGCGGCGGCCGCGCCCGCGGCGAGCACCCACCAGGTGGCCGAAAAGGCGGGCTTCTGCGCGGCGAATTTCATGGCGATCTGCGCCGTGGCGGATAACGCGATGCCCGACACGACGATCAGCGCGGTCACGCGCCGCCTCCCCGCGCGGGCTGCCCCGGCCGGCGCGGCGCGGATTCCTCGCGCACCACGTACTGCGGCCTGCCCTTCGACTGCATGAACAGCTTGCCCAGATACTCGCCGAGCACGCCGATGGATACGAGCTGGATGCCGCCCACCAGCAGCACGCTGATCAGGATGCTCGTCCAGCCTTCGACCGTGCGGTCGGTGAACAGCCGCATGGCCAGGGCGTACGCCGCGTAGGCGAAGGCCGCCATGGAGATGGCGGCGCCGAGAGCGGCGGTCAGGCGCAGGGGACGTATGCTGAACGAGGTGATGCCGTCGGCCGCGAGGGCGAGCATCCGCGCGAAGGAATACTTGGTCCGGCCCGAGGCGCGGTGGGCGGCGCGGTAGGGGATGAGGGCGGTGGGCAGGCCGGTCCAGGCGACCGCGCCGCGCAGGAACAAGTCGCGCTCCGGCAGCGCGCGCAGGAGCGATGCGGCCCTGGACGAAAGCAGGCGGAAGTCGGACGCGCCCGCCGGAACGCGCAGATCGCCCAACGCATCGAGCATGCGGTAGAACAGCGCGGAGCCGGCTTTCTTGCGCCAGCCCTCGGGAGTGGCCTGACGGACTGCCTGCACGATGTCGAAGCCCTGGGCCAGGCGGGCGAGCATGTCGGGCAGCAGTTCGGGCGGATGCTGCAGGTCGGCGTCCATCATGAGGACGGCGTCGCCGCGGGCGCGTTCCAGGCCGGCCCGCAGGGCGTTCTGGTGGCCGAAGTTCCTGGTGAACGACACGAAGCCGACGCGCTGATCGGCGGCGGCGAGGTTTCTGATCGCCTCGAGGCTGCCATCGGCGCTGCCGTCGTCGATAAAAATAAACTCGAGGTCCGCAAGCCCTTCGGCCGCGGCGGAAAGCCGGGTGGCGAGGGGCGAAATGTTGCCGGCCTCGTCGCGCACGGGAAGGATAACCGAAAGCAGCACGGGCGCGCCTCCACCCGGGGATGGTAAACCGCCCCGGGGCGCAACGCAACCGCCACGGCTTACTTGCCCGGCAACGGCGCGGCCGATAGGATGGGGCGCGGAGGAACGGCATGGTCGCAGGTGACGGATCGGGAGCGTTGGCGTGGACAACCCTCGAAAGTGAAAAAAAATTCGATTGTCCCGTATTCGAGGTGAACGAACAGGTGTCACGGGGGCCGGACGGCCGGACCGGAAGATTTTCGGTGATCCATGCGCGCGACTGGGCCACGGTGGTGCCCGTCGTGCGCGGCCCCGAAGGTGATTCCTTCCTGATGGTGCGGCAGTACCGGCATGGCGCGGATGCCGTGAGCCTCGAATTTCCCGGAGGGGTGATCGAGCGGGGCGAGGATCCGGCGCTGGCGGCGGCACGCGAACTGGAGGAGGAAACCGGCTGGTCGGGCGGCACCCTCGTGCACGCGGGCACGGTGTCGCCCAACCCGGCGATCCAGGACAATCGCTACCATGTGTACCTGGCGGTGGATCCGGTGCCCGCGGGGCGGCGCAACCTGGACGAGCACGAAATCGTGGACGCCCACCTGATGCGGGCCGACGAGGTGCGCGCGTCCATGGGATCGGGCGAATTGTTCCATGGGCTGATGGTCACGGCGCTCTTCCTGGCGGACCGCGCCCTCGCCTCGATACGGCGCTGAAACCGAGCGATCAGGTTGCCGAGGAGACTCGGGAACGTTTCGCGTGATACCGGTAGAGGGCCACGCTCGCCAGCGCGAAGGGCACGAATGACGCGAATAGGATCCGGTAACCGGCGGCTTCGGCGATAAAACCGCCAAGGAGGCTGCCGGCGAACATCGGCAGGCCCACGCCGAGCGCCGAGTAGAGCGTGAGCCCCGTGGCGCGTTCGTTCGGGGGGTAGTACCTGCTCACGAAGGCGATGCCCGCCGGCTGGAAGAGGCCGAAGGCGACCGAGTGCAGCAGTTGGCCGGTGACCGCTCCCGCCGGCGTTGGAAACAGCGCCATGATGGCGAGCCTGACCGCGACGCCCCCCGAGGAAATCGCGATGGCCGAGAGCGGATCGATGTTCGACATGATGCGCTTCGCGGCGAACATTACGGGAATTTCCGCCATGGCCGAGATGGCCCACATGAGGCCGATGGATTTCCAGCGCAGTTCCTCCTCGAGATACAGCGAAAAGAACGAGGTGTAGGCGGAAAGGGCGAAGCGCCCGAGCGCGATGATGCCCAGTCCGATTAGGTAGTCGCCGGAGAGCCGGTTGACCCGGGCTTCGGCGCCGCGGCGGTTGCCTGGGGCTTCGGCGCCGCGGGTGCCCGGCGGGCGATCCTGTCCGACGAGGACTGGCAGACCCCTGGATACGGCGATGAATCCGAGGGCCGGTATGGCGGCGTAGGCGGCGATGGCGAACGGGTTCCCCGATCCGACGCCGGGCAGGATCTGCATTGCAAGGACGAATACAATGAAGCCGGCCGATCCGAGGCCGCGCACCGGTCCGTATTCGAAGCCGCGGCCGTCCGCCAGGCGCCTGCGTTCGCTGGCGGTGGTGAATGCGGCGTCGAGCAGCGGAATGATGGTTTTTGTTCCGAGCGATACGAGCGAGACGGCGATGAAGGTTGCGGCAGGCCGCGGCCAGAGCGCGAGGAGGAAGAGGCCTATGATGATGGCCGCGGCGCTGCCCGAGAGGGTGCCGCGATACCTGCCGGCCGCGTCGGCCGCGCGGGCGATGAAGATGGACCCCGTCAGGCCGGCGAGCTCGAAGTAGCCGAGGTATGCGCCCACCGCCGCGGTGGAATAGCCGAGGTTCCTGAGCATGATCTGCAGGTAGGGGGAGATGACGCCGTAGATGCCGAACATGAGGAAGAAGAGAAGGGCGTAGCGGCGGGAGGCGCGGAGTTCAGCGCGCATAGAGGTCGGCGCCGCCGGAATCGATGACGACGATGAGGGGGAGTTCGCGCAGGGTGACGCTGCGGATGGCTTCCATGCCGAGGTCCTCGAAGTCGACGATGCGGCTGGCGCGTACGTGGTCGCGCGCGGCGAGCGCGGCGGCGCCGCCGATGGCGGCGAGGTAGCAGCCCCTGTGGCGGGCGATGGCCGCGCGCGCGGTTTCGGAGCGGCCTCCCTTGGCGATGGTGACGAAGGAGAAGCCGGATTCCATGAAGCGGTCGAGGTAGCTGTCCATGCGGCCGGCGGTGGTGGGGCCGAAGGAGCCGGTGGCCTGGCCGGGCGCGGCTTCGGTGGGGCCCGCGTAGAAGATGGGTTTGCCGGCGATGGAGTCGGGCAGGGGGGCGCCGCTGCGCAGCAGCGCGGCGACCCGCGCGTGGGCGGCGTCGCGTGCCACGGCGACGCTGCCCGAGAGGAGTACCCTGGTGCCGGCGCCGAGGCTGCGCAGGCGTTCCATCGCCCCGCGCGGGTCCGCATCGAGGTCGATGCGGACGGCGCCCTCGAGCGCGGGCAGACGTGCGGGCAACAACCTTCCGGGGTCGGCCTCCATCCGCTCAAGGTACCATCCGGACGCATCGGCGTACGCGCGCGCCCTGCGGTGCGCCGAACACGACACCCCCACCGCCAGCGGCAGCGCCGCCGCATGCCGCGGCAACCGCAGGGCGCGCGTCTCCAGCGCCAGCCTGCTTCCTCCCCACTGCGCCCCGATGCCCGTGGCTGCGGCCGCCTTCATCATCACGGCCTCCCACTCGGCGGAGCGCAGCGCCTGCCCCGAACCGTCGGCTTCCGCGGGCACGCGGTCCAAAAGTCCCAGCGCGGCCAGCTCCATCGCGTACAGGGCCTGCGACGGCGTGCCGCCGCCGAGCACCGCCGCGATCGTGTACGGCGGACAGCCGGAGGCGCCCAGCGCCTTGATCCGCGCCGACAGCACCGCGCGCAGGCCCTCTTCGGTCAGTATCGCCGGCGCCTCCATCGTCAGGCTGGTCCTGCCGGTGGAACCGCCGCCCTTGGCCGCGAACACGAAGCGGAACGCGTCGCCGGGCATGGCGCGCAGGTCTACCGCCGCGGGCAGGTTGTCGCGGGTGTTCCTTTCCGCCAGCATCGAGGTCGGTCCGAGCTGCGAGTTCCTGAGCCTGCGTTCCGCGTAGGCCCGCGCCGCGCCGGCGGCAAGGGCCGCCGCGTCGTCGCCGTATCGATCAGCCGGGGCTAGTGTGTCAAAGCTTGTGGACGCCGAGGTAATGAACGTCTCGCCCTTCCACCCGTAGACCAGGGCGGTGCCGGTATCCTGGCAGATCGGGAACAGGCCTTCCGCCGCGATCGCCGCGTTGCGCACCAGGGATGCCGCCACGTAATGGTCCGCTTCGCTGGCCGCGGGATCGGCCAGGATCTCCGCCAGCCCTTCGGCATGATGCGCGCTCATCCTGAAGGCGATTTCCGAAAATGCCGCGCATGCCAGCTCGGCAAGGCTTTCGCGGTCCGCGCGCAGGAATCCGCCAGCGTCCCGCCGCGGCGCTCCGATGTCGAGTTTCCGGTAGTCGGCGGGCGTTCCGAAGTCCAGGTAACGGATCAGATCGGCGTGTGCCATGTCAGGATTCCTTTTTGGCGCGCGAGTTCCAGCCCTTGCCGGGGCCGCGGGCCACGACGTGCTTAAGTTCGATGGCGTGCACCGGGCACACCTCGTGGCAGCAGTAGCAGAGGATGCAGGCTTCGTCGTCGATGCGCACCTGGTGCCGTGCCCGGTTTCGTGTCGAGGGCGCTTCGCGCGGTTGTGCGGCATCGCGCGCCCCGGTTCCGGCATCGCGCGTTCCCGCCGCAGGCAGGTCGAGCGCCGCGGCGGGGCAGATGTTCACGCATCCCTTGCAGCCGATGCATTTCGCGGCGTCGAAGGTCGGGCGGTTGGCGCCCACCTGGCCGATGAAGGCGCGCAGCATGCCCGGCATTTTTCCCAGGAACTCGTGCACCTGCGCGGTTTCCGGGATCAGCTTCCAGTCCGGCACGCGCCTCGACATGGGGTCCAGCCCGCCGGTAACGATGCCCGGATTGCCGGGATTCCTGCCGGAGCGCCGGAGCGCGTTGGCCAGGTAGGGGATGCCTTCGGGGTCGTAGCCGATGATGCCCGCGGCGATCCAGTCCAGCGCGGCCATGCTGTTCGATCCGAGCACCAGGCCGAGCTGGCGCGGGTCGCCGGAACCCGGGCCCTCGCCCTCCATCCCGATGATGGCGTCCATCAGGGTGAACACGGGGCCGGCTGCCGCGGAAAGGTCCACGAGAAACGCGCCGAACTTGTTCCTGTCGGGAAACCGCAGGTGCATGGCGCTTTTGGATGTGCCGGGCATGAGGCCCAGGAGGTTCTTGGTCGCGCCGGTGTAGCGCATCAGGCGGTGCGTCTTCAGTTTCGGAAGGTTGAGGATGAGGTCGACCTCGTCCACCGCCGATGCCATGACGATGCGCTGCACCGATTCGCCGTCGGCGCACTCGCGCGGCGCGCCGGGCTTGAAATCGGCCCATTCCACGCCTTCGCGCTTTACCGCGGCGCTGAACCCGGCCACGCCCGCGGCCATTCTGGCCTGCTGCCAGCCGGGCGAGTCGCCGACCAGTATGCGCGCCGCGCCCCGCGATTTCATCAGCCTGATCGCCGCGGCGAGGAATTCCGGGTGCGTCGTGACCGCTTTTTCGGGAGCGGATGCGTTCAGGAGGTTCGGCTTCACCAGCACGCGCTTGCCGCGCACATCGGGCATGCCCGCCGCATCCGCGGCCTGGCCCAGGGCAGCGTCCAGTAGCGCCGGTTCGTAGCGGTCGCACCCGAAAATCGATACGTCGCAGGTCATCAATCCTCCCTATTTCATCCGGATCGAGAGCGTGTTTCCATCTTCGCCGACCGTCTGGTCCAGCGCGGCGGCATAGCCCCTGATGAGGGTCGCGCCCAGTTCGTCGAAGCGCGGGTCATCCAGGTGCCTGCCGCCGGGCAGGGTGTCGCGGAACGAAAGGTCGCGCACCGAGTCCTTTTCATTGTAGCGCACGGTAAGGGTCACGCGCGCCCGGGCGCGTGCGCCGGCCGTGCCGTCATCCCGGCCGCCGGTACCCGCCAGCCTGGCCAGGTTGCTCAGGTATTCCTCGCAGACCAGGCGGATGGCTTCGGCTTCCTTCTTGGGCATGCCGTACTTGTAGCAGTATTCGCCCACGTCGTGCAGGACCTCGTAGACATCGATCTCGTCCAGCGCGTAGTCGCGGCTGTGCACCTTGAGCTTCTCGATGAAAATCCGGGTTTTCTCCCGCTGCGGATTCTCGAAAATCTGTTTGGCGGGGCCTTTTTCATAGATGCCGTGGTCGTCCATGTAGAACACCTGCGTGGCCACGTTCTTCGCGAATCCCATTTCGTGGGTCACGATGACGCAGGTCATGCCGCTGTTCACGAGCTTGCGGATCACGGTAAGCACTTCGTCCACCATCGTGGGGTCCAGGGCGCTCGTCGGTTCGTCGAAGAGGATGGCGTGGGGGTGCATGGCCAGGCTGCGCGCGATGGCCACGCGCTGCTTCTGTCCGCCGGAGAGCTGCCGCGGCATGTGGTACGCGCGGTGCGAGATGCCCACCAGTTCCAGGTATTCCATCGCCTCGCGGATGGCCTGTTCCCTGGCCATGCCGAGCACGTGCACGGGTCCGAGGATTATGTTCTCCAGCACGTTCAGGTGCGAGAAAAGGTTGAATGACTGGAAGACCATGCCGAGTTTGGCGCGCACCTTGTCCAGGTCGGCATCGGGCCGGGTGATATCCTCGCCGCCTATCAGCACCTGGCCGGAATCGGGTTTTTCCAGCAGGTTGATGCAGCGTATGAAGGTGCTCTTGCCGCAGCCGGAGGGTCCGATGACCGCCACGACTTCGCCGTCGGCGATGTCGACGCTGATGTCCCTGAACACGTTGTTGCCGCCGAAGCTTTTGGTGAGGTTCCTGATGGAGATCATGCGGTTTTTCCTTTTCCGGTTCCGAGGCCGGCCGGTCCGAGGTGGCGGGGCTTGTCCAGGATCCCGAATGCCAGGTTGGCCAGCCAGCCGATCAGGATGTAGGTGACCGCGGAGACGGCCACGGAAAGGAAGGGGTTCATCGTGCGCGAGGAGATGACCGAGCTGGCGCGCGTCAGGTCCATCACGGCCAGGAAACCGACCAGCGAGGTTTCCTGCATCGTGATGACCAGCTGGTTCTTGTAGACCGGCAGGGCGCTGGTCACGGCCTGCGGCAGGGTCACCAGCCCGAAGGCCTTGAATTTCGACATGCCCAGGGTGCGCGCCGCCTCGATCTCGCCCTTGTCCACCGTGTTCACGGCGCTGTACATGATGTCGCTGATGTACGCCGCGGCCTTGATGCCCAGGGCGATGATGCAGATGACGACGCTGCTCAGCGAAGTCTTGCCGAATATCACGTACGCGAAAATGATCAGCAGCACGAGGCTCGGCAGCCGTATGAAGAGCGTCTTGATCTTTTCGGTCAGCGCGGCGACGCGGCGGTTGCGCGCGAACATCAGCCGGCACAGAAGGGCGCCCAGCAGGGTTCCCAGGATGAAGGTGGCCAGGGTCAGGCCGAGGGTCATCAGGAATCCCTCGACCAGGAACTTGTAGCGGTCCTCGTACACGAAATTGAGGTACAGGCCCTTTTTTGCGTTTTCCACGATCTGGTTCACAGGGGTTTCTCCCCGGCGTCAGCGCCGCCATTCACGATGCACATCATGTCCTTCTTCCAGACCCAGTCCGAGAACTCGACCGAGCCCGCCATTTCGAGGTCCTTTTTCAGGGCGAGCGAGTCCGGACAGAGGAAGAGGTCCACCTTGCCCGCCGCGAGGTCGAAGACCATCTGGTTCCAGGAGCCGGTGTCCACCCACTCGATCCTGCGCCCGGCCTCATTGGCGTAATGCGAGATCAGTTCCACGTCCGAGCCTTCCCACTCGCCCGATTCGGTATTCACGTAGGAAATGGGCTCCCAGCCCTGGTACAGGGCTACGCGCAGGACCTTGCCGTCCGGGTGCAGCGGCTCCACCTTTTTCGCTTCGTAGGGCGCATCCAGGACCCTGGCCCTCCGCGCGAGGAGATCGGCGTACTCCGGCCCCTGCCTGAATTCGCGGATGAAGGCGTTGAAGCTCTCCAGGAGTTCCTTGTTTTTTGTACTGATGGGGTAGGCGTAGGGTTCGCTCTCGTGGAGGGCGAAGGCTGCCTTGTACACGGGTTCCAGGCGGCAGAGCACGTCGGCTTCGTCCCGTTCCATGACGATCCCGTCCACGCGGTTGAAGCGCAGGGCCATCTGCATGTCGCCGTAGGCGTCGTAGCGGGACACCTTCAGCCCGTATTCAGGCCTTGAAAGGATGTAGTCGGAGCTGTAGCCGAGCATGAGCCCGATGCTCCTGCCCTTCATCGTGTCCTTGGTCAGCGGCGCCCGCGTGCCGCCCGCGCAGCCGGCAAGAGCCGCAAAGGCCAGCGCGGCCAGCGACAGGCGCATCCGTATCGACGCGAAGGGTACCGGCCTTGTCCGTCCGCGCCGCCGCGTTCCCCTGAAGGGTCCATCCATGATTTCACCTCGTCGTTTGGAATTATTCTCGTGATGCCGATGCGGTTTATAGCATGAACGGCTGCACGCGCGGAAGGAATCGCGGAGCGCGCGCCGATTTTGCGCCGATTTTGCGGTTGCCTCGGACCTTCGGATCGGCTAGAGTACCCATCACCCTGACAATCGAAAAACATGCAGCTATTCCTGGAGGTTCGGTGAAACGCCTGACATTCATCATGCTGTTCGCGGCGCTCGCGCTGTCCGCGCAAGCCGCGGGCTGGAACTCGATCGCGGACCTGGCGCAGGGGCGCTGGGGCGTGCCGACCGGATCGGTATTCGACACCTGGGCCCAGCAGCAGTACCCCGGGGCCGAGATCGTCCAGTACGCCTCGCCCGCCGACATGCTGCTCGCCCTGACGACCAGGAAGCTGGACGCGGTCCTGGTGGACATCATCAACGGCAAGCTCGCGCTCAAATCCAACCCGGACCTGGCGATCCTGGACCGCGGTTTCTACAATACTCCGCTCGGCGTCGGCTTCGGGAAGGGCGACGGCGACCTTCGCGCGCGGTTCAACGCGTTCCTTGCCGGAATCCGGAATGACGGCACCTACCGGCAGATGTACGACCGCTGGATCGAAGGCGATCCGGAAAAGGCCGTGATGCCCGACATACCCCGTCCGAAGGGCGGCAGGAAAGTCCGACTGGCGGTATCGGTCGCCGACCTGCCGTATGTCGCCTACATGAACGGCGCCTACGTCGGATTCGACATCGAACTCATGCTCCGCTTCGCCGCGCGCGAAAACCTCGACATGGAAATCATCACGATGGAATTCTCGTCGCTGGTCGCGGCGCTGGCGTCGGGCAAGGCCGACATGATCACCGACGGCATCTCCATTTCCCCGGAGCGGTCGAAGCTGATCGATTTCTCCGACCCCACCGCCGAAATGGTCACCGCCGCGCTGGTGCGCCGCGAAAGCCTTTCGCCGTCGCATCCGGGGGCGTCCGCGCAGGCGGCGCAAGCGGCGCAGCCCGTCGGCCCGTCGGCGCCGGCCGCAGTTCCCGCGGCGGAGGCCCGCGGGCTGCTCGCATCCCTCCGCGAGGGCTTCGTCAGGAACCTGGTCACGGAAAAGCGCTGGAAGCTCATCGTCGACGGCCTGGCGCGGACGGTGGTCATCTCCCTGCTTTCCGCATTGTTCGGCACGCTGGTCGGCGCGCTCGTCTGCTGGATGCGCATGTCGGGCCGGAGATTCGCAAGATCGGCGGCGGGCCTTTTCATTTCCGTGCTGCGCGGCATGCCGGTCCTCGTCATCCTCATGATCATCTTCTACGTGGTCTTCGCCGCGCTCGACATCGATCCGGTCATCGTGGCGGTCATCGCCTTCGGCCTGAATTTCGGCGCCTACGTGTCGGAAATGTTCAGGACCGGTATCGAGGGGGTGGACAGGGGCCAGACCGAAGCGGGCATCGCGATGGGCTTCACGAAGTACCAGACCTTCGTCAATATCGTGCTGCCGCAGGCCGCGCGGCGCATATTGCCCGTTTACCGGGGCGAGTTCATCTCGCTGGTCAAGACCACTTCCATCGTCGGCTACATCGGCGTGCAGGACCTGACCAAGGCGGGCGACATAATCCGCAGCCGCACCTTCGACGCGTTCTTTCCCCTCATCATGATAGCGGTCATTTATTTCGGGGCCACCTGGTTCCTCGGGCTTTTCCTCGATTACCTTGACGCAAGGACCGATCCCGGTACGCGCGCCGCGCGCGGAAGGAGGCGGGCATGATCAGGGTAGGCCACCTCTCCAAGCGGTACGGCGCGCTCGAAGTCCTGAAGGACGTGAACACCACGATCGAAAAGGGCGAGGTCATTTCCATCATCGGCCCGTCCGGCACCGGCAAGAGCACCTTCCTCCGCTGCCTGAACCTGCTCGACCAACCCTCCGGCGGCAGCATCGAAATAGACGGTGTCGACATCCTGGCCAGGGGGGCCGACGTCCCCGCGCTCAGGCGCAAGATGGGCATGGTGTTCCAGTCATTCAACCTGTTCTCCCACCTGAGCGTTCTGGGAAACCTCACGCTCGGACCTGTAAAACTGCTTAAAAAGACTCCCGCCGAGGCCGAAGCCAGGGCGATGGAACTCCTGCGGCTCGTGGGGCTGGCCGAGAAGGCGCATGAATTTCCCGACCGGCTCTCCGGCGGGCAGAAGCAGCGCGTCGCCATCGCGCGGTGCCTCGCCATGGAACCGGAAATCATCCTCTTCGACGAACCGACCTCGGCCCTCGATCCCACCATGGTGAGCGAAGTCCTTTCGGTCATCCGGAGGCTCGCCGCGCAGGGCATGACGATGGCCATCGTCACGCACGAGATGGATTTCGCGCGGGAAGTGTCGTCGCGCGTGTTCTACATGGACCAGGGCGTCATCTACGAGGAGGGGCCGCCCGAGGCGCTGTTCGGATCGCCCTCGCGCGGTCGGACCCGCGATTTCATCGGCAGGGTGCGTTCCATGTCGTCTAACGTCAATGGAAGCGACTACGACCTGCCCGCGCTCTTCGGGCAGATAGAAAATTTCTGCGAAAAGCATTTCATCCCCCTGAAGACGGCTCGGGTGCTGCAGCTCCTGGCCGAGGAAACCATCGCACTGCATCTCGCGTCGCGCGATTTCGCCGGCCTGGAATTCACGGTGGCATATTCGGAAAAAACCAGGGAACTGGAACTGCGGTTCGACTGCGCCGGGTCCGCAGCGGATCCGCTGCGGCAAGAATTCGACCCCGACGGATTGCGCCTCGCCCTCATACGCAATTACGCGCGGGACATCGGCTTTTCCGGCGAAGGCGGGAAGGGAATGCTCAGGATGAAGTTGGCTGCTGGAAACGCCAAGGAGTGAATGCATGCATATTACTGGAAAATCGATCTCGGCGATCGCCGGACTCGGTCTTGCGCTGCTGTTCGCGTCATGCGGCGGCAGGGAGAAAATCACCTCGCTCGCGCAGCTCGCCGGCAGGGAATTCGCCGTTCCCACCGGCACGGCGGCGGATACGCTCGTGCTCTCACGGTTTCCCGACGCGAAGTTCAAGTACTTCAATACCGTCCTTGACTGCGCACTGGCGGTGAAAAACGGCAAGGCGGACGCTGCGGCCTACGATGAACCGATCCTGCGCAACATCGCCGCCAAGAACGGCGGGATCGCGGTGCTGGATGAAATGCTCACCGTCGACAACTACGGCATCGCCGTGCGGCAGGACCGGCCGGAACTCAAGACCGCGATCGACGCCGTCGTTTCGGGAATGAAGGCCGACGGCAGCTACGAAGAGATGCGCGCCCGCTGGCTTCCCGCTTCCGGCGCGCCCGCGCCCATGCCCGAAATCGCGCTCGACGGATCCAACGGCACCCTGGTCCTGGGCACATCCGCGGTCACGGAGCCTTTTTCCTTCATCGACGGCTCGCAGAAGGTCACCGGCCTCGACATCGAAATCGCCCAACGCGTCGCGCAGCGGCTCGGCATGAAACTCGACGTGGTGAACATGGATTTCGGAGGCATGATACCCGCGCTGGTCGCGGGCAAGGTGGACATGATCGCCGCCTGCATCACGATCACCGAGGAGCGCGCCGGCAAGGTGCTGTTCTCCGAGCCCTATTACCGGGGAGGCATCGCGGCGCTCGTGAAGAAGTAGCGGAATCGGCCCGAGCCGCGCCGCGCCTCAGCCGGCGAGCCGTGCGATGGCCGTCCGCTGGATTTCCATGGCGAGGGCCGGATTCGCCGCACCGAGCTCGCAGACGAATCCGGGCGGCAGCACGGCCACGACGGCGTCCGTATCCGCGACCCATGCGTTGGGCGGCGCATACGGACCTGCCAGGGCTTGGGCCGCAAAGCAGTCGCCCTGTCCCAGGACCTGGATTTTCGTATCGCCATCGCGCTCCGATACCGTGCCGGAAGCGATCAGGCAGACGCCGTCCGCGGCCACCCGCGGCGCCAGCACGGTTTCGCCAGCGCGGAATTTCATGGTGCGACCGGCGATCGCAGGATCCGCAAGCAGGGCTTCCACCTTCTCGCGGCGAGCCAGCGCGTCAAGCATCGTATCGGAAACCTGGTCGATAAGAAGGTCGCGCAGCTCCCGTCCCCGGGAGGAATCCGCCTGGATGATTTGCTTAACCTCTTCAAGAAGGCAGCCTTCGGCCCATGCGAGTGCCTCGTCGAAGGTGGCCAGCCAATGGATTTTCGATGACAGTTCGCTGCCCGCCTGGCGCTCCAGAAGCATGCGGAAACGCTCGGGCGCCGAGCTCAGGACAATTCCGCATCCAAGGATATTCAGCTTCCTCGCAAGCCTCGTGAAATTGTCGACCGCCGACACATCGAATCCGGAAACGGCGGAAAAATCGATGAGCACCATGCGCGCTGCAGCGCCTTCTTCTCCCCGATCCCCCAGGCTGTCGAGCAACTTCGCGATGAAACCCGAGGCGCTTCCGAAAAACAGATAGCCTTCCAATTCGTAGATCCCGACGGAATCGCCGTATGTGTCGAGCAGGCGCCGTTCCGGGAGCGGGCGCATGACCTTGCTCCTGACCGCGGCGGCGGAGCGCCGCTGCCTGCAGGCCGGAACCCGTGAAATGCGCGCGAGGAACAGCACGATGGTGATGGCGAGGCCGAGCAGCACTCCCTCCATGAACCCGAGGATGATCACCGCGATGAGGATAGCCCACACGATCAGGTAATCCGTCAAGGGCATCTTTCTCCGCGATTCGACTATCCAGTCCGAAAGGAAGAATAGGCCCATCAGGAGCAGGAATCCGCCGAGAACCGCCTTGGGCACATAGCCGAGAATGGCGGTACCGAACAGGATCACGAGCAGGACGACAACGCCGCCAGAGAGACCGATGAAACGGGACTTCACGCCGGTTTTCATCCCGATGAGCGATAGGCTCATCGAGATGTAGCTGCTCTGGGAAGGGATCAGGCTCGCCAGAATATTGACGGTTCCCGTCGTGGCGAGTTCCCTGTCCGGATCCATCTCGGTCCCGGTTCCCGACTCGATGCCGGCGATGTTGAGCACCGTGCTGAACATGGCGATGAAGGGTGTCACGAGTATGGCGGGCAATGCCGGTATGAGGTAGTCCCATCTGATGTTCAGGATCGCGGATGGCGAGAATGCCGAAAGGGCGGGCCGTGAGTCGACGGCTCTCATTATGAGGCCCATATCGCGCGCCTTCCCCGCCGGGATGCCGGCGATGCCGAAAACCGCGTAGGCGATGGCTATCGCTGCGACAACGCAGATCGGCAGGGTGAAGGGATTCCGTATTTTATTCAGGAGAAGGAACGTGACCAGGGCGAAGATCAGGCCGGGCACCCATTGGATGAGCGAAAGGGGCATGAGGAATTCGCCGAGAGACGACGGAATGAGCGGCATCCCGGTCATGGCCTCGATTCCTCCCTTGGCCAGGATCCATC
>CAYRXK010000013.1:0-20354 GCA_964428265.1 uncultured Treponemataceae bacterium
TAGGCGTAGACCGCCTGCGCGGCGTCGTTGAAGCGCCATGATTCGAGGGCCTGGCCGGCGGCCTCGGCGGCCTGGTCCAGACGGTGCTGGATCCAGCGGTCGGCGTCGTTCAGCGCAAGGCCCCGCATCGGCAGGAGTTCGCGCCCCTCGAGATTCATCAGGATGTAGCGCGAGGCGTTCCAGACCTTGTTGGCGAACTTGCTTCCCATCTTGAAGCTTTCGCGGTCCAGCAGGATGTCCTGGCCGGCGGCGCAGTTGTAGGCCAGGGTGAATTTCAGGGCGTCGGCGCCGTATTCGTCCACGATTTCCAGGGGGTCGATGCCGTTGCCCAGGCTCTTGGACATCTTGCGGCCCTGCTTGTCGCGCACCAGGCCGTGTATGTAGACCTCGGAGAAGGGGCTTCTTTCGGTGAATTCCATGCCGGCCATGATCATGCGCGCGACCCAGAAGAAGATGATGTCGTACGCGGTGACCAGGGCGCTGGTGGGATAGTACTTGCGGAAATCCGCGGTGTCCTTGGGCCAGCCCAGGGTGCTGAAGGGCCAGAGCCAGGACGAGAACCAGGTGTCCAGGACGTCGGGGTCCTGGTAGATGTCGGTGGACCCGCACTTGTCGCATATGGTCGGATCTTCGCGCTGCACCAGCAGCTTGCCGCAGTGGCGGCAGTAGAAGACCGGAACGCGGTGGCCCCACCAGAGCTGCCGCGAGATGCACCAGTCGCGGATGTTTTCCATCCAGTGCTTGTAGGTGTGTTCCCACTTGCGCGGGTAGAACGCGACATCGCCGTCGCGCCAGGCCTTCAGGGCCTTTTCCGCCAGCGGCTTCATCTTCACGAACCACTGGTCCGATAGGAAGGGTTCGATGGTGGTGCGGCAGCGATAGCAGTGGCCGACGGCGTGGGTGTTGCGCTCCTCGCCCGCCAGGACGCCGAGCGCCTGCAGGTCGGCGAGCACGGCCTTGCGCGCCTCGGGCACTTTCATGCCGCGGTATTTTTCGGGCACCGCGGCGGACATGGTGCCATCGGGATTGAGGACATTGATGCGTTCCAGGCCGTGGCGGTTGCCCACCTCGAAATCGTTCGGATCGTGCGCGGGCGTGATCTTGACCAGGCCGGTGCCGAATTCGCGATCCACGTAGGGGTCGGCGATGATCGGAATTTCGCGGTCGCAGAGCGGCAGGCGCACGCGCGTGCCGATGAGGCCCGTGTAGCGCGGATCCTCGGGGTGCGCGGCGACGGCGGTATCGCCCAGGAGGGTTTCCGGGCGCGATGTGGCGATTTCGATGTAACCGGCGGGGCAGGCGTCGCAGGGGCCGTCCACCAGGTGGTAGCGGATCTTCCAGAGCGCTCCGGGCTCGTCCTCGTGCTCGACCTCGTCGTCGGAGAGGGCGGTGCCGCAGGACGTGCACCAGTTCACGAGATACTCGCCCTTGTAGATGAGGCCCCGCTCGTAGAGCGTGACGAAGACTTCGCGCACGGCGCGGGAGAGCCCTTCGTCCAGCGTGAAGCGTTCGCGGCTCCAGTCCACCGAGGCGCCGATCTTGGCCAGCTGGTTGTCGATGAAGGCGCGGTGCTCGCGGGCGACCTTCCAGGTTTCCTCGACGAAGGCTTCGCGGCCAAGCTGGTGCCGGTCCCTGCCCTGGGCGCGCAGCTTGCGTTCCACCACGTTCTGCGTGGCGATGCCGGCATGATCGGTGCCGGGGACCCAGAGGGCGGGCCTGCCCTGCATGCGGCGGTAGCGGACCTGGATGTCCTGCAGGCTGTTGTTCAGCGCGTGCCCCATGTGCAGGACGCCGGTGACGTTGGGAGGGGGAATTACGATGGTGAACGGCTTCTTGCCCTTCGCGGCCGCGGGCATGAAAGCGCCTTCGGACTTCCATGCTTCGTAGATGCGGTCTTCGAAACTTTTCGGATCGTAGGCTTTCGCCAGTTCGATCGCGTTCATCTGATGCTTCCCTCCGATCGCCCCGCTCGTTCCGGGTTTATGCGCAAGAATAGCCGAAATCCGGACGCGAGTGGAAGAGGATGGGCTTTCCTTGCTCCGGCAAATATGGTGAAATCGGGATCGAGGTGAAATCATGGCAGAATACGTACCCTGGGCCTTTCTGGATGAATATCGCGGCCGCGCCTTCTCAGGCGAATGGCCCACACTGCCGGAGATGTTCGCGATCAGCGTGGCGCGGTTCGCCGACAAGCCCTGCTTCGCCACCTACGATCCTTCGGAACTGCGGTTCACCTACGCCGAGGCGGATGCGGCCATAGCCAGGGTCGCCGCCGCGCTGGGCGCCCTGGGCATCGGCAGGGGATCGCAGGTGGCCGTCACTGGCAAGAATTCACCCGAATGGGCCATCGCCTACCTGGCCATCCTGCGCTCGGGCGCGGTGGTGATACCCATCGACTACCAGATCGGCACCGACGAAATCGCCAACCTGATCGGCGCGGGCGATGCGGTGGCGCTGTTCTGCGACGAGGAAAAGGCCGAGGAGCTGCGCAGGCGCCGCCCCGGCCTGCGGGCCTATTTTTCGCTGTGGCCCGAGGGGCCGGAGTACCTGCTGAACCTGGCGGCGCCGGAATCGCCGCCCGATCCGGCCGTCGCGGTTCCGCCCGCCGAGGGCGACCTGGCGGCGATCCTCTTCACCTCGGGCACCACGGGCAGCCCCAAGGGCGTCATGCTGTCGCACCGCAACCTGGTGGCCGACTGCTACCTGGCCCAGGGCAACATGCAGCTGTATCCGACCGACGTTTTCTACGCCCTGCTGCCGATCCACCATTCGTACACGATGCTCGCGGTGTTCATAGAAGCGATTTCCGTGGGCGCCGAGGTCGTGTTCGGGAAGCGGATGGTCGTCAAGCAGATCCTGAAAGATCTGAAGGACGCGAAGATCACGATGTTCCTGGGCGTGCCGCTGCTGTTCAACAAGGTGCTCGCGGGCATCATGCGCGGCGTGAAGGCCAAGGGTCCGGTCGCCTGGGGCCTGATTTCCGGAATGATGGGCGTGTCGGGCTTCGTCAAGAAAGCCTTCGGCGTGAACCCGGGCAGGAAATTGTTCCACTCGGTGCTGGACAAGGCCAGCCTTTCCACGATCCGCATCTGCATTTCGGGCGGCGGCCCCCTGGCGTCCTCGGTGTTCCGGAAATACAACCAGCTCGGCATCGATTTCGTGCAGGGCTATGGCCTGACGGAAACTTCGCCCATCCTCACCCTGAACCCGATCTACCGCTACAAGGAAAATTCGGTCGGCAAAATAATCCCCAGGGTCGAGATGAAAATCCTCGATCCGGATCCGGACGGCGTGGGAGAGATCGCGGTGAAGGGCCCGATGGTGATGATGGGCTATTACAAAATGCCGGAAGAGACGAAGGCGGTGTTCACCGGCGACGGCTGGTTCCGCACCGGCGATGTCGGCTACATGGACGACGAGCAGTACGTGTACCTGACCGGCCGCGCGAAAAACCTGATCGTCACCGAAGGCGGGAAAAACGTGTATCCGGAAGAGATCGAAAACCGGTTCCAGCTGTTCGAGGAAGTCGAGCAGGTGCTGGTGCGCGGGTATATCGCCGACGCCGAAACCCGGGCGGAGGGGATAGAAGCCTGCATTTATCCGAACCAGGAATGGGCGCGCGCGGCCGGTTCGCCCGCCGATGCGCGCGCGCGCATCGAGCAGGTGGTGGAGCAGGTGAACCAGAAACTGCTGCCCTACCAGCGCATCGGAAAGGTTAGCCTGCTGGATTCGCCGCTGGAAATGACGACGACCAAAAAGGTGAAGCGGTTTTCGGTCGAGGAGCAGCGCTGAGCGCCGCCATGGAAGACTCAGGTGCACGCGCGGCGCTCCGCGCGCCGCTTCCCGCGCTCGATGCCGCGCCACGCGCGAAGGCAGCGCCGCGAGGCTCCGATGCTCCCCGAGCCTGCATAATCGGCGGCGGCGGCACCGGCGCCGCGCTCGCGTACGATCTTGCGCTGCGCGGTTTCAGGGTGGTGCTGATCGAGCGCGGCGAGCTCACTTCGGGCACCACGGGCAGGCACCACGGCCAGCTGCACTGCGGCGCCCGCTACGCATGGGCCGACCGCGCCATCGCCCGCGAGTGCCACGCCGAAAGCGTGATCCTGTCGCGCATCGCCCCCGACTGCGTCGAGTACAACGGCGGGCTTTTCGTGGCGACCGACGAATCCGAAGCCGCGCGCGAGGGCGATTTCCTGGACGCGCTGGCCGACGCGGGAATTCCGGCGCGGGCCATGTCCGGCGATGACGCGAGGGCCATGGAGCCGGCGCTCGGATCGCATATCGTACGGGCGGTGCAGGTTCCCGATGGCGGATTCGACGCCTTCAGGTTGCCGATGATGTTCCTTGCCGGAGCCCGCGTCCTGGGCGCGGAAATCCTGCCCTGGCACGAGGCCATCGGCGCGCGTTTGCGGGGGGGCCGCATCGAGGCCGTCCGCGTGATGGACCGGTCCGGACCGGACCCGCGCGAATTCGACATCGAAGCCGAGTACTTCATCAATGCGGCGGGGGCGTGGGCGGGCAAGGTCGGCGCGCTCGCGGGCGCGGAAATTCCGGTGTCGCCGGCTCCCGGCGCCATGCTCGCGTTCCGGGGCCGCATCGTGAACCGCGTGATTTCCAGGCTACGGCCTCCGGGCGACGGTGACATCCTGGTGCCGCAGCGCGGGCTCTCCATCATCGGTTCCACGCAGCGCCCCGCGGACTCGGGCGAGGTTTTCCTGCCGCTGCAGTCCGAGGTCGAGTTCCTGGCGCGCGAAGCGCGGCGCATGGTGCCGGGCATCGCCGGGATTCCCGTGCACGCGGCATGGGCGGCGGCGCGTCCGCTGTACGGAGCATCGTCGTCCGAGGCGGAAGGAAGGAGCCTCAGCCGCGACTTTTCGGTGATCGACCACGCCGCGCGCGACGGCATAGGGAACTTCGCGTCGGTGGTCGGCGGCAAGGCCACCGTGCTGCGCGCGATGGCGGAAAAGGCCGCCGACGCCGCCTGCGCGTCGATGGGGATCGCGGCGCCCTGCCGCAGCGCGGATTTCCGCCTGCCGTCCTGGCGCGATTTCTACCGGGAGGCCCGGGGATGAGACTGAGGCTGCGAATCGGATCGCATGACGCGATGCGCGATTTTGAAATCGAGGCGGAAGAGGGCGCGACGGTGCTCGACTGCCTGGAGATCGTCCGGGGCACGCGCGACGCGACCCTGCGCTACCGGCACTCCTGCCACCACGGTTCCTGCGGAACCTGCGGCGCGCTGGTGAACGGAAAGCCCGCGCTCATGTGCCTGACCAGGGTTTCGGAGCTCGGAACGGCCGCGGTCACGGTGGAGCCGCTGGCGCGCGCGACGCGCGTGGGCGACATCGCGGTGAAGCCTTCGCGACTGTTCGAAACGATGCCCGACTGGGGGTACCTGCGGGAATCCGACGGCGCATCGGTGATGGAATCATGCATCGAATGCGGGCTTTGCATCGAAGCATGCCCCGTGGACGCTCCGTTCGTGGGGCCGGCGGCGCTGGCAGCCGCCGACCGCGAGCGCGAGGAACGGCCGGAGCGGCGGGCGCCGATGCTCGCGTTCGCCGCCCGTCCCGAAGGCGCGGCCGCATGCAGGCGCGCCTTCGAATGCTCCCGCGTCTGCCCGCAGAAGGTCGCGCCCGGGCGGCGCATCACCGCCCTATTGCGCGACCTTTCGCGATAGGTCCGCGTCCCGCGAAGCGAGAACCCGGTTCGGGGCCTGGCGAACCCGGTTCCGGTCAGCGCTCCCGGCGCAGGACCGTGACGCAGTTCGTCACCGCGCTGCCGCCCACGTTGAGCGTCACGCCGACGCGCGGCGCCTTGGCGGGAGCGGCGCCGATCGGTTCGCCCATCAGCTGCTTGTAAAGCAGCGCGTGCATCGAAACGCCGGTGGCGCCGACGGGGTGGCCCTTCGCCTTCAGTCCGCCGGACAGGTTTACCGCGCAGCGATCGTCCCTGGTAAAGCGGCCCGACCGGTAATCCTCGCCCGCCTGCCCGTCGGAGGAGAGGCCCAGGGCTTCCGTGCAGAGGATCTGGTTGATCGTGAAGCAGTCGTGCACTTCGGCAAGGTCGATGTCCGCGGCCGTGATGCCCGCTTCCCCGAAGGCCTTGGCGACCGCGTGCTTGGCGGCAAGCAGTTCGTGCATGTTGGCGCGGCGCGAAATGGCCATGTATTCGTTGGCCTGCGCGAACCCGGCGATGGACACCGCGCGATCGCCGCGGCCGATGACGGTGTCGTTGCGGCTTATCACGAGGGCGGCGGCGCCGTCGGTGACCAGCGAGCAGTCGTGCAGGCGCAGGGGTTCGGCGATCATCGGGTTCCGGTCGGCCGGCAGGTCGAGTATCGCGCGCGCGCTGATCAGCTGCAGCTTGTCCGAAGGGCCGCCCTTGCCGAAATGCGCCAGGGGGTTGTCCAGTCCATTGCGGTAGCACAGGGCCGATACGTGCGCCAGGTATTCGGCCATTCGTTCCGCGGAATACCCGTACCGCGCCATGTAGCCCTTCGCGTACTCGGCGAACAGGCCGGGGAAGGTCATGCCGCGCGCTCCTTCCTCGGGCCAGTACGAGCAGGTGGCGAGCGCGTGCGTCACGCCCTTGGTATCCAGCAGGTTCATTTTTTCGACGCCCACGACCAGGGCGGTGTCCACGCGGCCTGATTCGACCGCGTAGATCGCATCGTACAACGCGACCGAACCTGATGCGCAGGCATCCTCGCAGCGCGTCATCGGCTTGAAGCGCAGGCCTTCCGGATCGATTTCGAGCGCCGCGGCCGCCAGGTGCTCCTGTTCGGCGAAAAGTCCCGGGGCGCAGGACCCCAGCCAGACGCCGCCGACGTCCTTCGCAGCGATGCCGGCATCGGCCAGCGCTCCCCTGCCCGCCTCGCCCAGAAGCTCGTAGATGCTCTTGAGGTCGGTGACGGCGCCGGTTTCCTTGTCCTTTTTGACCAGGTTTCCGAATTTCGAGTTGTACGCCCCGACGATGCTCGTTCTGCTCATGAAATCATTCCTCCATGCACGCCGCGTCGCGCAACGCGTCGCTGTGCGGCAATTCGATCTCGTCCTCGCAGGCCGACGCCGCGAATTCCGCGATGATGGACCTGAACAGCGCGGGATCCTCCACCATGGGCGAATGCCCCGCATGGTCAATGATCCGCAGGCTGCCCGCGGGATAGGCGGCCGCCGTATCCGCGGCCATCTTTTCGGTTATGAGGATATCCTTGCCGCCCCGGATCACGAGTACCGGCCCCTTGAAGTTGGCGCATTCCGCGCTGATGTCGAAATTGTTGAACGCCTTGGCGTGCCCCACCCAGGCGGGCGGCGCCATGGCCATCGCATCGTCGAGCAGGGCCTCGAAAAAAGCCGGATCGTTCAGTCCAGGTGCCATCGGCGCCAGGGCCTGCGAGGTGATCGCGCGGTTGGCGCGCATCATTTCGTACAGGGGATAGCGTTCGGGCGGGCTCTTCAGGCCGTCGGGCGCGCTGGAATCCACCAGCACCAGGGCGCGCACCCTGTCCGGGTGGCGCACCGCCAGCGCCTGCGCCACCGCGCCGCCGAGCGAATGCCCGACGACAATCGGCCGATCCATTTTTTCCAGTTCGATGAACCGCGCCAGCACTTCCGCGTAGGCCAGAAGGTCGGGCTCGCCGTCCATCGCCGAGGAACGCCCGAAATTGGGCAAGTCGAGGGCTACGGTGCGGAACCCGGGAATTTCCATGACGCGCGAAAACCAGCGCGACGAAGCCAGGTTGCCGTGCACGTACAGGATGGGCGCGCCGGATCCGGCGGCCACCATGAACAGCGAGAGCGATCCGAGCGCGATGATGCTTTCGGTCATGTTTCACTCCTTCGCAGGAAATCGCGCAACGCGTTGGCGACTTCCGCCGGTTTCTCGAGCGTGGCCGCGTGGCCGGCTCCGGGTACCACCCGGAGGATCGCGCCGGGTATGCCGCGCGCGATGATTTCGGAAAAACCACGGTGTTTCAGGATGTCGCGTTCGCCCACCATGACGAGCGTCGGGCAGCGGATTTCACCCAGGCGCGGAGTAAGGTCGATCCGGAGGAAGGCGTCGCACAACGCGGCGAATGCCCTGAAATACTCCGGCGGCAGGCCCTTCATCGCGGCCTCTCGCCGGGCGAGGAGTTCGCGGTTGGCCTCTATGTACTCCGAAGAGTAGGTCCAGGGCACGATGGTCGCGTAAAACGCGGCCGGGTCGAGCAGGGCGGTGGCCTTCCAGGAGCGGACCGCCGCCTCGAGCAGGGCGTCGCATTCGCTCACCCCGTCGATCAGCGCGAGCGATGCGCAGCGGTCCGGGTGGCGCAGCGCGAAGGCCATCGCCACCTCGGAGCCGTACGAGGTGCCCGCGACATGCGCGCGCTCGATGCCCAGGCTGTCCAGCAGCGCGGCGAAATCGTCGGCGTGCAGTTCCAGCGAATACGGGCCTTCCGGCTTGTCGCTCAGGAGCTGGCCGCGCATGTCGTGGCAGAGGCAGGCGCGCTCGCGCGAGAATTCGTTCACAAAGGGCGCCCAGTGGGCGATCGACATCGCGATGCCGTTCAGGAAAGCGACCGGTAGGCGGTCGCTGGAGACCGGTAGGCGGTCACCGGAGACCGGCACGCGGTCGCCGGAGACAGGACCGGTGAGTTCGCAGCGCAGCCGCGCGCCGTTCTCAATGAAATCGGGCATGGTCAGATTCCCAGGTACGACTTGATGACGTAGGGGTTGGTCTTCAGGCCATCGGCGCTATCCTGCAGCGCGATGCGCCCGTTTTCCAGCACGTAGCCCCGGTCGATCGACCGCAGGCTCTCCCGCACGTTCTGTTCCGTGACCAGGATGGATACCGACTTCTTGAGCTGCGTCAGCACGCCGAACACTTCGGCGACGATCGACGGCTGCAAGCCCAGCGAGGGCTCGTCCAGGATCAGCAGCTTGGGCTCGGACATCAGCGCGCGTGCGATGGCCACCATGCGCTGCTGGCCGCCGGACATCGTGCCGGCGAGCTGCCTTCGCCGCTCCTTAAGGATCGGGAATAATTCGAACATCTTCTCAAGCTGGCTTGCGATGTGCGCTTTCGCATGCGGGATGTAGGCGGCGCCCAGGACCAGGTTGTCCTCGACCGACATGCCGGGAAAGAGTTCGCGTTCCTGCGGCACCAGGGCAACGCCCATGCGCGCCACTTCGTGCGTCTCGACCCCGGTGATGGACCTGCCTTCGAGTTCGATGGAGCCGCTCCACGCCCTGTTCATGCCCATGATGGCGCCGATCAGCGTGGTCTTGCCGGCGCCGTTCGGGCCGAAGAGACCCACCGACTCGGCGCCCACCTCGATCGATACTCCGTCGAGCACCTTCATGCGGCCGTAGCCGCACTCGAGACCTTGTATTTTCAGCATCAGGCGGCCCCTCCAAGGTAGGCTTCGAGCACGCGCGGATTTTTCGAGACTTCCTCGTACGGGCCTTCGGCGATCAGTTCGCCCGCCTCGAGCACGATGACGCGGTGCGTGAGTTCGCGGATGACGCCCATGACATGTTCCACCACGCCGACGGCGAGCTTCCGCTCGCGCGCGATTTTCTGCACGGTGGCGATGAGGTCCTTGGTCTCGTCGGCGTTCAGGCCGGCCATCACCTCGTCAAGGAAGAGGACTTCGGGTTCGTTGGCCAGCGCCCGCGCGATTTCCATCTTCTTCACTTCGAGGATGGTCAGTTTCGAGGTGTCGCGGTCCAGGTCCTTCAGGCCGAGTTCCGCGCAGAGCGCTTCGGCCTTGGCGCGGGCGGCCTTCAGGCCGTTGCCGCGCGCGAAAATGGATCCCACCATCACGTTTTCGATCAGCGTGAGGTTTTCCAGAGGATGGATCAGCTGGTACGTGCGCGCGATGCCCTGTCGGGCCCGTTCGTGCGCGGGCGCGTAGGTGATGTCGCCGCCCTTGTACTCGATCTTTCCGTCCGACGGCATGATGATGCCGGACACCAGGTTGATGAAGGTGGTCTTGCCGGCGCCGTTCGGGCCGATGATGCCGAGAATCTCGCCCTCGTCCATGCTGAACGAAACCTTGTTGACCGCGACGAGGCCCATGAAGCGCCTCGTGAGGTCGGTGGTTTTCAGTTTGGTCATGCCGCCCTCCCCTCCGCCTTGCGGGCGGTGTTGCGCACCATGCCGAGGAGGCCCTTCGGCATGAACAGGATCACGATGATGATCATCAGGCCGTACACGACCAGGTGTCCGTAGGGGATCTGCAGCTTGAGCCATTCCGCCACCAGGCCGAGAAGAAGTCCGCCGAGCACCGAGCCCCAGGTGGAGTGGATGCCGCCCAGCAGCGCCATCGCGAGTGGAAGCAGGGTGAAGTCGGCGCTGAACACGGATTCGGGCGCCGCGAAGGCGTAGGACTGCACGAATATGCCGCCCATCATGCCCTGGATCGCCGAGGACGCCACGAAGGCCACCAGCAGCCAGCGGAAAATGTCCACGCCGGAGGACTTGGCGGAGGTTTCGTTGTTGCGGATCGCGGTGAGCGCGAAGCGTATCTTGCTGTGCTCGAACCAGTACGAGGCGGCCAGCGCCACCACCAGCCCCGCGAGCGTGAGCCAGTACAGGCTGCCGGCCTTGCCGCCGAAGATGACGCCCTGCTGGATGACGACGCCCTCGGGCCCCCCGGTGAAATCATGCAGGTTGTGGATGATGATCCTGAAGATTTCGCCCAGCGCGAGGGTCACGATCGAAAAATACGTGTGCCGCAGGCGCAGGATCAGGAAGCCGAGAAGGAAGGCGACGAGTCCGGCGAAGAGCGCGGCGAAAGGCACGGCCAGCAATTGCGGCATGCCGCCGCGCACCACCGCCAGGATGGACGCGTAGGAACCGAGGCCGAAGATGCCGGCGATGCCGAACGAGATTTGGCCGGAGCGCAGCAGCATGTCCCAGGAAACGGCCAGGGCCATGTACATCATTACATTGCGCGCCACCTGCAGGGGGTAGTCCCCGGCGAAGAACGGCAGCGCGAGCACGATCGCGGAGACGGCGATGCCGGCGAGCAGGAACGGGGTACGGCGGTTCACGACTTCCTCCCTTTCAGGGACCTGCCCAGGATTACCACGACGATGAGGACGAAGAAGACGATGTCCGCCCAACCCCGCGTGTCGCGGAAGGCGCGAAGGAAGTTTTCGGCGATGCCCAGGAGGATGCTGGCACCGAGGATGCCGGGAATGTTGCCCACGCCGGCCATGGCCACGAGGCAGAAGCTCTTCATCGTGAAGGGCCCGCCCACGTGGGGGAAGATCGCCGACTTGGTGAGGAACAGGGCGCCCATCGCGCCGACCATGGCCAGCGCAAGCGCGAACACCAGCCCGTAGGTGCGGTTCACGTCGATGCCGACGATGGCCGCGCCGCGCGGATTCTGGCCGACCGCGAGGGCGGCCTTGCCGGTGGTGGTTTTCGTGAGGAAGAACTTCAGGCCATAGGCGTACAGCACGCCCACGGCGACGAAGACGAACGACCAGGTGCCGAAGGAGAGATCGCCGATGTCCATCGACGATGAAACGTAGTCCAGCGACATCTTGTAGGTCTGCGAGGTGAAGGCCAGGTTGATTGCCTGGCTGAAGAGGATCGAAATGCCGAAGGTCAGGATGAGCTGGTTCAGCTCGGGCGCCTTCAGCGCGCGCCGGATGGTGAGCTGGAAAACGATCCAGCCGAAGACGGCCGTGACGACGGCGGTGGGCAGGATGGCGAGCAGGGGATCCATGCCGAGCGCCTTGCAGCCGAAATACGTGAAATAGGCCGCGAGCATCATGAATTCGCCGTGGGCGAGGTTCACGATGTGCACGATTCCCAGGACCAGGCCCATGGGAATGGCGATCGCGGCGTAGAGGCCGGCCGATTGCATGCCGTAGATGAGGACCGTCGGTTTCCAGACGAGTATGCCGATGACGGCCGCCAGGCCTAGAGCCAGATAGAGCGCGGAGCGTTTCGTTCGTGCCATCTTGACTGCCTTTATGGTGAAATGCGCGCCGTGCGGCGGGCGGCCATTTCTGGCCGGGTCCGCCGCACGGCGTCACTGTTCGTTACGCGCTGATTCTCACTTCCACGCGGGGAAGGGATAGACCGGCGTCGCGGTCGCGGCCTCGAACGGCCAGATCACTTCCTGGAAGCCGTCCTGCCACTGGAGGATCTTCTGCCGGGTGATGCCCTGGTGCTTGATGACGTTCGACGGCTTGAAGGTGATCGTCTCGCCGAGGGCGGACGGATACTTCGTGGCTTCGAGCGCCTTGACGAGGGCGGCGGTGTCGGTGGTGCCGGCGCGCTTGATGCCGTCGGCGAGGATCTGCACCGCGTCGTAGGCCAGGAGCGCGAAGTAGGTGGCCGGCTCGACCCGGTACTTCTTCACGTAGGCATCATAGAACTTCTTGCTCTGGGGGTTGGTGTCGTTCATCGCGGTGGACCACATGCCGTAGAGCATGACGTTCTTGGAGAGCTTGGACGAGCCGAATCCGATCGGCCATCCGGGGGGCGCTCCGAGGTAGATGCCGGGGCTGAACTTCATCGCCTTGGACTGCTCCAGCAGGGGCAGCGCGTCGGCGTCGTAGCCGGCCCACAGGAAGAGGTCGGGCTTGAAGGCCTTGGCGGCCTCGAGTACGGCGGTGTAGTCGCCGCCGCCGAGGAGGGCGCTCTTGAAGGGCGCGCCGTCGACGACATAGCGGGAACCCGAGCCGAACAGGACCCTGGTGGCATCCCAGGAAGACTTGCCGAAGGCGCCTTCCTCGTAGGCGAGGAAGATCTTCTTGATCTGGATGTTCGGGTACTTGGCCTGGATCGCATCCCAGCCTTCGGCGTAGGAAGCGCCCTGGTTGTAGTCCCACGGATGCAGGTGGAAGTAGAAATCCGACTCGGGGCTCGGGCCCAGGGCCTTTTCCACCGTCACGCTGGCTGCGGCTCCGGTGGACATGACGACCCGGTTGTACTTCTTGAACGCGGGGATCTTGCCCAGCTCGGCACCGGAGGCCATGCCGCCGATGAAGACTTCGACCTTGTCCACGGTGGCGAGCTTTTCGACCTGGGCGGCAGCCTTGTCGGCCTTGCCTTCGTCGTCGCCGATGATCAGCTCGAGCTTGCGGCCGTTCACGCCGCCCGCGGCGTTGATCTGCTCCACCGCGAGCAGGGCGGCCTTGGAGCCCTGGTCGCCGGTGATGTCGGCCAGCGTCCAGATGCCGCCGATCTTGAGGGTGCCCTGGGCGAACGCGCCGCCGGTGACGAGCGCGAGCGCGATCAGGGCGAACAGCATTTTCTTCATCAATGCCTCCTTGGGGGTCCGCGCGGTATCCGCGCTCCCCGTTTTCAATCATTCATGCGCCGCACGCCCGGAGGCGGACGGCGCATCGCTCCAAATCAACCGCCTCAGGCGGGATCGGGCCCCCAGCGCACCACGCTGGACGCCCAGACAAAACCGAGACCCGCGCCGACCAGCACCACGCGGGAACCGTCGCGGATCTTTCCGGACTTCAGGCCCAGCTGGATGGACAGAAGCTGGTCGTTCTGCCCGATGTGGCCGTAGTCGTCCAGGTAAGTGGACTGGTCTTCGCGCAAGCCCAGTTCCTGCAGCGCGGCCAGGTGCGCGCTCTTCTTGAAATGCAGGATGGCCAGGTAATCGATGCCGTTTTCCGGATAGCCGGAATCCCGCAGCGCCTCGCGGATGACCGCGTAGAAATTGGGCATCGTGACTTCGCCGAGCTTGTTCTTGAAGTTCGCGTCCAGCACCTTGAAATACGGATCGGCCGCCTGCGCGCCCGTGGGGGGCCAGGCCCTGGTGCCGAGGTTGGGAACCACGCACATTTCGGAGAGAGAACCGTCGCCGCGGAAGGCGGAGGCCAGCAGGGTGTTCCTGCCCAGGTTTTTTTTCAGCACGCAGGCCGAGCCGCCGGACCCGATGTCCATCATGAAGCGGGTGTCGGGGTTGGCCAGGTCTATCAGGTCGTTGTTGCGGTAGCCGGACACGATGAGGACCGTGTCGAGGTTTTTCCGGGCTATCATGAGCGATTTGGCCACGTCGAGGGCGGCCATCATGGAGCCGCACATGGCTTCCATGTCGAAGCTCCATGCCTTGGTGGCGCCGAGGCGGTTGGCCACATACAGCCCGGCGAGCCAGCAGGGGTAATCCTTGTGCTGTGCGCCGCACCAGAGCACCAGATCCACCGAGGCGGCATCCACGCCCGCATCCTGCAGCGCCACTAGCGCGGCCTGGTATCCCATTTCAGCCGTGCTGTCGGCAGGCCCGGCGACGGGTTTGGATTTAACGCCGAATTTGAGGGCCACCACGTCTTCCGGTACGCCGGTGGCCGCGGACAGGTCTACCGCGCTCATGCGGGTTTCCGGAAACCAGGTGCCGATGCCGGCGATGCCGACGGTCATGCTGTGCCTCCATGAAAGGTGAATCGACTCTCATTAAGAAAACCCCGGATTCCCTGATCCGTCAAGCGAAAAATGACGGAATGCGTGCTTTTTGCCTGTTCTGACCCCTTTTCCGGTGTAAAACCTCCCTGACGATTGTAGCTTGCGCATCGGGAGAACCAGGCGTATATTAATGGGTGAATCACATCTCATCCTCCGGACAACAGGGACGGCACGATGGCGCAGGACAAAGCTACGACGCCGGTACGGGACACGCGATCGCGCCTCATGCTTTCGGCGCGGCGATTGTTCGCCGACAAATGGTATGGCACCGTTTCCGTGGCGGAAATCTGCCGCCACGCCGGCCTCTCCAACGGATGCTTTTATCGTTATTTCACGACCAAGGAAGAGCTTTTCAGGGAAATCCTGGAGGACGTCACCGAACGCATAGCCAGCGCCCTGACGGGCGTGTCGGGCGCGGGTACGGAAGAGAGATTGCGGTCGTTCACCGCCATCGTGTTCAATTTTTCGGCGGACAACCATGATCTGGTGCGGGTATTCCGGGAGGGGCAGTACCGGTTCTTCGAATATGAACACCGGCTCAAGGCCATCTACGAGCGCGCGCTTGAGAAGGCGCTCGGCCGCAGGGTTCGGCCCGCGGATTATATCTTCACGCTCGGCGGCCTGCGATTCACGGCGATCCGTTCCGCCTTCCACGGCATTCCGGTCCGTTTCGACGCGCTGCCGGAGATCATCCTGCACGGCCTCTTTGCGGGAGCCACCGCCGATTCCGGCAAGGTCTACGCGGGAACGGTTACCCCCCTGCCCTTCGACGCCGCGCCCGACGCGCGCGAACGCCTGCTGCGCGAGGGAAAGAAACTGTTCGGAAAGCGCGGCTTTTTCGAGACGAACATCCACGAGATCGCCGATGCGGCGGGGCTCTCGGTTGGCGCCTTCTATATCCATTTTCCGAGCAAGGAACAATTCTACGCCGAACTGATCCACCGCGTTGGCGCCGAGGTGCGGCACTTCATATCCCTGAACATGGGCGAAGGCCTGAACCGCTACGAACGGGAACTGCGCGGGCTGTGGCTCTTCATCGTGTTCCTTTCGCTCGACCCGAATTGCTACAACATCGTGCGCGAAGCCGAATTCGTGCTGCCCGAGGACGTGAACCGCTACTACGGCGCATTCACGGACGGGTACCGGAAAAACCGCGAAGGTTCCGGCGGAGCGGACGAAACCACGTCCATCGAATTCCTGATCGGCGTGGCGCATTACCTGGGGCTCGAAGTGGTGTTCGACGAATCGCCGGGCAACGCCCGCGCATTAATAGAAGAGATCGGCCTTCTAATGAGGGAAGGACTTTCCGTACGCATCAATGGAGGCAACGCATGGCAGCAGCCGTGATCGCGGGCTCGGGCCTTTACGCGCCCGGAGCGCCCATTTCGAACGCGAGGCTCAAGGCGCTGACGGGGGTCGAGTTCGACGCGGACCGCCTGGCGGCGAAAATGGGCATCCGGGACCGGCACATCGCCAGGCTCTCCGGCCTTCGCGAAAGCACCGCCGATTTCGCCGAGAAGGCGTCGCGCATCGCGTTGGGCGACGCGGGAATCGATCCATCGGAAGTTGGCCTATTCATCGTGGCCACCGACACGCCCGAATACATTTCGCCGGCCACGGGGATACTGCTGCAGGGGCGCCTGCAGGGCGGCGAGACCGAGTCGCGGGCCTTCGACGTGGGCGCATCCTGCGCCAGTTTCGTGACGGCGCTGGACCTGGCCGCGCGCGCGGTCGCGACGGATCCGTCGCTCCGCCACGCGGTGGTGGCGGGCGTGTACAATATGCCCGCCTACGTGCGCGACGGCGACGCCTTCGGGTGGTCGATCTTCGCCGACGGCGCGGCGGCGGTCGTGCTTTCGCGCGACGAATCGGGCCGCCGCGGGTATGTCGAGGGCGCGTTCCGCGCGGACGGCACGCAGTGGGACTTCGTGGGCGTATACGCGGGCGGCACGCGGAAGCCCGTGACGCGCGAACTCCTGGACTCGGGCACCTACGGGCTGGAAAACCTGCAGCGCCTGCCCGGCGACCGCAACGTGAAACTGTGGCCGCCCCTGGTAAGGCGCCTGCTTGAAAAGGCCGGTGTCGCCCAACGCGAGGTGTCGCATTACTTCTTCACGCAGATCAACCGGGCGGTGATCGAAGAGGTGATGGGCATCCTGGGCGAGCCGATGGAGAAGACCACGACGGTGATGGACCGGTTCGGCTATACGGGTTCGGCCTGCGTGCCGATGGCCCTGGACGTGGCGCGGCGCGAAGGCCGCGTGAAGAAGGGCGACCTGGTGGTCCTGGTCGCCTCGGGCGCGGGCTTCGCCGTAGGCGCCAACCTCGTGGAACTGTAAGGAGCGCGCGCATGAATTGGCTGGATGTGTACAAGAGCAAGCTGGTGTCTATCGACGAGGCGGTTTCGCGCATAAAGAGCGACGACGACGTGATCGTCGGCCAGTGCGCGTCCGAACCGCAGGGCTGCATGGACCGGTTCCACATCGTCGGCGACAGGGTGCATGACGTGCGCGTATTCTCGGTGCTGACGCTGAAACCGTACGATTTCTACATGAAGCCGGAAATGAAAGGTCATTTCCAGCTCGCCTCGTGGTTTCACGCGCCGGGTTCGCGCGCCGCGCTGAAAGCCGGCACCGGCACGGTCACCTATGTGCCGAACATGCTGCACCGCGCGGCGACCGACCGCATCCATGTGAAGCGGCCGGACATTTTCTTCGGAACCTGCACGCCGCCGGACCGGCACGGCTTCGTATCGCTGTCGCTCGGGATCACCTACGAGAAAGACATCATCGAGCACGCGGAAACCGTGGTGCTCGAGGTGAATCCTCGCCTGCCGCGCACCTTCGGCGATACGCAGGTGCACGTGTCGCAGGCGACCCTGTTCGTCGAGCACGACCAGGAGGTACCCACCCTTCCGGCGCCGAATCCCGACGCCACCGACATGGCCATCGGATCGCACATCGCGGAACTGGTGGAGGACGGATCGACGATCCAGCTGGGCATCGGCGGCATTCCGAACGCCGCGGCCCTGGCCCTGCGCGACAAGAAGGACCTGGGCGTGCACACGGAGATGCTCGTGGATTCCATGATGGAACTTTACGAGATGGGCGTGGTGACCAACGCGCGGAAGTCGCTGAAGAAGGGCAAGCTGGTGACCACCTTCGCGATGGGATCCAGGAAATTCTACGATTGGCTGGACGACAATGTCGCGGTGGAATTCCAGCGCGGGCGATGGGTGAACGATCCGGCGGTGGTCGCGCAGAATTCGAAGATGGTTTCCATAAACACCTGCATTTCGGTGGATTTCACCGGCCAGGTCGCCAGCGAGAGCATCGGGCCGAACCAGTATTCTGGCACCGGCGGCCAGTCCGACACCGCCACCGGCGCCGTGGGCGGTCACGACGGCAAGGGCAAGAGCATCATCGCCTGCTACAGCACGGCAAAATCGGGATCGGTCTCCACCATCGTGCCGATGCTGGCCGAGGGCTCCGCGGTGACCCTGCACCGCAGCCTGGTGGATCACGTGGTCACCGAGCACGGTATCGCCAGATTGCGCGGCCGCACGGTGACCGAACGAGCGAAGGCGCTCATCGCGGTAGCCGATCCGAAATTCCGCGACGAGCTAACCTCGCAGGCCCGGAAACTCGGCTACTTCTGAGCCAAGCGGCGACGGGCATGGGCATGGCACCGGAAACCGCGGTCTGGTCCGACGCGCACCTGCATCTGGCCGACCTCCGCGACAGGGATCCGGATTTTGCGGATACCCTGCCCGCAGGCGACTGGGCCGCCTGCGCCTCGGCGCACGACCGGGCCGAATGGGAGCGCTCCGAGTCGCTGCGGGCGCTCATCCTCGCGCGGCGGCCCCATGCCCGCATCTTCACCACCTTCGGCATCCATCCGCAGAACCCGGTGATGGACGACGCGGATTTCCTGGCATCGCTCGCGCGCGAACGGAAAATCGACGCGATCGGCGAGGCGGGCTTCGATTTTTTCGGGGATATTCCCGCGCGGACTCGTTCCGCGGAAGCGATGGCGGCGCAGAGCGCCTGTTTCGAATTCCAGCTCGCTCTGGCGGAAGCGGCGGGCCTGCCGCTGCTGGTGCATGTCAGGCGGGCGACCGATATCCTGATGGGCTACGGCAGGCGCCTGGCGCGGCTGCGCGCGGTGATTTTCCACAGCTGGCCGGGCCGCGCCGCGGAAGGAAACGAATTCCTGCGCAAGGGCGTGAACGCGTATTTTTCGTTCGGCACCCCGATTTTGCGGGACGGACCGCGCACGCGCGAATCATGCGCACAGCTGAGCGCGGACCGCATCCTCTCGGAGACCGACGCGCCCTGGCAACCCCCCTTCGGATCGCCGTACACGAAAGCGGGCGACATCGCGCGCGTCGTGTCGCACATCGCGAAAATCCGCGGAGCGGACGAGGCGTCGACGCGCGCGGCGCTGCGCGCGAACCTTCTGGCGGCCTTCGGTTGATTACCCGCGGCCTTACACCGACCGGTTCGCCGCCCACACTCCGGTGACGATCATGATCGCGCCGGCCGCCTGGGGAAATCCGAACGGCTCGCCGCGCAGCGCCACGCCCGCGGCCACCGTGATGACCGTGACCAGGTTCGCGAACACCGCCGACTGCGACGCCTTCAGGCGCGTGAGCGTCACGTTGATCAGGAAGAACGCCACCACCGACGACAGCAGGCCGAGGTAGGCCAGCGCCGGCCAGGCCTGCAGCATGCGGCCCGGAAGGTCCGCTCCGGCGCCGCCCGACAATCCGGAGAACAGCGTCGCGGCGCCGAAGGTGATCGCGCCGGTCCACATCATGGCGAAGGTGCGTTCCAGATCCGAATAGTGCCGCGACGCGGAGCGCGAGAACACGTTGAAGAACGCCGCGCTCGCCATGGCGCCGAAGAGCAGGAGTACGCCGCGCAGTCCGTCGCTGCCGGAGGAGCCTCCCTGCGCGTAGGCGATGAAACCGACGCCCGCCACGGAGAGCGCCAGCCCGGCCATCTGCAGGCGGCTGACTTTTTCCTTGAGCACCAGGAGCCCGAGCAGTGCCGAAGTGGCCGGCAGCGCGCCCAGGATCATGCCCGCGGTGCTGGTGGCGGATTCGCGCACGCCATAGGTCTCGCAGAGAAAATACAGGACCGGCTGGAACAGGCAGGTGAGCGCGAGGGCTCCCCTGGGTTTGCCGGCGTAGCGCAGGCGGATCACGCCGAAAGCCGCCAGGACGCTCATCGTGAGCGCCGCGACCAGGAAGCGCGAGAACAGGAGTTCCAGCGGATCGAGGACATCGAGGGCTCCCTTGGTGACGAGGAAGGAAAATCCGAAAATCGAGGCGTAGCCTATGCCGGCGCCATAGGAAATCATGCGGTTCATCGCCTGCGAATGTACCCGGGGCGGGCCGTTCCATCCAAGCCCCGCCCGCCGGTATAATCCCGGATATGTTCGAGAACGAGGCCAATGCCAACGAGGAATCCGCGCGCGAATACTGGAAGCGCTTCGAAAAGGAATCAGGCGAGCGGGTGCTCGCCCGGACCATGGGGCAGGTTTTCCCGCACCCGGGCGACCGGAACGCGCGCGGCGATTGGGGGCTGGCGATCCTGACGGAGTCGCGGCTCTTTTTCAGGAAGATGCGGAGCGAAAACTGGCTGGTGGCCATGTTCAGGGCTCCGAACGCGTCGCGCGCCGCGGAGACGATCGAGGATGTCATCATTCCCCTGGCCCGCATCGCTTCGGTGGTTTCGCCGGCGCCCGCCCTGCTGGACAGGCTGTTCGGTTCGCCGCAGCGCACGATCATCCTTACCGAGAGGCCTCTGGACGGTTCGGCGTCGGGGCCGGCGTGGCGCATGGTCGTGGACGCGCGGTCGGGATTTTTCGAGGCGCTGCGCGACGCGGCGGTCTGAGCCGTTCGCGCGACGCGGCGGTCTGAGCCG
>CAYRXK010000013.1:20454-38384 GCA_964428265.1 uncultured Treponemataceae bacterium
GCGCGACGCGGCGGTCTGAGCCGTTCGCGCGACGCGGCGGTCTGAGCCGGTCAGGCCAGCCGGGCGGGAAGCGGGCAGGCCCCCAGGTCGGCGGCGATCCAGCGCGCGCCCGCCTGGCGCAGGGTGTCTTCGGAAAAGCTGGTGGTTAGGCCCACACAGCGCGCGCCGGCGGCGCAGCCGGCCAGGATGCCGTTCACCGCGTCCTCGATGACGATGCAGCGCGACGGATCCACGCCGATCCTGCGGGCCGCTTCCAGGTAGATGTCCGGATGCGGCTTCTTGCGCTCGACATCGATGCCGGTAACCACCGCGTCGAAAAATTCGTCGGACAGGCCGAGTTCGCGAAGGTTGATTTCCACTTTAACGCGGTCGGCCGCCGAGGCCAGGGCGATTTTCAGGCCCGCGCGGCGGCAGGCTTCAGGATACTCGCGCGCGCCGGGAAGGATGCGCATGCCGCCCGAGGCGAGTTCGTCGTAATTGCGGTACAGGATTTCCTTGGCGCGGGGTATGTCGATGGAGAGCCCGTACTGCTCCGCGACGCCGCCCAGGTAGCGGGTTTCGCCGGCGCCGACAAAGGGGTGGAAGTCATGGCGGTGCACCTCGACATGGAATTCCTCGCGGAACAGCTTCATGGCCGCGGCGGCGATGAGATCCTCGGAATCCACGAGGACTCCGTCCATGTCGAACAGTACCGCTTCGATCGATGATTCCATCATGGCTCCCCGCGTGTGCGGACGGCGTACAACTTGCGCCTGCCCTCGCGCCCCGTACATTCGAGAATGCCCGCCCTGGCCAGGCTGTACAACAGGGTGCGCGCCGCGGCCGCCGTTACCCCGACCGCCGCGCCCAGCGATTCGTGGGTCCAGCTGCCGCCCGGGCCGCCAGGCAGGAGGGCCAGCCAGTCATCCGGCCCGGTAAAGTCATGCGATTCGAGCACCGCGTCCAGGACCCGGTCCGTGCGCTCGATCCTGCGGAAAAACCGGCCGCGCCGTAGGGGCGGGTCGAGGGGGCGACGGAATTCGGTAACCTCGACCAGGAGGATCTCGAGGGTGACTCCCGGGGTGGCGATGAGCCCAGGCGCGCGGGTGAGCGCGTCGAAGGCGTCCCAGAGGCCGCGGCGTTTCGGGCTGAGGCGGCGGGACAGCACTTCCCCGCTGCGGGGGTCGATGGTGACGAGCCGTGTGCGCGCGGCGAGGGGGTACTGCACGCGTACGCGATGGCCTTCGGCGGCCCAGGCGGCCACCTTTTCCCGCAGGGCGTAAAGGCTTCCGGTCTGCACCTCGACCAGTTCGCCGTCGGCGCGCACCGCGTCCGCTACCCGGCCGGAGACGGCAACCTCGATCCGGCCTTCCGGCCCCGCGGCACGGCGCTTGAGCGCATCGTGCAGGCTGTATTCGGAATAGAGGTTGATGCCGGAGGTTTCCGCCGGTTTGGCCTTGGCGGGATCCGGCGCAGGCGAGCCGTGCATCAGCCGCCCACGAGGTAACGAAGCGCCATGTAGGCGCCGGTGCCGACCGCGATGGAGAGGAGGACGTTTCGTCGGTAGAGGTGGACCGCCGCGGTGAGGGCTACGCCGGCGAGTTCCGGGATGCCGTGGGGCGCTCGGGTCCAGGAAACGGAAGCAAGGGATGCCACGGTGAGGACCGCCATGGCCACGGGGGGCATGTATTTTTCGATGAAGTCCATGCCGCGGGGTACGGCGCCGTTCCGGAAAAGGATGAAGGGGAGGAGCCGGATGCCGCCGATGACGGCCGCGGACACGAAGACGGCGGCGAGCGCGAATCCGGGAGTCCTCATTCCGGCCTCCGGCGTGCGCGCGCGGCCTGGATTCCCGATGCCGCCATGCCCATGGCGATGCCGATGACCATGCCGGCCCGCGATCCCGCGGCCAGGGTTCCCAGCAGGGTGCCCAGCGCGGCGCCTGCGTACGGGAGCGGTTCCTTCATCCGCTTGACCTGCTCCACCAGGAGAACGACGAACAGCGAGGTGAGCACGAAGTCCAGGCCTTCGAGTTTCCAGGGCAGGAGCGAGCCGGCCAGGGCGCCGACCACCGTGCCGGTCACCCACCAGGCCTGGTCGATGGCGGCCACCATGGTCATGAATAGGCCGTCGGCCTCGCCGCGGGAAGGGAGGGTGGACAGCAGGGCGAAGGTTTCGTCGGTGAGGGCGAGCGCGAGGTAGGGGCGCTGGCGCGGCCAGGGCGCGAAGCGGCCGAGCATGGAGACGCCGTAGGCGGCATGGCGCACGTTGACCGCGGCGGCGAGTATGGCTGCCTCGGCGAGGCCTCCGCCGGATCCGAGCAGGCCCACCAGCGCGAACTGCCCGGCGCCGGCGTACATGGTCAGGCTCATCACCAGCACGAGCCACCAGGGGAACCCCGCATCGGCGGCCAGGAGACCGAAGGCGAGTCCGAGCGCGAGGTACCCGAACATGACGGGCACCGTCGCCTTGAGCGCTTCGGCGAAGAGACCGGCTCGATTGTCATGCCCTGGGACGCGGATCATGGTGGGCCATCCTACCCGGGCCCGGGATTTGGGTCAACGCTGTCCGGCCTTGCCGCGGCTGTCCGGCCTTGCCGCCGGGCGGTGGTGCCGGTATCTTTTCCTGCATGGCCGCTGCACTTGATCCGCGCGATCCGCTCGATGCGCTTGCCCGGGCGGGTTTTCCCTGGTTCGAGTATGGCGCCACCGCGATCGGCCGCTACCTCGGATCCGGGGCGGGCGACCCTCGATTCATCGCCACCGGCGCCTCGATCATAGACCTGGCACGGTTGTTCGAACACCTGGAATACCCCGCCCTGCCCTACGCCGACGCGGCGCTCATCGGACAGGCGCCGCAGGGCGCGCCCGCGGGCGTCAGGTTCCTCTGCATCGAGGGCCTCGGTGCCGATGGAAGCCGGGCCCGCGGCCTGGGAGCCTCGCCGGCCGCCGATTTCCGGCGCAATCCGCGCAACGGATTCTACGCCGACCCCGGCGATATACGCGGCACCCTGCGTGAAGCCCTGGTTCCCCCGCCCGATCCGTCCCATCCCAATGCACTGTTCGAGACCGCGATACTCCTGGCCCGCGCGGGCGATTGCCCCGGGCTGCCCGAGGCGGCCGCATTCCGCCTTCCTGTGGATGCGTCGGCCCTGTACCAGCGCGACCTCCTGACCCTGATCCTGACCGGAAACAATCCCGGCAGGGGCTTCGACTTACTGCTCCGCACGGGGTTCGTCCGGAAATTCTGGCCCGACCTGGCGGACCTGGCTGAGGTCGACCATGCGAAGGACCACCACCCCGAGGGCGGCGGATGGGCGCATACGATGGAGACCTTCGGCCACCGGAAAACCCCGGACCTGACCCTGTCGCTCGCGCTGCTGCTGCACGACACGGGCAAGTCGCGTTCCCGCAGTGAATCGGGCAAGCGGTTCCACCGCCATGCGGAACTGGGAGCGGGGATCGCGCGGGGCCTGCTGGGGCGCCTGGGCTTTCCGCAGGCGCTGGTCGGCGACGTGGAGTACCTGGTGCGGAGCCACATGCTGCCGGCGGCGCTGCCGCGGCTGCCTGCGTCGCGGGTGGGCGACGTGGTGGCGGATCCGCGTTTTCCCATGCTTCTGGAACTGTACCGCTGCGACGAGTTTTCGAGCTACAAGGGTCCGGATGGGTACCACGAGGCCTGCGCGGCCTACAAGGCCTACCTGCGCAACACGAAGAATCCCTATCGCAACGCCGACGGGCGCAAGGTTCAGGCCCGGTCCCTGGCGTGGCTGAATCCGAGTGTCCAGCGCGGCGGAGAGTAGTCCGCGAATTCCGGATAGCTTCGCTCGAACACCGACACTATTCCCTGGTCCAGCGCCATGCGGTGCATGATCGCGAAACTTTCGGCGGGGGTTGCGGGGCTGCGGTAGGTCCGCTCGCCCGCGAGCGCCTCGAACACGTCCACCACCGCGATGATCCGCGCCTCCTGGGGGATCCGGGTTCCCGAAATGCCTTCGGGATAGCCGGATCCGTCCATGCGCTCGTGGTGGTACAGCACGAAGGGGGCAAGGTGGGCAAGTTCGCGGAAATTCCGCAGGATTTTCGCGGATACCATGGGGTGCGACTGCACTTCCCTGGTTTCGGTCTCGGTGAGTTCGCCCCGCTTGAGGAGGAGGGCGGGCGGAACCGAAATCTTGCCGATATCGTGCAGCAGGGCCGCGGTGTACAGGTTGCGGAGGCGGGCGCGCCGATAGCCCATCTTCTCGCCCAGGAAAACCGCCAGCGCGGCCACCTTGCGCGAATGCGTGGCGGACAGGCGCTCCGACTGTTCGAAGAGGAAGATGATCGATTCGAGGCCGCGGGTTTCGTAGAACACGATGGACCGCCGGTACATCCACATGCTCAGCGGAAGGGACAGGGCGAGGCTGGCGAACAGGATGATCAGCATGTCGCCCGCATCGAGCACCGGCTGGCGGAATTCGCCGCGGACGCCGAACGCGAGTTCATGCCCCCCCTCGGGCACGATGGTGATGTGTTCCCTGCCCTGCACCATGTCGATGATTTTCTGAGGATCGACGGCCACCACGCCGCGCTTGTCGGGGATGCGCATGGCGCCGAAATCGTCTTTTATGGCGAATCGGAGCAGGAGTTCATTTCCTTCAAGATCAATCTGGAAGGATTCGCGCGGCGCCGAGCCCTGCTCGATGTCCGCGCGCGTCACCGCGGGGTAGACGTCGAGGATGTCCTGAAGGTATTCGCGGGCCACGTCGATCTTTCCAGATTCCACGGCATAATAGAGTTCGTTCCAGTAAAAATAGCCGTCGTCCATGCCTACCGCTTCAAGATTCACCATGGATTCGAAGGCGGTGGAAGCGGAGCGCAGGACCGACCCGCGCTCGCTGGATCGCGATGCCAGCACCATCGCGAAAGCGGCCGGAAGCAGGGCGAGCACGAACAGCGAATAGCGGACGGCGCGTCGTTTCATGCGGGACTCACTCCAGCAGGAAGGTCGCCCGCACGCGCGCGCGGACCGGGCGTTCGCCTTCGGCGATCAGGTCGCTTCCCGTTTCGGCGTCGGACGATACCGCCTTCATCGCCATGAGCCGGGGCGTGTCCTGCGAAGGATCGGTTTCTGCCTGGATGGAAAGGGCCTGCCCCAGCGAGGCGCCGGCGGCCGATGCCAGCGCGGAAGCCTTGCGGCGGGCATCGCGCATGGCCGCTTCCAGCGCCTCGACCTCGAACCTGGATTCATCCGCGACACCGAAGCGCAGGCCGCTGATGCCGTTCACGCCCGCATCGAGCAGGACGATCATCGTTTCCTGGTAGCGATCGAGCGCGCGCAGGCGCAGGCGCAGCCTGTTCACCGCCACGTAGCCTTGCAGCACGCGCGTCGACCCCGTGTAGCGCCACTCTTCCTCGAGCGAAAACGACTGCGTGGACAGGTCCCCGGATTCGATCCACGGCAGGGCGCCGAGCCGGGACAGGGTGCGGGCGGTCGCGTCCATCAGGGCTGCCTGGGCTTCGCGGTGAATCTTGGCGCGCGATGTGATGGAAAAATCGAGGTCTGCGAACTCGGGCACGTAGCGGACGGTGCCTGAGCCGGACACGGAGACCGTGCGTGGTTCGGCTCCGGCGAAAATCGTCGCGGCAAACAGCAGGACCAGCGCCAGCGCAGGGCGGAATTTCATGACGGTACCGCCTCCCCGCGCCTTCGGGCGCGGAATTCGGCCACGAGGGCTTCGGCGTCGGCGGCGTCCTCGTCCGCGACGACCACCTGCACCCCCTTGGGTTCGATGCTGAAGTAGGGATTCACGTCGAGCATCCGGTCCGCCAGGAGTTCGCTGCCGATGCCCGCCGAAGCCAGCAGGCTGCGGATGACGATGGCTTCTTCCTGGAACGCCGCGGTGAACACTGATTTCACATGCCGCTCCTTGCGCGTTCGATCGCTTCGGCGCTTTTGTCGAATGCGGGGCCCAGCCGGCGGGCGCCCGAGCCGGTGGTCAGCCAGTCTTCCTCGTTGCGCATGCCGCCTGAATCCCGCCATTGTTCGAGCGCGGCGTAGTCGATGAACTCTTCGTGCCGGCGCCCGGATTTCCAGAGGTCGATCAGCGCGGGAATGAAGTATATGCCCGGTTCCACGGAATGCACCATGCCGGGCCGCAGGGGTTTTGCCAGGCGGAGGGATCGCAGGCCGAACTGGGCGCTGCGCGCGAAACCCTCGCCGTATCCCACCCGATCTTCGCCCAATGCTTCCATGTCGTGCACGTCCAGGCCGATCATGTGGCCCAGGCCATGGGGAAAGAAGAGCGCATGGGCGCCCGCGGCAACCGCCTCGTCGGGGTCTCCGCGCATGATGCCCAGGGCCCGCATGCCCTGCGCCAGGGTGCGCGCGGCGGCCAGGTGCGCCTGCAGGAAGGGCAGCCCCGGACGCAGGATCGAGGTGGCGGCGCGCATCATGTCCAGAAGGATTCGGTACAGGTCGGCCTGGCGCGGGGAAAAGCGGCCGTTCACCGGGAAGGTGGTGGTAAGGTCGCCCGCGTAATACTCGGCCGAACTGGCGCCCGCATCAAGAAGGAAGAGCCCGCCGTCGCGCATGGCCTGGGCGCGGCTGTGGTTGTGCAGGATTTCGCCGCGCGTGGTGGCGATGGTCCTGAATGAGAGCGTGGCGCCGTGGTCATGCGCGATCGATTGCACGAGCGCCGCGGCGCGGTATTCCGGCCAGCCGGGTCTGGCCTGCGCGAGCAGGGCGCGGTGCATGTCCGCCGAAATGCCGACGGCGGTTTCCAGTTCGGCGATTTCACGGTCCTCTTTTATTTGCCGCAGGGCGACCGTGGCGCGGATCAGGTCGGGGCAGGCGCGCCCGCTGACCTGGGCCGCGGGCATGCCCGAGAGGCGGGCGATGGCGGCGCGGGTTTCCTCGCGGTAGGGCGGCAGGTACCGGAGGGGCCTGCCGCCCGAGAGTGCGGTCGCGATGGTTCCTGCAAGGGTGTCAGGCGGGCTGGCCCGGTCCGCGCCCGCCGCGGCGGCGAGTTCCGTGGCGGCGGGCACGGGGCCGGTCCATATCAGGGATGCCATATCCGGATCGCCTGCATAGAGGGTGGTGCTGCCATCGTCCAGGTCGAGGGTGGCGGCAAGGCCCGGAAGATCCAGCCCGAAATAGTAGAGCCACGACGAGTCCTGGCGGAAATCGTAGCAGTTGTCTGGGTAGGTCATGGGGGATTCGCCGTTGCCGATGAACAGCGCGATTCCCCGCCTGCCCTCGGGCGCGGCGTCGGCGAGTGCGCGAAGGAGCGCATCGCGCCGCGCGCGATAGACGGTGGATTCAAACATGAGGCAATAGTACGGCCGCGCCATGGCCATCGTCCACCGGTGCCCGGAGTTTCCCGTATGGCGTAGGTTCGGCGTGTGCTTGGCGGATTCTGCTTTGTGTGGCAAAGCAATATTCTTTGTGTAGGCTTATTGTCAACAATCCGATTGCCGGTACGATCGAATCGTGGGCAGTCTCCGGAATAACCTCGCCTTCAACATCAAACTTCGACGCGAGCTCAAGAACATGTCGCAGGCGAAGCTCGCCGAACTGATCGGCGTTTCGCCGGGGTATATCGGCGCGCTGGAAACCTCCCGGAACTGGCCGGGCGACAAAATCGCGGAACGCCTGGCGCACGCGCTCGGTGTGCAGGATCCCGGCGAATTGTTCACCGACCCCCACCGCGACAAGCCGACCTTCGAACAGCTGGAAGTGCGGCGCGCGCTCGAAAACGGGATGCGCTCCATCGCCAGGGAACTCGGCATGGACTACGGCGCCGACGGCGAGTCCCGGAAAGGCTGAAACCGCCGCCTCCCGGCCCCGGCCAGCGCTATCCGCATAGCGCGCTTCAGCGGCAGGAAACGACGCTCTGCTGCCCCGCGCGCACGGCCTTTATGTTCGCCGCTATGAGCGCATGCTTGTTCGCGGGGAAAAAGCTGCGGAATTCCGACTCCAGGTGATCCAGGCGCTGCGCGCCGGTCGCCGTGGCCAGGGCACCCATCATGACCATGTTGGCGTAGCGCGCGTCGCCCAGGCGCTCGGCGATTTCGTTGCAGGGCACGCGCAGCACGCACAGGTCTTCCCGCGCGGGCTCCGCGCGCACCAGGCTGGAATTCAGCAGCAGGATGGCGCCTGGCCGCGCGGCTTTCAGCGCCACCTCCATCGAATCCTGGTTCATCACCACGACCGAATCGGCCTGGGTTACCAGCGGACTGGCGATCCGCGCGTCCGACACGATGACCGAGGCGCGCGCGATGCCGCCGCGCTTTTCCGCACCGTAGAACGGAAAAAACGTAACCTCGAGCCCTTCGCGCATCGCGCAGTAGACCCAGACCTGGCCCATAGAAATGATGCCCTGTCCGCCGAACCCCGCCATGAAGGTCTTTTCTTTCATCGGTGGGCCTCCCCGGTGGCCTGAGCGCCGGTTGCGCCGGTTGCGCCGGTTGCGCCGGTTGCGCCGGTTGCGCCGGCCGCGCCCGCCGCGCCCGCCGCGCCGCGCAGCGTGTTCTTGATCTCGCCGATCGGATAATAGGGAATCATGGCCGAAGCCAGCCAATCGGCCGCTTCGGTCGGCTTCATGCCCCAGTTGGTCGGACAGGGCGAGAGAATTTCGACCAGCGAGAATCCCTCGCCGCGGAGCTGGGCTTCGAAAGCGGTCTTGATGTATCTGCGGGTCTTGCGCACGTTGGCGGCGCTGTCCACCGCGCCGCGCGCCAGGTACCGCGTGCCGCCGAGGGTGGCGAGCATTTCGCACACGCGGATCGGATAGCCCATGCCGGCTCCCTCGGGATCGCGGCCGTCCGGCGCGGTGGTGGCCTTCTGGCCGACCAGCGTGGTGGGCGCCATCTGGCCGCCGGTCATGCCGTAGATGGCGTTGTTGACGAAAATCACGGTGAATTTTTCGCCTCGGTTGGCCGCGTGGATGATCTCCGCGGTGCCGATGGCGGCAAGATCGCCGTCTCCCTGGTAGCAGATGACCATGTGGTCGGGCAGCATGCGCTTGACCCCGGTGGCGGCGGCGGGCGTTCGCCCGTGGGCGGGCTGGACCGAATCGATGTCGAAATAAAGATTCGCCCAGATCGAGCAACCGACCGGATTGGTGATGATCGACCTGTCCCGGACGCCCAGTTCATCGATCACTTCGGCGATCATGCGGTGGATGACGCCGTGCCCGCAGCCCGGGCAGTATTTGGTCTGTATCGGATTCAGGCTCTTCGGATGGCCGTAGGCGATTTCCATGCGTGTATCCCTCCTCTACCCGGTCAGCGGCCCAGAAGGCGCCGCGCCTCGGCGAAGACTTCTTCTTCGCTCGGCACGATTCCGCCCAGGCGGCCGTAGAAATCGACCTTGGCGCGCCCTTCGACCGCCAGGCGAACGTCCTGCACCATCTGGCCCATGCTCATTTCGACGCAAAGCAGGCGCGTTCCGCGTTCCGCGATCGCGCGCAGCCGTTCCGAGGGGAATGGCCACAGGGTTATCGGCCTGAAAAGCCCCAGTTTGAGGCCCGCCGCGCGGGCTTCCTCGATCGCGCCGTCGCAGATGCGCGCGCAGGAACCGTAGGCGACGAACACCAGGTCGGCGCCCTCGATATCGGACTCTTCCCAGCGGGTGAGCGCGCCCGCGACCCGGTCGTAGCGCTGGAACCGTTCGCGGACGGATGCTTCGAGTTCTTCCGGCACGAGGTTGATGCTGCTGACGTGGCGCGGCGCACGGGCCTGTCCCGCGGCGCCGCCCGGGCCGCCGGCGCCGCCCCGCCCGGCGGCATGGCCGACCGCCCATTCGGGATGCGGCAGGCGGGCAGGATCGATTTCCTCCGGAAGGACCACGCCTTCCATCATCTGTCCGATCAGGCCGTCTACCAGGATGAGCACGGGGATGCGCCAGGTTTCGGCGATGCCGAAGGCCTCGTGGGTAAGGTCCGCGGCTTCCTGCACGTCGCGCGGGGCCAGGACGATGGTGTGGTAGTCGCCGTGGCCGCCGCCGCGGGTAGCCTGGAAATAATCGCCCTGCGCGGGCGAAATGCCGCCCAGGCCGGGGCCGGAGCGGCTGACGTCGACGATGACGCAGGGCAGGTCGGCGCCGCAAAGGTAGGAAATGCCCTCCTGCTTCAGCGACATGCCGGGACTTGATGACGAGGTCATGGCGCGGGCGCCGGTGGCGGCGGCGCCGTACACCATGTTGATCGCCGCGACCTCGCTCTCGGCCTGGATGAAGGTGCGGCCGCGCGACAGCATGCCGCGCGCCATGGCGGCGGTAAGTTCGTTCTGCGGGGTGATGGGGTAGCCGAAATAGGCGGTGCAGCCGGCGCGGATGGCGGCTTCGGCGATGGCTTCGTTGCCTTTCATCAGGCGCTTCTGGTGGTTCATGCCTGCCTCCGGTGCATCAGGGCGCGATGCGGTAGACGGTGATGGCGACGTCGGGACATACCGCGTGGCAGTTGCCGCACGCGATGCACTTTTCCGGCACCAGCGCGCTCGAGGGGTAATAGCCCCAAGAGTTGGCGGTTTTTTCGGGGCCGAGCACCCCGGTGGGACAGGATCGGACACAGAGCAAACATCCCTTGCACCGTTCCCGGTCTATGACCGGCTTCCCTTTCTGGGCCATGCGTTCCCTCCTACCTTGATGCCGGGCGGCAGAGCAGCACGGCGAGCGCGATGGATGCGAGTTTGGTTTCCGGACTGTCCGCCCTGCTGGTCAGGACGATGGGGCGGGCGGCGCCCATGACGACGCCCGCGGCCCCGGCTCCCGCCAGGTCCACCAGGCTCTTGTACAGGATGTTGCCCGCCTCGATGTCCGGCGTGACGAGGATGTCCGCGTCGCCGGCGACCTCCGAGACGACGCCCTTGACGCGGGCGCAGTCCGCGCTGACGGCCAGATCCAGCGCCAGCGGCCCGTCGACGATGCAGCGGCCGATCTGGCCGCGCCGGTTCATCTGGGCAAGCAGGGCGGCCGTGGCGGTGCAGGGCATGGCCAGGGCGTTCACCTTTTCCACGGCGGCGAGAAGCGCGACCTTGGGCAGCGCCACGCCCAGCGCCAGGGCTACGTCCACGGCCGAATCGATGATGTCCTTCATCGCGGCCAGGTCGGGGGCGATGTTGATGGCCCCGTCGCTCATTACAAGGAGCTTGTGGTACGAAGGCACGTCGAGCACGGCCACGTGGCTGGCCAGCCTGCCCGCGTTGATGCCGGTTTCCTTGTTGAACGCCGCGCGCAGGAGCACCGAGGTGTCCACCAGGCCCTTCATGAGGATGTCGGCGCCGCCAGCGCGGACCATGGCCACGGCGGCGGCCGCCGCGCGCCCGGGATCGGGTTCGTGCCGGATGTCCGCGTCCGCGATGTCGAGGCCGGAATCCGCCGCCAGGGCGCGTATTCCGGATTCGTCGCCGAAGAGTGTGCAGTGCGCCAGGCCAGCGCGGGCAGCCTCGGCGGCGGCCTGCAGCACCGATTCCTCCCTGGCCGCCGCGATCGCCAGGCGCACCGGCCCCCTCGCGCGCGCTTCGGCGATCAGCGCATCGAGCCGGCGCATCAGGAAGCCTCCTCGGGCAGGTAGTCGCGCACGCTCGCGGCGCCCGAAAGCGCGTCGCGGCCGGCGGCGGCCAGGGCCTCCATCTCTCCCTCTCCCGGATAGGCGACGACCGGCGCGATGAAGGCGCACATCTCGGTAAGGCGCCGCACGATCTCCCGTGAATGGGCGATGCCGCCGGTGAGCACGATGCCGTCGACCCTGCCCTCGGCCGCAGCCGCAAGGGCCCCGATGGCCTTGCCCACCTGGTAGACGAAGGCGCGGAAATACAGGGTGGCGTCCGGATCTCCGGCATGGAAGCCCTTTTCGGCATCGCGCATGTCGTTGGATCCGATGAAGCTGACCAGCCCGCCTGCGCCGCTTATCATGCGAAGGACCTGCGCCAGGCTGCAGGTGCCGGAAAAGCAGAGCCGCGCGAGCTGCCCCGCCGGCAGCGTGCCGGAGCGTTCGGGGCTGAAGGGCCCCTCGCCGTTCAGGGCCTGGTTGACGTCTTCTACCCTGCCGTCGCGGTGCAGGCCGACCGACACGCCGCCGCCCATGTGCGCCACGATGATGGTGGACTTTTCGTACGAAAGGCCGTGATCGGCGCAGAATCGCCGCGCGGTGGCTTTCTGGTTCAGCGCGTGGAATATCGAGGTGCGCGAAAAAAGGCGGTGCCCCGACACGCGCGCCAGGTCGGACAGTTCGTCTACCACCACCGGATCGGCGATGAAGGCGGGCAGGCCCCATTCTTCGGCGAGGCGGCCCGCGATCAGGGCGCCAAGGTTGGATGCGTGTTCGCCGTAACGGGCGGCCAGCAGGTCGCGCACCATCGCCTCGTTGACGCGGTAGACGCCGCCGGGTATCGGGTGCAGCAGGCCGCCCCTGCCCACGACCGCGTGCAGGCTGGCCGTGTCGAAATCGCGCCCGGAAAGGATTGTCCGTATGGCGCTTTCGCGCATCGGGTACTGCGCGGCGATGGTCGGGAACGGCGCAAGTTCTTCCGAAGAATGCGGTATCGCAGCATCAAGGAGCCGTTCGGCACCATGGAATACCGCGATCTTGGTGGATGTCGACCCGGGGTTTATGACAAGTACGCGGTAACTCTGGTCAGTCATGGTGGACCTCTCGGGAGGCCGGACGGGAAGGAGGAATTCCCCGTCCGACCTCCGGGTGGTATAGACCCGAGTATAGCATGGCTTGCTCGCTTCGCAAGGGAAAAACGCCAAAATTCGAAAATGCGTTTTATTTATTGAAACGTATTGCGGATCGAGGGGCCGGCGCGGCAGGCGGCGACGGCATGACCGAACCGCCGACGGTCCCTTGCCGCGTACGCGGTCCGCACATGACGAAAACGGCCGCATCCTTTCGGACGCGGCCGTTTCAGTTCAAAAAGTGCGACATGCCTTGCCAGGCAAGCCAGCGGTCAGCTGGCCCTGGTCTTGTGGCGATTCAGTCTCTTCTTCTTCTTGCGCTTGTGCGTCGCAATCTTCTTGAGTTTTCTTTTCCTTCCACAGGGCACGATCGCTCTCCTAAAGTTCGGATAGCCACGGATGGAAAACCGCGTACAGTTGGGGAGTGTATAGGCAGGCGCGGCGGGCGTCAATAGGGGGAAAGGCTGACACGGAGAAATGGAGCGTTCTCCCGGCAGGAACCCCTGCGGGGAACCCGGCGGGGCCTCGACCCTGGATGACCCGCCCTACCCCAGGCTGCCCAGGCGCGCCTTGGCGCCCTTGCGCGGGGTCAGGCGGTCTATCACGATGTTGACTTCGGCGATCAGGATGCCGGTAAAGCGCTCTATGTTGTCCACGATGTATTCCTGCAGGTGGTGCGCGTTGGAGGCGAGCTTGGTGCCGTAGGGCACCTCGACCACCACGGTGAGCCGGTAGCCCTGCGTGTCCTCGCGCACGGCCAGGCGCTTTACCTTTACCCCGGGATCGAATTCGTCCACGCAGTGCACGACCATCTGCGACAGGGCCGCTTCGGAAATCGTGACGCGGCCGCGCTTGGTGTATTCGGGGCGCACCACGGATTTTTCGTAGATTTTGGGCAGGGTGGTGGCGCCGAAATTGCGTTTCAGGAAGACGCGCACGGAATCGTAGAAGATGGTCGGATAATTGCGGCGGATTTCCAGCGCGGGCACGGGGATGACGTGCTTGCCCTCGATCTGGCGCGACTGGACGGCCTTTTCGATCTCGGCGCGGCTGGCGATGTCCTCGATCCTGATGATTTTGGAGGGCTGGGGAATCTGCAGGCGTTCGCAGATCTTGTGCACCATGCGGTCCGAGGTGCCGATGACCAGGATCTTTCGGAATTTTTCACGCTGGAGGGCGCGGGCCACTTCGTCGCGGTGGGCCTTGTCGTGGAAGAGGGCGGTCTTTACCGCGCCCAAGTACATGGCTTCCTTTTTGGCGGAGCGCCCGGCGATGAGCTGGTCGCCCTTTATGAGGAGGCCGTCGTCTATGATCATTTCGACGCCGTATTTCTGCGCGACGAGCTTGGCGCGGAAGCTTTTCCCCGTGCCGGAGGAGCCGACGAGCGCGAAGACGCGCACGCCGCGGATGAGCCAGAAGAGGGCGCGGAAAAATCGGAACACGGTGTCCTGACTATAGCCGCGCGCCGCCTGCGCCGTAAAGGGCCGGGTCGGCGAGCAGGTCGAGGTCGCGCTCCAGCGCGGGAGCCAGGGCGCCCGAGCCCCGCAGCGAGGCGAGGTCGGCGGCCCTCCAGAAGCGCCGGAGCGCGGGATCGGCGCCATGCGGCCGTATGCCGGGCCCGAGGCCCGCGAGCGCGATGACGCCGCCGTCCGGCATGGTAAGCAGGGACACGCGGAGCGCGTCGGCGCCGCCGGCCACTCCGAGGGCGGACAGGGCGGCGGTGAATTCGCGCCCGAGGGTTTCGCGGATTGCGGCGTCCATTTCTTTGATTGGACGGATCCGGGCGATACCGCGCGCCGCGGCGTCCCAGGGCGCGTCGGGGCCGGGCCGGACCGCGTACAGACTTCCCTGGCCGTCGTGCAGGTGCAGGCTCCAGGCCAGAGCCGCGGCGGGTGCCGCCCTGCGCGCGCGCAGGAAAAGGACGAGCGCCGCCACCCCCAGGGCCAGGTAGGGCAGGACACCGGAGATGAAACCCCACCAGGCGGCCGGCAGCGCGAAGGCGGCCCAGGCGGCCAGGCCCGCGTGCGCCAGGAGGAAAATCGCCAGAGCGCGCAGGGTGCGGCGCATGGCGGGCGGCACCGCGCCCGCTCCGGAACCCGGCGGCACCGCGCCCGCTGTAGGACCAGGGGGCACCGCGTCCGCACTGGGGCCAAGCGGCACGGCGCCCACAGGTGCGGCGCCCACAGGCATCATCCTGAGCTGGCTGGCAAGCCAGCCGGCGAGCACCCGGTCAGGCGCCGAGGCCAGCAGGAACATGGCGAGGGCCAGTGGAGCTTCCATCGCGGCGGGCTTCAGCCTGAACAGGGTCGGCGAACCGAGCGCCAGCGACAGCGCGCCCACGAGCGCGAGCAGGGCGGTGTCGGCCAGAATGAAAAGGTCGGCCTTTTTCCGGCGGGCCAGCACGATGAAAAACTCGGCGGCGCCCAGCGCAATGCCGACAGCCAGTCCGATTTTTTCGCCGAAAAGCGATTCGGCCGCCACGTAGGCCAGGAGGGGGAGAAAGCCCGGCAGCAGTGCCTTGGCGAGCGAGGCTAGGTTCACGATCCCGCAGGATAGGACGGAACGCCGGGTCGCGCAAGTCAAAGCGCCCGGAGTATACTTGCGCCCGAACATCGCACCTGTGGAGGAACCCCGTGCCAGCCATCCAGAATCCCGCGACCGGCCTCGATGTAGGCGATCCGGACCGCATCCTGCTGGACCCAGACCGCCTGCCCGACCGCGCGAGCATCGCCGCCGCGGCGGAAGGCCTTATCCTTTCGGCTTCCGGGTGGCGCAAGGTCTTCGCGCTGCACCGCGAAGGCGATCCGGTGGCGTCCTGGTTCCGCCGCGGAACCGGCGCCGATCCCGCGGAAGATTCGCTGAGCCCCGCCGTGTCCGACGCCGACAAGGTCCTGGCCGGCGCCATGGCCCTTGCCTTCGGCGAGTTCATGCGCGCCAGGGCCGTCGACGGAACCGCGACCGGAACAGGAACCGCAAGCGGCAGGCGCCCCGCCGTCCTCCTCGGGATCGATTCGAGGCCCTCGGGCAGGCTCCTGGGCGAATTGTTCTGCAGGGTGCTGACCGCGCTGGACATCGACGTGCGCTACCTCTTCATCGTGGCCGCGCCCGAGATCATGGCCTACGCCGGGTATGCCGCCACCCTCCCCGAAGGGCACCCCGAAAAGGCCGACGGATTCGCCTATATCTCGGCCAGCCACAATCCCCCCGGCCACAACGGCGTGAAATTCGGCGCCGGTTCGGGAGGCGTCCTGTCGGCCGCGGAAATCGCGCCGCTCATCGCCGCCTACCGCGCCCTGATCGCCGCGCCCGACACCCCGGCGCGCATCGCCGCGCTGTCCTCAGGCGCGGAAGCGGCCGCGCTGCGCCGTGTCCTGACCGGAACCGCCCAGTGGAAACGCTTCGCCGTGTCGGCGTACACCCTGTTCTCGCACCTGGTGGTTACCGGAAAGACCGATCTGGCGGAACAGGGCACCCTGCTGGACGAGCTGGAGGCATCCTGCCGCGCGGACCCCATCGGTGTGGTGGCCGACCTGAACGGTTCCGCGCGCTGCCTTTCGGTGGACCGGGATTGGCTCGAGGCGCTCGGCGTCGGCGTGCGCGTGATCGGCGGCCGCGTCGGCGAGTTTTCGCACCGGATCGTGCCGGAGGGGATTTCGCTGGACGCGTGCCGCGCCGAACTGGAATCGGCGCACCGCGACCATCCGGAGTTCCAGCTCGGCTACAGCCCCGACTGCGACGGCGACCGCGGAAACCTGGTCTGGTTCGACCGCGGTGCCGCGGGCGCGGGCGGCGCGGCACGCATCCTTGAAGCGCAGGAAGTGTTCGCGCTCTGCTGCGTGGCCGAGTTGGCATCGCTGGCGCGCGACGGCGTTTTCGCGGGCGGAGCCCGGGTCGCCATCGCGGTGAACGACGGCACCAGCATGCGCATAGAGCATATCGCTTCGCAGTTCGGCGCGCGCGTGTTCCGCGCCGAAACCGGCGAGGCGAACGTGGTGGGCCTGGCGGAGCGCCTGCGCTCGGATGGCTGGATCGTCCGCATCCTCGGCGAAGGCTCGAACGGGGGCAACATCACGCATCCGGCACGGGTGCGCGACCCGCTGGCCACCCTGGGAGCCATCCTCAAACTCCTCAGGCTGCGCGACGGGCCGGGAGGACAGGGCCTCTTCCGCATCTGGATGGAGGCCTCCGGCCAGGCCGACCGCATGCGTCCCGATTTCGACCTTTCGGACATCATCGGATCACTGCCCGGATGGGTCACCACGAGCGTGTTCGAACCGCGCGCGGGCCTGAAGGTGGCGAGCGCGGACAAGGTCGCCCTGAAACGGCGCTACCGCGACGTATTCCTCGAGGAATGGGCCTTCCGCAGGGAAGAACTCGCCGCCCGGTGGGGAATCGCCGGATGGAGGGGCTTCGCCTCGAACGGCGCGTCCGAACGCGAAATCGGCGACCGGTTCGAGGCTTCGGGCTCGGGCGGCCTCAGGATCCTGTTCACGGACCCGGCCGGAGCCCCGAAAGCGTTTCTCTGGATGCGCGGATCGGGCACCGAACCGGTGTTCCGCATCATGGCGGACATCGCGGGCGGCGGAAGCGGCGACGAAGCCTACTTCCTGGAGTGGCACGCCGCGATGGTGCGCCGGGCGGATTCGGGGCACTGACAGCCGTTTGCCGTTCGCCGCAATTGATTGACATCCGTTGCGGCGGCTTGACACCCTCCGCGGCGGGTCTTGTTCAAAACCGGCCTGCGCGTGTACTATCGCGATTCTGCCTCAACGGCAAGGAGTGACCATGGGTATCCGGGGTGAGTTGTATTCCTCGAAATTCGCCAGCGAAGGCCGCACGTATTTCTTCAATATAAAGCAGAACCGCATGGGCGACGTGTTTCTCAGCATCGTCGAGTCCAAGCCGACCGAGGGCGAGATGTTCGACCGCCGCGCGATCGTCGTGTTCGGCGACCAGATGGGCGGATTCCTCGACGCGTTCCGCGATGCGCTGAAGCACATGGACAAGATCGGCAACAAGGTCGATCCGCTGGATTTCAGCGCCGTCCAGGATGACGAGGATGTTCGCCCGGCCCGTGCGCGCGCATCCGGCGGCAAGCGCGAGGGCCACGGTCCGCGCGAGGGCGGCTTCAAGCCGCGCGAGGGCGGCTTCAAGCCGCGTGAAAGCGGCTTCAAATCGCGCGATGAAGGCGGTTTCAAACCCCGTGGCGAAGGCGGTTTCAAACCGCGTGGCGAAGGCGGTTTCAAGCCCCGTGGCGAAGGCGGCTTCAAACCGCGTGGCGAAGGCGG
>CAYRXK010000013.1:38484-40255 GCA_964428265.1 uncultured Treponemataceae bacterium
CGTGGCGAAGGCGGCTTCAAACCGCGTGGCGAAGGCGGTTTCAAGCCCCGCGAAGGCGGCCGCGACCGTGACCAGAGCGCCGCCCCCCGCGCCTACAAGGCCAGGGAACCCCGCGCTCCCCGCAGGGACGATCGCGCCGCGCCTCCTTCGGGCGGCAAACGCATCGTGGTGCGCCGCAAGAAAGAATCCTGATCCCGACTTTCGATCTTCTCCCGGTCAGCAGCGGAATCCGTGCCTTTGCCACAGCGAAGGCCCGAGACGGCCGATAGCCTCGCGGTGCGCCTTGGTGGGGTATCCGCGGTTCGCGTCGAAGCCGTAACCGGGGCTGATCGCGTGAAGGCGGTCCATCACCGCATCGCGCGACACCTTGGCCAGGATCGAGGCCGCCATGATGGCGGGCACGATCGCGTCGCCCGAAACAAGGGCGATCGCCGGCCTGCCCAGATCGGGCAGACGGTTGCCATCCACGTACACTTCATCGGGTTCCTTTCCCAGCGCCAGGTATGCCCGCCGCATGGCCAGCATGGTCGCCCCAAGGATATTCAGGGCGCCGATTTCACCAGGCGTGGCGAACGCCACCGACCAGGCAAGCGCGCCGCGCACGATGCGCTCGTACGCGGCCTCGCGCCTCGACGCCGACAGCGCCTTCGAATCATCGAGCATGGAAATGTCGAATTCTTCGGGCAGGATCACCGCCGCCGCGGCCACGGGGCCGGCCAGGGGGCCCCTGCCCGCCTCATCGATCCCGCAGACCCCGGTTCCGAGGGGAATCCTGCCGGCAAGGTCCGCCTTGCGCAGTACCGGCATTCAGGATCCTCCCTGGCCCGCGCGGCGGCATTCATCGCGGAGGTAGACGCCGGTCACTGCGAAGGCGCAGCGCAGATAGGCGCGCCGCGCGGCTTGGTTGCCCGGTTTCACGTACAGCGCGAGATCGCGCCCCTCGATATCGGACCGGGCGGCGATGGCGCCCACCAGTGCCGCGCAGATGCCCCTGGACCGCAGGGCGGGCGTCACGAACACGCCGCCGACCTGGTCGCAGCGGATACCGCGCGCGTTCAGGTTCGCCTTTCCCACCAGGCGGCCCCCGAACTCGGCGACGAGGCAGGAGCCTCCGCGCAGGATCGACGAAACGCGCATCGCGATGTACGATCCGGAAGGCCGCACGCCCGAGTAGACTTCCTCGGCTTCGTAGGCCGATTGCAGATCGCATAACGCGTGAAAATCCGAAGCCCTCGCCTCGCGTATCGCCACGCCGGAAGGGGGAACCGTCGCCGCGTACGCGGCGTACGCGGCGGAGGCCCCACGTCCGCCTGGCTGCCCCATGCGGGGCCTGAACATGAGCGTGTACGGATTCGACTCGCCCGCCTCGAAACGCGCCGCGCGCTCGAACCGGACGACTGAATCCCCGGGGCCCGCCACGGAAAAATCGCCGCCGGGCGCCCTGCCGCGGAATTTCGCGGCAAATCCGCGCAGTACTCCGTCGTCATCGCCGTCCGCGGCCGTATACGTTTCCGCGGAAATGATGCAGTGGATATCGCCCTTGTCGCCTGAAAACACCGCGGCATCAAAATTCCCGGATGCGGCATCAACATGCAGGAGCAGCCGCGCCCGGTCCCTGAACGCATATCCGCGCGCGCCCGCGCGCAGGCTTCGGTCGGCAAGCGCCACGCAGGATCGTTCGCGCGCTTCAAGGAAGGCAAGGTATGCCCGGAGGTCGCCTGAAGCGGCGATGCGCCACCCCGGGCCCGGAAGCCCCCTCATGGCAGCGTCA
>CAYRXK010000014.1:0-5238 GCA_964428265.1 uncultured Treponemataceae bacterium
GTCGAACCTAGGAAAGGGGATCCCCTTGCCGTCGGCTTGGCCCCCTTCTGTTTTCAAGGAGGACTCCTTAATGAAGAAGCTTGTCGTTCTGCTTCTCGCTTTCGCGGTCGCCGCCGGTGCTTTCGCCCAGGCTGCTCCCGCTCCCGCCCTTGCGTGGTCTGGTTATGTCGCCACCGGTATGCAGTATGACAGCGGCACCGGTTCTCTCTACCTGACTGAAAGTGATTATTCCGGAAAGATCACCCGCACCCGCCTCAGCGCTGCCTATACCAATGGTGACTTTGGCGTGAATTTCCGCATTCAGAGCAATGATCCCACCCTCGCGAACGGTGGTCTCGATCTTACCCAGGCTCTCGTGTGGGGCGGTTTCGAGAAGGGTCTCGTGAAGTTCAAGGTTGGTAAGCTCAATGATTACACCTACGCCACCGCCTACAATGTGTATGGTAACTTTGACGGCAAGACTGGCGCCCTCGTGATGGTCGCCCCGATCAGCGGCCTCTCGGTTGGTTACTTTGTTCCCCTCGCCAGCAACACCACCACCAAAATTGAGAACGTCCTCAAGTCCAGCGCCATCGCCGCCTCCTACACCGCGAAGGGCATCGGTACTTTCGTTGGTGAACTTGCCCTTGGTACTGCCAAGAACGCGCTCTACACCGGTGCGAACATCAACGCGGTCAAGGATCTGACTGTTTATCTCGAGACCAAGACCACGGATCTCGCCAACTTCGGAACCACCACCAACATCAACGAGTACGTCTCCTATGCGATGGGTCCCCTGTCGGTCGGTGCATACGCTTCCGAGACGCTCGGTGCTACCTTCGGTTGGTACATCGCCCCGGAAGTAAGCTATGCCCTCTCTCCCGCCGCTACGGTCGGAGGATCTGCGTCCTATGACAACACCAATGCTTTTACCGCCGAAGGCTATGCGAAGTTCACTCTCAATGCGAAGAGCTTCGTCAGGCCTTTCGTGAACTACGCCAGCTCTGGCAGCGTCCTCACCGCCGGTTCCGGATTCGTGTTCGCGTTCTAATCTGGTTCAGCTTAAAACCACTGAACAGCCGGGCTTTGCCCGGCTGTTTTTTTCCTATTTACTCTTCATGCGAAAGAGACTATTTTAGGTCATGATATTGCCGCTAATTATCTTTGAAAATAAAAACTTACTTATTTTGGCTAGGAAGCTTGTTGTATTCACAGCTGTGGCTTTCGTAATGCAATCATGTACGCATTTGCCTGCATACGATTCTGCTACTCCCCCAGTTACCATCAGTGTTGCGAATCCGCAGGCACTCTACAAATTCGGGAAAGATTCCTCAACCAATCCTTTTATGGAACCTAGTTCGCTTTTGCGCGGCAAGTTCAACGAGTTCTATGTAATCGCAATACAGCTCAATTTGCCCAAAGAAAGCAGAATTTCCATAATAGCCGAAATGTCTGCCAACGATGGATCCGTTCCTGCTTCCCCTTATTATCGTGAGTACCTGAAAGAGTATTGGGAGCTGTACGCCGAGAGGGCTTCCACCTCAGATAATGTCGCCGCTGCATCGAAAAGAAATTTGATTGATAATAACGTGCCTGCATCTGCTATCTTCAAGCAAGCAGCCGGGCAGACTACTCTCTACTTGCCGTTCATAGGTCCCAATCCCATTCATCGGCCTGCAAATGTTTATGTCCAGGTTTCCATAGATCGTGGTGAACCGATAATATTTGAAGCTGAGCTGAAGTAAGCTTCCTATTGCTTACTATTCATATGAGTCTTGCAGAATTGGATAGTCATGCGGTGGAGTCCACTATCGATGTTCGATAGCTTATTGCTTTCCGACCTGATTTCGCGCGGCGGTGTCTGGTACAACCTGTCGGGCGCCACGCCTGCCGAGGCGATCGAAGCCATGGTGCGCACCGCGCGGTTGCCGAAGGATGCGGACCGCGAAGCGCTCAAGATATCGCTGCTGGACCGCGAAGCCCTGGTGCCGACGGCGATCGGTTCCGGCATCGCCATTCCGCACCCGAGGTCCCTGTTTTTCGACGATCCTGAAAAGGCGCGCGTCGCGACTTTCTTTCTGGAACATCCCGTGGAATGGCAGGCTCCGGATGGCGTGGCGGTTCATGTCGCGTTCATGCTGCTGTCAGCGGACCGCGAGACCCATCTCGAGGTTCTTTCTGCACTGTCACGCGCCTGCGGTGACCCTGCCTTCATGAATCTGCTGAAATCCAGGCCGGGCACCGAGGAGCTGGCGGCGTATTTCGCGCCGCAAACTCCCGCCGGTCAGAATCCGATCGTATAGGAAAGCTGCGCCGCCCCGGTGAAGGTTCCGGTTGAATCCGGCAACCGAAGCTGTGCGCCCGCCTGCACCGAAGAGCCCCCGAACTCATACCTGACATACGGATTGCCTTCCCAGCCATCGAGCCACCATGCGGGGTATCCGATGCCCCAGGCGACCGAGGCGCCCGCCACGAAGGGGCTGTCGGCGAAAGCGTGTTCCACGTTCGCCTTGAAGCCGGGCCATGCGGTGCCATCGTGGAGGCTGGCGTACCCGAACGCCGACAGTTTCGTGGTAGGCAACGCGCGCCACACGGCATCGAGCATGAGGTCGTGCTCGGCGGCGCTGTCGTACCAGCGCCAGCCGGCGGTGATGACGAGATCCTTGATCATGGCGACCTGCAGGCCTGCGGCGAGTTCTCGGCCCTTCGGGGTGCCCCAGAGCGTGTAGGGCTCCATCCGGTACGAACCCTTGAAGGTCAGGCCTTCGGCGGCCGTCCAGGAGGCGCCGAAATTCGTGTGGGAGTAGGTGATCGCGGCGTCCTCGCCCTTGGGATCGGTGCTGAGGACAGGTACGTAGAAGGGCACGAAGGCGCCGGCCGAGAAGTTCCGCAGGGGCTGTACGGTGATGAGGACGCCGGTCTTCGAGTCGGCGAGGCGCGTAGAGAAGCCCGCGGTGTCGAAATTGGCGAAGCGGTAGCCTCCGTCGGCGCGGACCTTGCCCATCGTCATGCGCACGAGGCCGTCGAACAGGGCGTAGTTGCCCGAGAATTCGCTGATGGTGGGGTATTTGACGACCGTCCAGTCGCCGTCCCATTCGGCGGTCATGACCCAGCCGACGTTCTTGCCGGCCCAGGCCATGGTCAGTCCGTTGTAGGCGCCCTGGGGCGGGACGTAGCCCATCCAGTTCGGTCCGACTGAGGTGGTTCCGGCGGGGTATTCGTAGAGGTTGAAGACACCGCGGTTCCACATGGAGATACGGCCGCCCTGGTCCTGCGCTCCGAGCGCGCCTCCACCCGAAATGAACATGCAGAGTGCGGCGAGAATGACGATTCCTGCGGTACGGGCGGGCTTGCGCATGGGTGACTCCGTCAGCGGCCGGACTGGCCGTAGTAGGCGCCGGCGCCGTGCTTGCGGAACCAGTGCTTTTCGATGATGTGCGCGGGCAGGGTGCCCTGCGCAGGATTGATGGAGAAGGTGTACATGGCCATGCGGCAGATTTCCTCGAGGACGAGGGAGTTGTTGACGGCGTCCATGGCCGAGGAGCCCCAGGTGAAGGGGCCGTGGCCGGCGACGAGGATCATCTTGAGGTCGGCGGGCGCGATGCCGAGCGCGCCGAGGGTGTCGACGATGATGCGGCCGGTTTCGGTTTCGTAGTCGCCCTTGACCGCGTCGGGCGAGAGGTAGGCGGTGCAGGGGATGGGCATGGTGGCGTAGTCGGCGTGGGTGGTGCCCAGGACGGGGACTGAGCGGCAGGCCTGCGCCCAGCCGACCGCGTTCGCGGAGTGGGTGTGCACGATGCCGCCGAGCGTGGGCCAGGCCTTGAAGAGCACGGCGTGGGTGGGAGTGTCGGAGGAGGGGCGGTAGTCGCCCTCGACCTGGTTTCCGTCGAAATCGACGATGACCATTTTGGCGGGACTGAGGTCGGGGTAGGGGACGCCCGAGGGTTTGATGGCGAAGACGCCCTTGGCGGCGTCGGCCTGCGAGGCGTTGCCCCAGGTGAGGGGGGCGAGCTTGTATTCGGGGATTTTCATGTTGGCTTCGTAGGCGGCTTCTCGGATGTCCTGATAGTTCATGCGGGCATTATACGCGCTAGGCGCGGCGAGAAAAAGGTGGGATTCCAGCGCGGGACCGTGCATTGGCCGAGCTTGCGCGCCTTGGTATACTGCCTCGATATGGATACGCGCGTATATTCACTGGGTTTGTACGAAAAGGCTGTTCCGATCGGGCTGTCGATGCGGGAAAAGCTGGACGCGGCGGCGAGGAACGGGTTCGATTTCCTGGAGATGAGCGTCGACGAGACGGACGGGAAACTGGCGAGGCTGGATTCGCCTGCGTCGTGGCGGCGCGAGCTGTCCGCGGCGATGTTCGACGCGGGGCTGCCGATCCGGACGATGTGCCTTTCAGGCCACAGGAAATTTCCGATGGGGAGTCCGGACGATGAGGTGCGGGCGCGCAGCATGGATATCATGCGCAAGGCCATCGTGCTGGCGGCGGATCTGGGGATACGGATCGTGCAGCTGGCGGGCTACGATGTGTATTACGAGCCGGGCAGCGGGCGGACGCGCGCGCTGTTCGCGGAAAACCTGGCGCGGGCGACGGAGTTCGCGGCGCGGTATGGCGTGATCCTGGCCTTCGAGACGATGGAGACGCCGTTCATGGATACGGTGGCGAAGGCGCTGGAATTCGTGGATGCGATCGATTCGCCGTATCTGCGCGTGTATCCGGACATCGGCAACGTGACGAACGCCTGCGGGGGCGATGCTGCGCTGGCTGCGGCGGATCTGCGCGCGGGCAAGGGGAAGCTGGCGGCGACCCACCTGAAGGAAACGATGCCGGGCAAGTACCGCGATATGCGGTTCGGCGAGGGATACGTGGATTTCGACGCGTGCATCGACGCGGCGTTCGATGCGGGGGCGCGGATGTTCGTGACCGAATTCTGGCACCTGGGCGCCGTCGACTGGGAGGCGGACCTGCGCCATGCGCGCGATTTCATGCGTCCGAAGCTGGACGCGCGGGCGGCGAAGGGCGACTGATTTCCAGCGGGGGAGGCGCAGGGCTCGGTCGACTGCTCGGACGCGGGCGCCCTCACGAACCATCTTCCAATCGCTAGGTACGTGTTGAGCAACAGGCTGTACATGGATTTGTACCGTACGTTGTACAACGCGTGGTACCACACGTCGTACGCGCGGACGGACAAGGATCTTTACACGGTGTCGTACAGATACCTGGACAGCGGGAGGTACAGCTGAATGTACAGC
>CAYRXK010000014.1:5338-34465 GCA_964428265.1 uncultured Treponemataceae bacterium
GTGGGCTGCACACCTTGATGTACCACGTGTTGCCAGGCAACTCCCAGCTGACGAGGCCTCTCCGTAACGGACAGCTACAGCAAAGCGCCGTGGTGCAGCGATGAAGCGAACCAGCGCGGCATGAGGGCAAACCGGCGCGGTGGCGAGGCGCCGGGCTACGGCAATCTAGCGCCTGAATCCGGTGGCGACCAGGTAGGTCTCAAAGGATTCGGAGCGGCAGGCTTCGGGTTTGAAGGCGCGCGCCTGCGAGAACTGGCCCTTCAGGGCGGTGATGAGGCGCTTCTCCTCTCCTCCCTGGAAGATTTTCACGGCGAAGGCGCCGCCGGGCGCCAGGACTTCAAGCGCGAGGGCGATGACGGCCTCCACGATGTCTTCGGAGCGGCTTTGGTCCACCAGGCGATTGCCGGTGGTGGCGGGCGCGGCGTCGGAGACGACGAGGTCGTAGGGGCCGGCCAGGCGCAGGGCACCGCGAACGGCGTCGTCGTGGATGTTGCCCTTGATGAAGGTGAAGCCGGGCGTGCCGGTCGGGATGGCGAGGTCCTGCAGGTCCACCGCGACCAGCGTTCCGAGACCGGCGAGGCGCCGCAGCAGCCAGAGGCTCCAGGAGCCGGGCGCGGCGCCGATGTCCAGCACGCGCGGACCGTGGGCGGCGGCTCCGCCCGAGCCGGCCGGCCGGCCGGGCCTCAACAGGCCGAACTTGCGGTCGATCTCCTCAAGTTTATAAACGGAGCGGGCGGGGTAGCCCTCCTTCCGGGCCTTCTGGGACCAGAAGTCGGGCTTGTCGTACCCCGCCATCAGGACAGCGCCAGGCGGCGGTTCATGCGCGCCACGAAGGCGGCCGGGTCCTTGATTTCGGCGCCTTCCAGAAGGAGCGCCTGGTCCAGCAGGAGGTGGGCGATGTCGTCGGCTTCCTGGACACCGGGATCGGCGTCCTTGGCGTCGGCGAGGGCCGCCAGCCGCTTGACCAGCGCGTGCGTCGGGTTCACCTCGAGAATGGGCTTAACCTCGGGAAGGTCGGCGCCTCCCATCTGCTTGAGCATTTCGCGCAGGCCGAGCGAGGGATCGTCGGAATCGACCACGATGCAGGAAGGGCTTTCGGCCAGGCGCTTGGAGAGGCGCACGTCCTTGACCGCGTCGCCCAGGATGCGCTTGGCGGCCTCGATCGCCGTTTCGGCGGCCTTTTTCTCGTCCCTGGTTTCGGGCGCGGCGCCCGCGTCCTTGCCGATCTCGTCCTCGGAACCGGAGCGGTTCACGCTCTTCAGGTCCAGCCCCTCGACCTGGCCTAGCGAGGAAATGACGATCTCGTCGATCTCGTCGGCGCAGATGAGCACCTCGATCCCCTTCTTGCGGTAGGCCTCGAGCAGGGGCGAACGGCGCAGGCGTTCCTCGTCGGTGCCGGCGAGGTAGTAGATGGCCTTGCGGTCGGCGCCGGCGCGGGTCTTGTAGTCGGCGAAACTGGTCCAGCCATCGACCGCGGTGCTCTTCCAGCGGACCAGGCCCTGCAGGGCTTCGCGGTTGGCGTAGTCGGAGTAGAGGCCTTCCTTGAGGGGGCGGTTGAACTGCGCGATGAAGGTTTCGTATTTGGCCGGATCGTTTTTCGCGATGTCCGCGAGCTCGCCCAGGATCTTCTTGACCGAGGATTGGCGGATCTGGTTCATGACGCGGTTCTGCTGCAGGATTTCGCGGCTGACGTTGAGCGGCAGGTCCTCGGAATCGATGACGCCGCGCACGAAGCGCAGGTACGTGGGCAGGAGTTCCTTGTCGTCGTCGGTGATGAAGACGCGGCGCACGTAGAGCTTGACGCCGGGCTTGTAGTCGGCGCGGTAGAGGTCGAAGGGAGCCTTGCTCGGGATGTAGAAGAGGGTATCGTACTCGGTCGTGCCCTCGGCGCGAGTGTGGATCCAGTGCAGGGGCTTTTCGTCGGTGCCGGCCAGGGCTTCGTAGAACTCGATATAGTCCTCGTCCTTCAGGCCGGACTTGGAGCGGCGCCACAGCGCGCTGGCGGCGTTGACCTGCTCGTCCTTGAGCTTCTTGCCCTTGTCCTTTCCCTTGTCGTCGTACTCGGTTTCCATCGAGGCGAGGCGGATGGGGTAGGCGACATGGTTGGAGTATTTCTTGAGGATGTCCTCGACCCGCCAGCGCGAGGTGTAGTCCTCGCCCTCGTCGTTGAGGAAGAGCTTGACCTCGGTGCCGTGCGCGTTGCCGGCGAGCGCGGCGTCGGCGATGGGGCCGATGACCGGTTCGACGCTGTATTCGCCCTTGCCGTCGGAAGCCCAGCGGAACGAGGTCTGCGTGCCGGCCTTGCGGCTGCTAACCTCGACCCGGGAGGCGACCATGAAGGCGGAGTAGAAGCCGACGCCGAACTGGCCGATGAGGTTGGATTCCTTGCGGGCTTCGGATGAGAGGGTGTCGAGGAAGCTGCGGGTGCCCGAGCGGGCGATGGTGCCGAGGTTTTCTTCCAGTTCCGTATCGGTCATGCCGATGCCGTTGTCCGTGACGGTGAGGGTTTTGGCGTCGGCGTCGACGGTGACGGTGATGCGGGGGTCGAAGGATATGGTTTTGTAGGTTTCGTCGGAGACGCTGAGGTAGCGCAGTTTGTCGATGGCGTCGGATGCGTTGGATACCAGTTCGCGCAGGAAGATTTCCTTGTGCGAATAGAGGGAGTGGATGATGAGGTCGAGGAGGCGCGAAACCTCGGTCTTGAAATGGTGTTGTGACATTGGATTCTCCGGTTCTTGGTGAGTGTGAGGTTTTCCCGGGAGATAATGTACTGATGGACAGCCTTTCTTGGCAACCTTTTATTAGTTCATCGAAGAATGTTGGTAGCTCTTAGCATAGGCTGGAACATAGTCGGGGCTGGTCGCCAAAGGCGTGGGGATTCTCCGCAGCCAGATCCGCTGCGCCCAGTCCGGTACCGGTGTACGGGAAAGGAACGGCCGATCGATGAAAAAGCTGTTCCATGCCTTCTGGATCGCCTCCTGCTCGATACCCGCGATCTGTGCATGGACTTCTCCGGAACGTCCCCGGATTCGGTGGGGTTTTTGGTAGTTATGCCAGGCGAGGTGACAGGCCATGCGCAAGGATCCAGCGGCGGCGTTGCGGGTGAAGCAGGTAGACTCTCGCCTGAAGGCTGCTATGTCCTTGCGTAGTTCCCGGTCTTCGTAGTTGACCGGAAACAGGGGGTTACGGACAGTCCGCGGCGCGGACGAAGGGATGCGCACGTGGGCCATGTTTTTCGATGCGAGCGCGGCACTGAGTTGCGGTACTTTCTGGAGGGCAATGGGGTACAACCGGTGCTCATCGGTGAACAAGATCAGGTCAGGTAGTCGGGTGGTATTCCATATAGATGGGATGACCGTGACCAGCCTGGTGAACGCGGCAAGGAGGGCGTCTGGTGGAGGCCGGAAGACTTGTTCCAGGGCGGTGCGACGGCGTTTCTGGTGTGGCGTCATGCGACCTTTGCGACGCAGGGTGGCATGGGTGACAGCGTAGAGGAATTGGCTCCGTGATCCGATCAGGATGTTGAGGTTGTTGGGGAAATATTGGGAGCGGTCGAAGCTTTCAAAGCCATCGGCGGCCACGTTTTCCGAAAGGGTCAGGTCGTGGGTGAGGGTTGCATGCATGGCGAGGCTTGCGCGGCCGAGGCGATCGAGGCGGTTCTGGACGGAAGCGGTGGAGCAGCGCTGGGCACGGGCGATGGCTGAGACCGATTCGCCGGCGCTTATGGCGCGAAAGATTTCCGGCAGGTCAAGGACTCGTTTGGCATAGTAGTCCAAGCGGAAGGATCGATCGGAGAAGGTGCGGCCGCAGTTGGTGCAGCGATAGCGGGCGACAAGGCCGTAGGCCTTTGTCCGGAAGCTGCCGAAGTGGGTATAGAACGGCGCGGGGTGGTCTTCTACGAGTGCCCGGGAAGCGGTAAATGATGGAGTGGAATCCGTGGCTGGCCGGTCAAGGGTATGATGGCGGCAGGAAGGATTGGGGCAGAAGGGCGGTTCTATGGTGGGGTCCATGCAAGAATAACGCGCATAGACCCCTTGTTTGATTCAAAAGCCCGCAGCGAAGCGCACCAGGTACCATCAACAATTTTCGATGAACTAATCAAGGTTTTGACCAAGAGAGAATCCGGATGGTATAGTGGATATAAGTATTTTCCGCGGGAGGAAATCGCGAGTGCCCGAAGAGTTCCGGAACTGGAAGCGAACCGAAAAACGGCTCTACCGTGGCGCGCTGGCGCGCCTGCGCGCTGCCGTGACCGGATCGTGGATGGCCCTGCGCGCCCTCGGGAGGGCTGCGCGGAGGAAGACGAGCTTCCTGGTGGTGCCTGAGTCCGGTTCTCCGTCACGGGCTTTGCGGATGAGCAACGGGACGCTGGCGTGTGGCGCGGTGCTGCTTCTGGCGCTGGCGGGCGGCACGTTCTTCTCGCTGGCGCGGCATGGGAGCCTGGCGCTGCAGCTGGCCGGTACGCGCCGCGAACTGGAGTCGGCCAGGCACGACCTGGAAGCGCTGCGCGACGGAACGGAGACCCTGGCGGGCGCGGCGACAAAGTTCGAGTCGAGGCTGGCTTTGGCGCTGGGAGAACGGCGTGCGGGTACGCGCGATGTGCTGGAAGTGGCGGGTCTTTCCTCGATACTGCCCTCGGGCTACGGTTTGGGCAGCGGTGTGGCCGAACGGGAGCTGGCAAGGATCCGGAGCATCTCCGGTGTGCTGGAGGATTCGGTTCCCGGCCTTGAACGGGTGGGGGAACTGCTGGCCGGTCAGAAACGCATCATGTCGGAAATCCCCAACATCTGGCCCGTGAAGGGCGGGCTGGGGCATATATCCATGTACTTCGGGCAGAACGAGAATCCCTTTTCGGGCGGGCAGTGGTACCTGCACAACGGGATCGACATCTCGACCTTCCGCACGGGTGACCAGGTGCTGGCTACCGCGTCGGGCCGGGTGGCGTCGCAGGGCTACGATCCCGGCCTGGGCCTGTTCGTGATCCTGCAACACAGCCACGGATTCTATACGAGGTACGGGCACCTGCAGTCGATCCGGGTGCAGAAGGGACAGCTGGTCGAGCAGGGGCAGACGATCGGTATCCTGGGCAATTCGGGCAAGTCGACCGGGCCTCACCTGCATTACGAGGTGCACCTCGGGACCAGCGTGATAGACCCGCTGCGCTTTCTCAATATACCTTCCACGGTGGCGGTGCGATGAAGGACCGGCTTGCGGATACGATCGTGGGCGCCGGCGCCGCGCTGACGGGCGAGATCGTGACGTCCGGTCCGGTGCGCGTGGAAGGCGAGTTTTCCGGGCAGATTCGCACGGAGGGGCATTTTGTGCTCGCCACGGGGGGTACGGCGCGCGCGGATGTGGAGGCGGGATCGGCGGTGATCGCCGGAGCCCTGCAGGGAACCCTGCGTGTCGGCGGCGAGTTGCGGGTGCTGTCGGGCGCTCGCGTGCATGGAGACCTTCACGCCGCTGTTATCGAAATGGAAGAAGGGGTGGCGTTCACCGGGGTGCTCGGCACGGGTGCGGCGCGATGATGGTGTATCTATAGGAGCAAGACGTGATCGAATACGACCGCGACCAGATCGATCCTGATCGCGATGATTTCATGGATTTCGAGGAGCCCGGGCAGGATCAGGAACATGATGCGCCCGGCGGTTCCGGCGGTTCCGGCGGGCAGGGCGGGCAGGGCGGCAGAGGCGCGCCCCGGACTCAGACGCCGCTGCGGCGCGAGTTGTCGCGGCGTCAGGCGGAGTTGCCGAAGCCCCTGTATCGCCTGCTGATATTGCATTCGAGCGAGACCCTGTTCGCGCATTTCGAGTTTTCGGGTGCGCCGCCGCATTTCCGGACGATGGAGCAGCTCGAGGCGATGCTCGAAGGGCCGATCGCAGGGATTGCCGCCGCTGCCGGTGACGATTCCGGGGACACTGCCGGTGCCGGGGAAATTGCGGGCCTTGCGGATGCCGGGGACGCTGAGGAAGCCGCTGCCGGCGCCCCGCCCGATGGAGAGGGTGTGCCGGAGCAGGTGGAAACTCAGGCAGCGGCGCCCGAGCCCGCCGATGAGCCGTTCGTGATTCCGGAACGAGCCATCGTGGTGGCGCCGACCCGGTATGGACGCGATTTGTGCGAAGTGCAGGGGGTGGTGCAGGACCTGTCGGTGGTGAATCCCGACGAAGTCGCCTCGATAGAAAAACCGGCGGGCCTGGACGAGCTGCGCAGACACAAGGAAAACCTCGAACGCGAGGCCAAGGCCTATGTGCTGTGCCGCCAGAAAATCTGGGCGCGCAACCTGCCGATGAAACTGGTGTCGGCGCACTACATGCTCGACGAGCCGAAGATCCTTTTCTATTTCAGCGCCGAGACGCGCGTGGATTTCCGCGAGCTGGTGAAGGACCTGGTGTCGGTGTTCAAGATGCGGATCGAGCTGCGGCAGATCGGGGTGCGCGACGAGGCGCGCGTGACCGGCGGCTGCGGCGTCTGCGGACGCATCCTGTGCTGCCGCGGCGTGTCGGACAAGCTGAATCCGGTGTCGATCAAGATGGCGAAGGACCAGAATCTATCGCTGAACTCGCTGAAGATTTCCGGACCCTGCGGCCGCCTGCTTTGCTGCCTGGCCTACGAGTACCAGTTCTACCGCGACGCCCGCCGCGAGCTGCCGAACGAGGGGGCGCGGTTCCACTACGACGGAACGCAGTTCCGGGTGATGGAAGTGATTCCCCTGTCGGGTTCGGTGAAGATGGCGGGAGAAGACGGACGCATGCTGGTGATGAAGTCCGAGAACTTCGCGATGGTGGACGGGCGCTGGCAGATCAAGGAATGACGGTACGGGCGGTTTCCGCCTGAAATGCTGAAAGGCCCCCGTGCGGGGGCCTTTCAGTTTGTTGGAGCCGTGTCCGCAGGCGCGGTCATAGGCGGTACGCGCGGTCACTCCTTCGGCACGATCCTGATGTGGATCTCCTTCAGCTGCTTTTCGTCTACCTCGTTGGGGCACTGGTCCATCGGGCTGACGGCGAAGGAGTTCTTCGGGAAGGCGATGACTTCCTTGATGGAGGTTTCGCCGGCCATCAGCATGACCAGGCGGTCGAAGCCGGGCGCGATGCCGCCGTGCGGGGGCGGGCCGTACTTGAAGGCTTCGACCAGGAATCCGAACTTGCGCTGGGCTTCTTCCTGGCTGAATCCGACGATGCCGAACACGCGTTTCTGCAGTTCCGGGTCGTGGATCCGGATTGAGCCCGAGGCGATCTCGAAACCGTTCAGCACCAGGTCGTAGAGGTCTCCCTTGACCGAGCCGGGGTCGGATTCCATGGTGGCGTGGTACTGGGCCTGCGGCATGGTGAACATGTGGTGCGCGGCTTCCCAGCGGTTTTCCTCTTCGTTGAATTCGAACATGGGGAAGTCGACGATCCAGGCGAAGGCGAACTTCGCGGGGTCGCAGAGGCCGAGGTCCTTGCCGAGCTTGGAGCGCACCGCGCCCAGCGAGGCGCAGGCGACCTTGTGCTTGGCGTCGGCGACCATGAGGATGAGGTCGCCCGGCGCGGCGCCGAGGCCCGATATGATCGCGGCGGCATTGTCCTGGAAGAACTTGGAGGCGCCGCCCTCGAGGGCCGGCGCACCGCCCGCCGAGCTGGCTGCGCTGGCGGTGACTTTCATCCATGCCATGCCCTTGGCCTTGTAGATTTTGGCCGCGGCCTCGAGTTCCTCGATCTGCTTGCGCGAATAGTCGGCCTTGCCGGGCACGACCAGGGCCTTGACCGCGCCGCCAGAGGCGAGGGCGTCCTTGAAGGCCTGGAACGATCCCCCCTGCACATATGGCGCGAAATCCTGCATGGGCATGCCGAAGCGCAGGTCGGGCTTGTCGGTGCCGTACAGGTCGATGGACTCGTCGTAGGGGATGCGCGTGAACCGCGCGGGAAGCTCCACGCCCAGGGTTTTGCGGAACACGTGGCCCATCAGTCCTTCGCACATGGCCAGCACGTCGTCGCGCTTGACGAAGGACATTTCGATGTCGATCTGCGTGAATTCGGGCTGGCGGTCGCCGCGGGCATCCTCGTCGCGGTAGCAGCGGGCGAGCTGGAAGTACTTGTCCATGCCCGAGACCATGAGGATCTGCTTGTACAGCTGGGGCGACTGCGGCAGCGCGTAGAACTTGCCCGGATACAGGCGCGAGGGCACCAGGTAGTCGCGCGCGCCTTCGGGGGTGGAGCGGATGAAGGTGGGCGTTTCGATCTCGTAGAAGCCCTGGCCGACGAGGTGCTCGCGCACGGCGAAGGCCGCTTCGTGGCGCAGGCGGATGCGGCGCTGCATGGCGAAGGAGCGCAGGTCGAGGTAGCGGTAGGTGAGCCGCGTGTCTTCCTTGGCGTCGGTCTTGTCGTCGATCATGAAAGGAAGAGGTTCGCATCGCGACAGTATGTCGATGCGGGAAGATTTGACTTCGATGGCGCCGGTGGCCATGTCGGGGTTGACCATGCTGTCGGGGCGGGCGCGCACGGTGCCGGAGACCGAGACGCAGTATTCCATCTTCAGGTCGGCCGCGGCGGCGGCGAGTTCGGGCGCGGCGTCGGCGTCGACGACGACCTGGGTGATGCCGTAGCGGTCGCGCAGGTTGATGAAGGAGATGCCGCCGTGGTCGCGCTTGCGGTGGACCCAGCCGTTGAGGACGACGTTCTTTCCGATGTCGGCGGCCGAAAGCTGGCCGCAGGTCGCGGTGCGGGAGAGGTATTCCATGGTGGGATATTGTATCCGCGCGCCGGCACGTACGTCCAGATTGGCAGGGATGGGGTGTATGCCGCGGCGCGCTTGCCGACGCGCGCGCCTCGACATTATATATGAAAATGACGATAAAACGGATCGAGGGAGGGACATATGCTGGCCGCAGGTGATCGGGCTCCTGATTTTTCCTTGCAGGATGCGAATGGCAAGACCTGGACGCTCGCCGATTTCGCCGGGAAGACCCTGGTGCTGTATTTCTATCCCAAGGACGACACGCCGGGCTGCACGAAGGAAGCTTGTTCGTTCCGCGACGCTTTCGCGGACTTTCGGGCGCGCGGGATCGAGGTGGTCGGGGTGAGTCCCGACAAGGCGGCTTCGCATGCGAAGTTCGCCGAAAAATACGGCCTCGGGTTCACGCTGCTGGCGGACCCCGATCGCACCTTGCTGCAGGCCTATGGCGCCTACGGCGAAAAGACGATGTACGGGAAGAAAGTCATGGGCGTGTTCAGGTCGACCTTCGTGATCGACGGCGCGGGTACGATCGTGCGCGCGTATCCGAAGGTGAGTCCCGAGGGGCACGCGGCGCAGATTCTTGCCGATCTGGGAGCCTGATCAGAACCGCGTGCCGCCGCGGGGGCCGTTTTCGTAGACGGCCTTCATGGCGACCATGCGGTCGCGGATCAGGCGCTCGATGTCCTTGCGTTCGGCGCGCGACAGGCGCGTGGGATGCACGGGCTGGCCGAATTCGACCACGACGCGCCGGCGCGGCACGACGCGGAGGTTGCCGGGCCGCATGACGTTCTGCGTGCCGTACAGGCAGACCGGGACGATGGGCACGTTGGCGAAAATGGCGGCGTGGATGCCGCCGCGCCTGAATTCGGCCAGCCCCTTGTCCTGGTGGATATAGCCTTCGGGAAAGAGGATGAGGCTGTGGCCGCGCTTCAGGCGCTTGATCATGGTGGTGAAGGCGGCCATTTCGGCGTGCGGATCGCCTTGCTGCACGAAGACACCGCGCATCGACCTGATCCAGTACGACATGACGGGTATGGAATCCATGATCTGGTTGGCCACGAAGCCCGCGGGGCGCGGCAGGGCGTGGATGATTACCGGGATGTCCGAGGGCGAGAGGTGGTTGACGACAAAGAGGCAGGCTGTGTTGGGGTCGATCCGATCCCTGCCGGTGACCTCGATCCGCATCTGGGCGATGTCCACCACGCGTTTTGCCCAGCGGGTGAAGGTTTCCCATGCGTAGCGTTCGGATTCGGGGCCGGGTTTGACGAAGAGCGACCCAGGGATGCGGTTCATGGTGGCCATGAGGGCGACCAGCACTCTGGGAAACAGAAGGGTGCTGTCCTCCATGATGGAATGGGCGAGCAGCGCGAGCATGGGGTAGCGCTGGCCGGCTATGATCTTGGCGTAGCGGGTTTCGTTGCGCGCGCTGTCGGTTTGCCAGGAGAGGTCGGGTTTTTCGTCGCGTGGTGCTGTTTCGGAGGGTTGCATGCGGTTCAGGACCTTCCTGCGCGGATGATGAGGGAAGCCAGCCCCCATAGGACGAGCGCCCAGACGACGATCATGGGAATGGCGTAGTACCAGCGCTTTGGCGCGCCATCCTGCCAGAGGCCTTCGGATTCGCGCAGGCAGCTCTGCATTACCGGTTCCGGGATGAGTCGGATGGCGAGTGCTACGAGGGCAGGCAGGATGATGAGGTCGTCCAGGTAGCCGAGGACGGGGATGAAGTCGGGTATCAGGTCGACGGGCGAGAGGGCGTAGGCTACGGCGAGGGCGGCAATGAGTTTGGCCGCGAGGGGAGTTTCATACTTGCCCAGCGCGATGAGGAGCGCCGGAATCTGGATTTTGAGCGCGCGGGCCCGTTCCCGGAAGCTTGGCACGCGGGAAGGATAGCGGTCGCGCGGAGACGAGGTCAAGGCGAGGTTGCAGTCACATGCTGCAAAAGGCGATGCGGTGGGCGGGCCACTAGCGCCGCCGCGTCCGATCAGGGTAGCGTGTCGCGAAATGGACGAACTGACAGCACAAATACGGCGAAGGCTCACCTTCGCGATCATCTCCCACCCCGACGCCGGCAAGACGACGATCACCGAAAAACTCCTGCTCTTCGGCGGCGCGATCCACATTGCCGGCGCGGTAAAGAGCGGCAAGAACGCGCGCGCGGCGGTGTCCGACTTCATGCAGATGGAGCAGGAGCGCGGCATTTCGATCTCGTCGTCGGTGATGGGGTTCGAGTATGGCGGCCGCAAGATAAACCTGCTGGACACGCCGGGCCACGCCGACTTTTCCGAGGACACCTACCGCGGCCTTTCCGCGGTGGACTCGGCGCTGATGGTGATCGACTCCGTGAAGGGCGTGGAGGAGCGTACCCGCAAGCTCTGCGTGGTGTGCCGCATGCGCGTCACGCCCATCGCCACCTTCATAAACAAGCTTGACCGCGAGGGCAAGAATCCGCTGGATCTGCTGGACGAGGTCGAGAAGGAACTGGCCATCGAGGTGCGTCCGGCCACCTGGCCGATCGGGCAGGGCCGTTCATTCCGCGGCGTGTACAACCTGCTGGACGGCACGCTGCACTTGTTCCATCCGGGCGAGGTGCGCAAGCCCGAGCACGTCATGGCTATAGAGTCGCTGGATTCGCCGCTGCTGGACGAAAAGGTGGGCGCGAGCCTGGCCGCGCGCCTGCGCGAGGATGTGGAACTGATCCGCGGGGTGTATCCGGCCTTCGATGCGGTGGATTACCTTGAAGGCCGCGTGACGCCGGTGTTCTTCGGTTCGGCGTCGAATAACTTCGGCGTGCAGGAACTGCTGGACAAGCTGGTGACGATCGCGCCGTATCCGACGCCCAAGCAGGCCGAGGAGCGCGAGGTGGACCCTGAGGAACGCAAGATGTCCGGCTTCGTGTTCAAGATCCACGCGAACCTGGACCCGCGCCACCGCGACCGCGTGGCGTTTTTCCGCATCGTGTCCGGCAAGTTCGAGCGCAACAAGCAGTATTGGCACGTGCGCGCGGACCGGCCCTTCCGCACGGCCAACCCCACCGCCTTCATGGCGCAGGACCGCGACATCATCGACGAGGCCTGGCCGGGCGACATCATCGGCCTGCACGATACCGGCACCTTCAAGATAGGCGACACGCTGACCGAGGGCGAGGGCGTCAATTTCAAGGGCATTCCGAGTTTCGCGCCGCAGATTTTCCGCAGCATCCTGAACACGAATCCCCTGAAGGAAAAGCAGTACACCAACGGGCTGAACCAGCTGGCCGAGGAGGGCGTGGCGCAGATCTTCTCGCGGCCGCACCGCCCGAACGCGCGCGTGCTGGGCGTGGTGGGCCAGCTGCAGCTTGAAGTGCTGCAGTACCGGCTGGTGCACGAGTACGGCGCCTCGTGCGCGTACGAACCGATGGACTACACGATCGCGCACTGGATCGCGTCGGACGACGACAAGGTGCTGGACGCCTTCGTGCAGGAAAACCTGAGGCGCATGCTGGTGGACATACGCGGGAATTACGTGTACCTGTCGGACAGCCCCTGGGTGTTCGAGCACGTGCGCAAGGGGAATCCCAAAATCAGGTTCTACACCACCAGCGAGATGGTGGAGCACCGCGCCTAGGCTCGCGTCGGGGCTGCCGCGCGCGGTGCTGGCTGATCGCGCATCGCGTCATGCGGTCAGGCCGAATGACGCGACATGCGGCGCGATGCCTCCGTGAAGCCTTCGCGCCGCCGCGGAATCAGCGGCCGGCGGTTACCTGCCGGCGCCGAATTCCACCGTGGCGGACCCCGCGCGCTGGTGCTTGGACGTGAACACGAGGTCTCTTCCCACCGCCCAGATCACCTTGGTCGGCCCGGTCAGCGATATGACCTTGTCGCGCTGATCGCCGGTATCCAGCAGGCGGGTGAACTCGAACACCACCCTGCCGGCGGTCCGCTTGCCGGCGGACGCCAGGATGTCCGGCTTGCCGCCCTGGGCCGTGTCTTCCGGATGGGGGCCGAACATGCCGGTGCTCCAGGTGTCCAGCGCGGATACTATGCCGTCCGCCGCCACGAGGCCGAAGATCATGTCGGAGTTGGCCATGATGCGCGTGGGATCGAAGCCGACGGAAACCCAGCCCGCCGCCACCGCGTCGATGGCCATGTGGATGCGGTCGCCCTGGACCGCCCAGTGCAGGATGAACTCATCCTTTTTGAGTTCGGCGGAAGCCTTGTACTCGCCGGGTGCGACAACGCCGTCGATGTCCACCGCGGCGGCGGACATGACGGCGAAAACTGCGAACAACGCGATTGCGATACTGCGGACTTTGGCGCTCATGCGGGCACTGTAGGACGGCGCCCGCACGGCGTCAAGCTCGGACTTCGGGAGCTCGGACTTCGGGAGCGTGCGCCTGGCTCAGTTGCCGGCCATCATGGCGGCGACGTCGTCCTTGGCGTTGGTGATGCCCTTGATGCCGAATTTTTCGACCAGGACGGTGGCCACCGCGGGCGACAGGAAGCCGGGCAGGGTCGGTCCGAGCCTGATGTTCCTGAATCCGAGGTACAGCAGCGCCAGCAGCACGAGAACCGCCTTCTGCTCGTACCAGGCGATGTCGAACGACAGCGGAAGCTTGTTGACGTCGTCCAGGCCGAAGATTTCCTTCAGTTTCAGGGCGACCAGCGCGAGCGAATAGGAGTCGTTGCACTGTCCGGCGTCCAGGACGCGGGGGATGCCGCCGATATCGCCCAACGCAAGCTTGTTGTAGCGGTATTTCGCGCAGCCGGCGGTCAGGATCACCGCGTCCTGCGGCAGTTCCTCGGCCACGTCGGTGTAGTAAGACCTGCCCTTCTGGCGGCCGTCGCAGCCGGCCATCACCACGAAGCGCTTGATATCGCCGGACTTGACGGCGCCGACCACCTTGTCGGCCAGCGCGAAGACCTGGTCATGCGCGAAACCGCCGATGATCTCGCCGTTCTCGATTTCCTTGGGAGGGGGGCAGGTCTTGGCCAGCGCGATGATGGCGGAGAAATCCTTCATCTTGCCGGGCTCGCGGTCGGCGATGTGGGCGCAGCCGTCGAAACCGACGACGCCGGTGGTGAACACGCGGTGCTTGTAGGACGCCTTGGGCGGCACGAGGCAGTTCGAGGTGAAGAGGGCCGGGCCGCCGAAGGTTTCGATGTCGACGTTCTGGCTCCACCAGGCGCCGCCGTAGTTGCCGTAGAGGTTGTCGTACTTTTCGAAGAAGGGGTAGTAGTGTGCCGGCAGCATTTCGCCGTGGGTGTAGATGTCGATGCCGGTGCCCCTGGTCTGCTCCAGGAGGTCGTGCAGGTCCACCAGGTCGTGGCCGGACACGAGGATGCCGGGGCGGTTGCGGACGCCGGTGCGCACCTTGGTCACGCGGGGCGTGCCGTAGCCCGAGGTATTGGCGGAGTCGAGGAGGGCCATGGCGTCGACACCGTACTTGCCGGTTTCGAGCACCAGGGCGGTGAGCTGGTCCAGGCTGAGGCTGAGGTCGGTCAGGTCGCTCATGGCGCGGAGCATGAAGGCGAAGAGGTCCTTCGATTTCTTGCCGATGGCCCAGGCGTGCTCCATGTAGGCGGCCATGCCCTTCAGACCGTACAGGACGAGCGACTGCAGGGCGCGGACGTTTTCGTCCTTGATTTCGTTCCAGCCGCCCTTGCCCGACGAGGCGGCGGCGCGGATACCTTCGGAGGTGATGCTGGTCCAGGTGGCGGCGTCGGGCAGGGCGCCCTCGACCTTGCCTCCGGCGGCGACAAAGGCGGTTTTCAGCGCGTCGCGGTGCGCGATGGCTTCGATGATCCAGCGCTCGAACTCGGTGGCGGAAAAGTTGGCGTTGGTGATGGTGGCGAACAGCATGCGGTCCACGAAGAAGGCGGCTTCCTCGTCGTAAATGCCCTTTTCGAGTGCCTTGGTTCCCCAGAATCCTATGCCCTTGCAGACGTGGAGCACGAGATCCTGCAGGTCGGACACTTCGGCGGATTTTCCGCAAACGCCGCCTCCGGGGTTGCATCCGGTGTTTTTGAGCATTTCCTGGCACTGATGGCAAAACATGGCACTCTCCTTGGTCTATTGGTCACGGCGCCGCGACGCGGCCGCCGATGGTTCACCTATGGTGCGTGCGATTCAGACAGAGCGGGCGGCCGCGGGCGCCGCGAAGCAATGCGACAGATCGGCCACGGTGGCGCGTTCCAGGGCTTCGCGCAGCCTGCGCTCCGATTCGTCGCAGACGACTTTGAAGGCGCAGGTTCCCGTCCGGCAGACCGCTTTTTCGAACAGGCATTCCCGTGCGGGCAGGGGCCCTTCCAGGGCGTCGAGGACCTGCATGCAGGTCAGCGTGTCGGCGGGACGCGTGAGGGAAAAGCCGCCGCCGATGCCTCGGGTCGAGGCGATCAGCCCCACGCCGGCGAGCCTCTGCAGGACTTTGGCCAGGTAGCTTGGGGAAACGCCGAGTTCGGCCGCGGCCTGCTTGGCCTGGGTGGCGCCGCCGTCGCGCGCGGCCAGGGCGAGCGCGTGCAGGGCGGCATTGGCTCCATCCGAAACGCCGACGATCCTGTCCATGGGCTCCCTCCTTTCCATCGCATGACGCTAAATCAGACAACGATGTCTTATTTAGCGGAAATCTTGCCGTCCGTCAAGACGGCGGGGCAAGAAACCGCACGATTTTCTAAAAAATGTATCGGAAAGGGGGATGCAGCGGGAGAATGCGTCAGGAAAAGGAGGAAAGCAGGGCCGAGAGGAAGAGTACAACCGCGCCGGCGGCAAGGTTGGCCAGGAGAAGCCGCATGCCGTTCCTGCGGGCGGCGGGGTTGTCGGCCTTTTTCATGACGCGGCCGCGCAGGATGGCGATGACCACCATGAGCGCGGTGAAGATGTGCTTGATTCCGAGAAGGGCCGCATAGGTGTTGCCGTAGCGGAAGGGTCCTTCGAAGCGCGGATCGGCTTTGGCCAGCACCATGCCGGTGATCGCCAGTCCGATGATCGAGACCAGGGCTACCCGCTGCAGGCGAACGGCGACGGCCTTTCCGACCAGGTCGGCCTTGGGATCCTTGCCGAGGGCTGTCCGCAGGGCGGGCATGGTGACCAGCGCGAGCGACAGCATGCCGCCGATCCAGGCCGCGGTGAACAGGTCGTGCAGGAAGGCCGCGAAGGCGAGGGGTACATTGGGCGATTCCATCATTCCTCCATATCGAGCGCTCGTTCGAGCAGGGTGACGAGAGTGTCGGCTTCATCCTGGCCGAGCCGTGACAGTATCAGGCGGGCCTTAGCGGTCTTGAAGGCGCGGGCTTGGTACAGCAGGGCCCTGCCGGCGGTGCTGGGGGCGAGCGAGATCCTGCGCGCGTCGTCCCGGGCCGCGGCGCGGGTAACGTAGCCCGCGGACTCGAGTTTGCGGACCGCGATGCTGGCGCTGGGCGGCGCGACCTTCAGCAGGGCCGCCAGTTCCCGCAAGGTTATGTCGGGGTGCAGGTCGAGGGTTTCCAGATAGGAATACTGGCTGAGGGTTAGTCCTGCGCGCTCGAAGGGAGTTTCGGGTTCCGGTCCCGCGTGCCTGAGTCGCACGAGGGCATCGATGAGGCGCTGTTCGAGGTCGGGACTGTCCTGCAATCATGGCTCCTTGCGACTCTGATTGTAAAAGATTAGTTAGACAAACTAACAATAATGCGGATATGGCGATTCGTCAACATCTCTCGCTGGTCACCGGCCCCGGCCTAGAGCTTCCTGACCGATTGCCGTTCTACGAGGGAGCAGGGCAGGACGACGTGCGCGGGCTGGGCATCGGCCGAAAGGATGGCGTCGACGGCGCGGGCGCCGATCTCGTAGCGCGGGATGCGCACGGAGGTGAGGGGAGGCTGGAGGAATGGAGCCATGGGCATGTCACCGATGCCGGCGACGGATATATCGTCGGGAATGGTAAGGCCGAGTTCGTGCAGGGCATGGAGGATACCGATGGCCATGGCGTCGCTGCCGCCGATGATGGCGGTGACGCCGTCCGCGCCGTCGAGGCGCGCGAGGAGGTCTCGGCAGAGGTCGTGGCCGGCCTGTTCGGTGAAATCGCCGTGGCCCGCGAGGGCGGGGTCGAAGGGGATTCCCCGCGATTCCAGGACGTCGCGGTAGCCGGCGATATGGTCCTTGGCGGTAAGGACATCGGCGCGGCCGGTGAGGAAGGCGATGCGGCGGTGGCCCGAGTCCGCCACGTGCGCGGTGATCATCCGCGCGACGGCGCGGAAGTCGACACCGACCATGGGCATGTCGATATGCTGCGGAGCGCAGGCGACCAGCCTGAGTCCGAATCGCTTCGATCGGTCCACCTGCCGGACGAGCATTTCGCGGTAGCGTTCGTTGTCCAGCCCGCCGCCCGAGAGGATGATGCCCTGGACCCGGTTCATCCAGAGCAGTTCGTGGAACCTGAGCTCCGATTCGGCGCTTCGGCCGGTATTGCAGACAAAGCAGAGGTACTCGGACGCCATGGCCCGTTCCGTGGCGCCCTTGGCGATTTCGGCGAAGTGGCTGTTGTCGATGTCGCGGACGATCAGGCCGATGACGTTGTTGAAGCTGGAGCGGAGGCGCTGGGCGGCCAGGTTGGGAAGGTAGTTGAGTTTCCTGACCGTTTCCTCGACGCGCGCGCGGACATCGGCAGAGACCGGATAGTCGACATTATTGATGATTCTGGACACGGTGGTGATGGAAACGCCGGCCTCGCGGGCCACGTCGGCGATCGATATCCTTTTATCACCCATTTGCGATGAGTATAGAAAAGGTTTTCTATGGGGTCAAGCACAATGCTCCGGGATACTGCGTCGGGATGCTGATCCGGAAAGTACGGCACGATTCGGCGTATCCCGCCGTGCCGGATCGGCATTCGGAAAAAAAGAAAGAAAAAAGTTGACAGAATAGAAAACGCTTTCTATACTGATGATAGAAAACGATTTCTATTGTCCGGGAAGCGCAAGTAAATGCATTTGATAGCTGTAATTAGCGGTAACGTGCACTACCGCGTACGGCTGTCAGGCCCCAAAGGGGATGCGACGCTTCCGGACTGGATGAGGAGGGATCATGAAGAAGGTAGGATTCGATGTCAGCGGTATCAACCCCGCGCCCGTAACCCCGTTCAACCTTGACGGCAGCGTGGACTATGCGGCGATCAAGCGCCTGGGCTCCTGGCTGGGCAGCGTCGACGGCGTGAAGAGCCTGGTCGTGCTCGGCCACGCGGGCGAGGGAACGTTCCTTGATCGCGACGAACAGATGAAGGTCATCGAGGCGTTCGTCGCCTCCACCGACGGCAAGGTGCCTGTGATCGCGGGCATCACCCTGGAAGGCACCGACGTCGCCGCGCAGGAAGCGGTGCGCGCGAAGAAGGCCGGCGCCGCCGCGGGCCTGCTGTACCCGTCGCACGGCTGGCTCCGCTTCGGCTACCAGAAGGGCGCGCCGCAGGACAAGTACCGCAAGGTGTACGAGACTTCCGGGCTGCCGCTCATCCTGTTCCAGTATCCGGACGCCACCAAGTGCACCTACGACCTGCAGACCCAGCTCGAGATCGGTGCGCAGGAAGGCGTGTTCGCCATGAAGAACGGCGTGCGCAACATGCGCCGCTGGGACACGGAAATCCCCGTCGTCCGCCGCGAGCTTCCGGACCTGCAGATCCTGAGCTGCCACGACGAGTACCTGCTCTCCACCGCGTTCGACATCGACGGCTTTCTCGTCGGCTACGGCAACATCGCGCCGGAACCCCTGTACGAGCTGCTCAAGGCCGGCAAGGCGAAGGACTACGCCGCCGCCCGCGCCGTGCACGACCGGCTTCTTCCGGTCACCAAGAGCGTGTATCATCGCGGTTCGCACATGGAAGGCACCGTGGCGCTCAAGCACGCGCTGGTCGAGCGCGGCATCCTGGAGCACGCCACCGTGCGCTCGCCCCTGCTTCCGCTGGAACCCGGCGCCGAAGAGGAAATCAAGGCCGCGATGCGCGCCGCGAAGCTCGGCAAGGTGGTCTGAGGCTTCGTGCCCGCAGACGGGGGACGGTTGGCGGACCGTCGGTTTCACCGGCCGATTCCCCCATGTACAATTGATGAAATGAACCGCTGGCGCATACCAGGAGGTAGCCCATGAACCGTTCATCGTACCGGATAGCGATCGTTCTTCTCCTCGTGCTTTCAACCGTATCCATGGCGTCCGGCCAGGCGAAATCCGCCGCCATTCCCCGCTTTATCGAAATCGGCACGGCCGGGACCGGCGGCGCCTACTATCCCATCGGGATCGCCATGGCGGAAATCCTCACCTCGAAACTGAAGACGCAGGCTACCGCCCAGGTGACCGGCGGCGCGGTGGAAAACATCCGCCTCATCCAGGACGGCAGCGTGAAGATCGCGCTGACCTCGACCTCGTCCGCTTACCGCGGATTGAAGGGACTCGCGCCCTTCACCAAGGCCAGCCCCAAGGTCGCCGGTCTGTTCAGCAACCTCACCCAGGGCGTCTACCAGATTGCCGTCCGTGAAAACTCGGGCATCTCCGGCCTGCAGGACCTGCGCGGCAAGCGCGTGTCGCTCGGCCCCCAGGGAGGCCTTGCCGTGGAAATGTCCAATTACATTTTCAAGGCGGCCGGATTCCGGATCGAGGATGTGAAGGCCACCTTCCTCTCCTATGAAGAGAGCGCGACCATGATGGACGACGGCAATCTTGACGCCGTGGTCATCCAGGCGGCCCTGCCCAGCCCGGCCCTGAAGCAGCTGCAGTCCTCGGGCAAGAAATTCCAGATGATCGCCCTGCCCGACGCCGTCATCGCGAAGGTGAACGAGGAACACCCGTACTTCACGGCGTTCACGATTCCCAAGGCCACCTACGGCTCGGCGTCCGACGTGAAAACCCTGAACAGCACCAACATGGCCATCGTGGATCGCGACCTGCCCGAGGAAGTCGTGTACCAGATCACCAAGGCCCTCATCGAGGAAATCGAGAAGATCCGCGCCTCGCAGCCCTCGGCCAAGGCGTTCTCGGCCCAGGTCGCCGCGGAGATGCCGATCCCCCTGCACCCCGGTGCCGAGCGGTACTACCGCGAAATGAAACTGCTGGGCAGGTGACATCATGAGCGAGAACGATACGCGCGGAGCGGAAAGCCGCTCGTCGACCATGACAAAATGGCTTCTGGTGGCCAGTTCCCTGATCTTCTTCTTCACGAGCGGGTTCGGGAGCTTCAGCACCCTGACCCAGAGGGCGCTGCACTGGGCATTCATGGGCACCGCCGCCTTCCTGCTGCTTTCGCCCAAAACGGCGCTCGGCAAGGTGGCGAAGTATGCCCTGGCCGTGGTGACGCTGGCCGCGAGCGCGTACGTACTCCTCACCTGGCGCTCGCGTATCTTCGGCACGGGTGGCATTTCGACCATCGACATCGTCATGGGCGTGGCGGCCCTTGCCGCACTGCTGGTGGCCATCAAACTGACTGTCGGATGGGGATTGACCCTTACCGCGGGATTCTTCCTTGTCTACGCGTTCTGGGGACCGATTTTCCCGGGATTCCTAGGACACTCGGGCGTGAAGATTCCCCGGCTGGTCAACTTCCTGTACCTGACGGCAGAGGGCGTGTTCGGCGTGGCGCTGGGCATATCCTCGACCTACATCATCGCCTTCGTGATTTTCGGATCGGTGCTGAGCGTGATGGGCGGAGGCGAGTGGTTCGTGGACGTGGCCTACGCCCTGACGGGGCGGTTCCGCGGCGGACCGGCCAAGACCGCGGTCGTGGCGAGCGCGCTGATGGGCACGGTTTCGGGTTCTCCGGTCGCCAACGTGGTGACCACCGGAACCTTCACGATTCCCCTGATGAAGCGTGTCGGATTCCCGGCCAAGGTGGCGGCGGCGGTGGAAGCCGTGGCGTCGACCGGCGGCATGTTCCTGCCCCCGGTGATGGGCGCGGGCGCCTTCATCATGGCCGAGTACCTTAATGTCAGCTACATGGTCGTGGCCAAGGCGGCCCTGATTCCCGCGGTGCTGTACTACATAGCCCTGTTCCTGATCACCGACGTGCGCGCCGTGAAGTCCAACCTGAAGGGGCTGCCGAAAGAAAGCCTGCCCAACGTGAAGGACGCCGTGTTCAAGCGCGGCTACCACGGACTGCCGCTGCTGTTCCTGATCGTGATGATCATCGCCGGATGGAGCCCCATGCGGGCGGCCTTCTGGGCGAGCATCCTCGCCATGCTGGTGGGGCTCGTGTCGATGCGCAACGCGAAAAAGTGGTTCGGCAAGCTCATCGAAGCGCTGTACGACGCTTCCAAGCAGACCGTTCCGATCGCGGTGGCCTGCGCCGGCGCGGGCATCATCGTGGGCGTGATCGGCGTGACCGGCCTGGGCACGAAGATCGCGAACGGCCTGATCGCCTTTTCGGGCGGCAATCTGGTGTTCGGCCTGCTGCTGACGATGGTCGCGGCGATCATTCTCGGCACCGGCATGCCCGTGACCGCGGTGTACATCATCCTGGCCGCTACCCTGGTGCAGCCGCTGGTGTCGATGGGCGCCATGCCCATCGCGGCGCACATGTTCGTGTTCATGTTCTCCGCGGTAGCCGGGCTGACGCCTCCGGTGGCCATCACGTCCTACACGGCGGCGGGAATCGCGCAGTGCGATCCGAACGAGGCGGCGATCCAGGGATTCCTGTACGGATTGCCCGGTTTCATCATCCCGTTCATTTCGGCCTTGTCTCCCGCGCTGCTCATGGTGGGCCAGCCGCTGGAGGTTGCCCAGGCGATCGTGACCGCGCTCTTCGGCGTCTGCTGCCTGGTCGCGGCGATCGAAGGGCACTTTATCTACCGCTGGCCGCTTTTGCTGCGGTTGGTGATGTTCGCGGCCGCGCTCATGCTCCTGGACCCCGGCATGGTCACGGACCTGATCGCGATAGCCCTGGTCGTGCTGAGCTTCCTGGTCAGGCCCCTGCTGGCCAGAAAGGTTTCGGCGAAAGCCTGATCCGCTGCGCTTCCGTGATTGATGCCGTGGCGCGCATCTGGTGCGCCGCGGCGTTTTCTTTTCAGCGCAGTTCGTGGATGGTCTTGCCGGTGTGGTCGGCCAGGTGGGGCAGCTTGGCCTGGCCGATCCGCTGGCGCCGGTAGATGCCGCGATGGCCCGAGACCAGGTAGGCCACGATGCAGGCGATCGCGACATAGACCCCGCTGCCGGTTCCGAACAATTCCAGCCCCAGGATCACGCAGGCGAGCGGCGTGTTGCTCGCCCCGGCGAATACGGCCGCGAAGCCCATGGCCGCCAGCAGGTCGCGCGGCAGCGGCAGGATGCCTGATAGCGCGTTGCCGAGCGTGGAACCGATGAAGAACAGCGGCGTTACCTCGCCCCCCTTGAATCCCGATCCGAGGGTGAGGGCGGTAAGCCCGGTTTTCGCGGCGAAATCGTACCAGGGGAGCTCCGCCCCGAAGGCATCGGCGATGACATCGGTGCCGAGCCCCGCGTATCGCGCCATTCCGGGCAGCAGCAGGATGCCCGCGACGGCGATGCCGCCGACCAGCGGCCTGAGCGGGGCGAAGGCGATGCGGGCCCTGAACAGCGCCGCCGCGCGGTCCATCAGCGCGCAGAACAGCACGGCGCAGAGTCCGAACGCGATGCCGGCCGCGATGGCGTACATGAAATTGGGGGCCGAAAGCGCGGGGATCAAGGCGACATGATACCCGGCGTGGCCGACGCCCCAGGCGCGCGTGGCGAAATCGGCGATGATTCCGGCGGCGAATGCCGGAAAGACGGCGTCGTAGCTGATCCTTCCCACCACGTAGACTTCCAGCGCGAATACCGCGCCCGCGAGCGGCGTGCCGAAAACCGATCCGAATCCGGCGGAAATGGCGGCGATCATCAGGATGCGCCGATCGTGCCGCCCGAGACGGAAGGGGGCGCTGAACTGGTCGGCGATCGCACCGGCCATCTGCAGGCCGGTGCCCTCGCGGCCCGCCGAACCGCCGAAAAGATGGGTGATGACGGTTCCCGCGAAAATCAGCGGGGCCATCCGGAAGGGTACGCGCTCGCCGGGTTCGTGGATGGTGTCGATGAGCAGGTTGTTGCCGCCCTCGACATCCTTTCCCAAGCGATGATAGGCCAGGCCGACCGCGAATCCGGCCAGGGGGAGGCCCAGGATGATGAGGGGATTGGCCTGGCGCAGCGCGGTGACGAAGGAGAGCGAGGCGAGGAATCCGGCTGAGGCGGTTCCCGCGACCGCGCCGATCGCGCAGGAGATGAGCAGCCACTTGGAGATGAAGGGAAGCGCGGGAAGATGGTCGCGGATCGTTCCGGCGATCCTGCCGGGCGTGCCCCCCACCATCAGACCCGGTATTTCCTGGTGATTCCGACCAGGAAATTGCGCAGGACCTGGTCGCCGCAGGCGCGGTAGTTGTCCTGGCCCTTGCGGCGGAAGAGCGCGCCGAGTTCGCTTTTGGTGATGCTGAACCCGGCAAGCTCCATGATTTCGGCGAGGTCGCTGTCGCGGAGGTTGAGCGCGATGCGCAGGGCCTTGAGGATGTCGTTGTTCGAGGGTTGGCCGGCATGGCGCGGCGCGGGGGGCACCGCGCGGCCAGCGGGCGGGGCGGGCAGGGGCCCTCGGCGGCTGGCGATCAGACCGTCCAGAAAGGCGCGCAGGGTCGGACCGTCGCACTCGATATGGCCCTCCTCGTCTTCCCGAAGGAAGAGGGGGCGGATCCGTTCGAGGGGCAGGGGCGTGCCCGAAAGCGCGAAAAGGTCTACCAGCTTGAGGTCGGTGATGTTGAGGGCGTAGCGGATTCGGATGAGTATGTCGTTGTTGGTCATGGCGTTCCGCGTTCATAATGGGGTGTGCGCGCGGGCATGGCAAGTATGCGGGGAGTCCGCGTCGGCCGACCGCTTGAACGTTCTGCATCCAATGCGCTATACTGCAGGAAATTCGCCGATCTGCGCTTCATGAATCGACTTATTCCGGTCCGCCCGCGGGCCGATCCAGTCGGGCGCCATCGTTCCGAACCAGCCCCCGGCCGACTTCCGTGCGGCCCCGCCTGTTTGACCGGGTTTTCATGCCGCTCAATCACGACACACCCAAGGAGTCCTACGTGGACTTTTCCTCATTCTCGTTCGATCCGCGCGTCATGGCCGGCGTCACGCGCGCAGGCTATGAAACCCCGACGCCCATACAGGCCCAGGCGATCCCGCCCGTGCTGCAGGGGCGCGACCTCCTGGGATTGGCCCAGACCGGCACCGGCAAGACCGCGGCCTTCGTGCTGCCCATCCTGCAGCGCCTGCTGGGCGGCGAACGCGCCGTGCCGCGCGCGCTGATCCTGTCGCCGACCAGGGAACTGGCCGAGCAGACCCACCAGTCCATCCTGAAGCTGGCGGAAGACACCGGGTTTCGCAGCATGACCGTGTACGGCGGCGTGACCGCCAAGTCGCAGGTGAAGATCCTGCGCACCGAGCTGCCCGAAATCGTGGTGGCCTGCCCGGGGCGCCTGCTGGACCTGATGGGCCAGGGATTCTTCGATTTTTCCAAGATCGGCATTCTTGTGCTGGACGAGGCCGACCAGATGTTCGACATGGGCTTTCTGCCCTCGATCCGGAAAGTGATCGCCGCCCTGCCGTCCAAACGCCAGACCCTGCTGTTCTCGGCCACGATGCCGCAGGAGATCCGGGCGCTGGCGCGCGAGTTCCAGCGCGATCCGGTGAAGGTGGAGATCGGCGCGATCCGGCCGGCCCAGACGGTTACCCATTTCGTGTACCAGGTCGCGCAGAACGACAAGCTCGAGATGCTCAAGTTGCTGCTGCCGGGCACCGAGGCCGAGCAGACCCTGATTTTCACGCGCACCAAGTACCGCGCCAAGAAGCTCGCGCAGCAGCTGGCCAACCACGGGCATGCGGCGACCTCGCTGCAGGGCAACCTGTCGCAGGGCCAGCGCGAAAAGGCGATGGACAGCTTCCGCTCCGGCAAGGCCCGCGTGATGGTGGCCACCGACATCGCGGCGCGCGGCATCGACATATCGAAGATTTCGCATGTGATCAATTTCGACATTCCCGACACGGTCGAGGCCTACACGCACCGCATCGGCCGCACCGGCCGCATGCACCGCGAGGGCACGGCGCTGACCTTCGTGACGCCCGAGGACGGCACGATGCTGCGCAGCATCGAGAAGGTGCTGGGCTCGCCGATCGAACGCCGCAAGGTCGAGGGGTTCGTGCCCGGCATGGTGACCGGCGCGGGCGCGGCGGGCGGCGCTTCCGGCAGCGGGGCCGCGGCGCCGCTGCCCTTCGACGCGCGGCCTCCGCTTCCGCCGCGCAGGCCCCGCAACCCGCAGGTGGATCGCGCGCCCCGTCAGGCAGCGGCGAACACCGGGCACGCGCGCCACGTCACGGCGAACACCGAGCGCGCGCGCCAGGCAGCGCCGCGCCAGGTCTCGCCGCGCAACGAAGCGACGCGCGGCGAGGCGGGCCGCCGGAGCGAGCCCCGTCGCGAATCCGCGCGCGCTGACCTGCCGCGCAAGGACTCGGGACGCCGGAGCGAAGCACGCAGCGATTTCGGCCGCGGCTACGACATCGGATCGGTGACCGGCAGAACCGAGAGCGGATCCTTCGCGTCGCGGAACCGGCCGATGAACGCGGCCAGGTCCGAAGCGCAGTCTTCCTCGAAGTACCGCTCGTAACGGTCGTCCTCTCCGTCGTACAGGCGGAAATGGTCGAGCACGGCATTGTTGACCGACGCCATCGGATACGAGGCGAAGGGCGCCAGCATCGGATCGGAAGCGGCGAGCGCGGCGAATCCGGCCGCGCGCTCCGCGATGATGCGGCGCTTTTCGGCGCGCAGGCGGTCGGTGTCGGGCGATGACGCGGTGCCGGGCGATGACGCGACGCTGCGGTAGGCGGCATCCAGCTGCCGCGCGGTGTCGCGCATGAAGTACGAAAAGGCCGAGGCCGCGGCGGACGAAGCGGCGGCTTCGCGGTACGCCGCCGACGATTCGCCGCGTTCGCGCGCCAGCCAGAGAAGCGCGCCGCGCCTTCCCACGAAACTCGCCAGTTCCTCGTTGAAATTGCCCGCGCGGCCGCCGCGCGCGAACACCGTCGCGTGCGTCATTTCGTGCAGGATCAGCTCGGCCAGCCTGAACTCGTCATACCTCGTCATGAAACTGAACAGCGGATCGGGCAGGTAGCCCAGCGTGCTGAACGCGTCGGCATGCCGCACGATCACGTCCAGGCCGGCGGCCTTCAGGCGCGCGGCTTCGGCCTGCGCCTCGGCCACCGTGAAATACCCGCGGTACGGCAGGCGCCCCACGAACGGATAGTCCCACTCGTGCCGCGTGAATGAAAGCTCGGCGCAGGCCTGCACCACGTACGACAGCGTGGGGCCCTGCACCCGGGCGAGGCTGCGGTAGCTTTTCGTGTCGCGCAGGCCCAGTTCGGAAACGCCGTAGGCGCGGATCGCCGCGGCGCGTTCCAGGAGCAGCCGGGTTTCCCGATCGGTTGAGGGGTCGGCGATGAGCCGGTCGGCGGGGCGCGCCCCGGCCACGATGCCCAGGTAGCGCGCGCCCTGCGCGGTGACATAGCAGGAGGAAAGCAGGAGGGCCGCCGCCGCGATGGCCAGCACGGCCGCGACCGCCAGAACGGCCGCGACCGCCGGGCCGGCGGCTACCGCCGGCCCCTCGACCCTCAGTCCCTGCCCCATTCCTCGGGATCCTCGAAGATCTGCTTGGCGATCGAGGCGCCGGAGGGAACCATGGGCAGGACGTTTTCGTTGATGTCGATCACGCAGTCGATCACCGCGGCGCCGCCTGAGGCAAGGGCGGCGTCGAAGGCGGCGGTGAACTCGGCCTCGGTGCGCGCGCGGAAGCCGGGAATGCCGTAGGCGTCGGCCAGCTTGACGAAGTCGGGCGGCCTGTCCAGGTCGGTTTCGGCGTAGCGCGACGCGTAGAAGGTCTTCTGCCACTGGCGCACCATGCCGAGCGTGCGGTTGTTCAGGATGACGATGATGATCGGCAGGCCGTAGTTGGTGATGGTGGCCAGTTCGTTGCAGTTCATGCGGAACGAGCCGTCGCCGGCGAAGTGCACGACGCGGCGGCCGGGGTTGGCTATCTGGCTGCCCATGGCCGCGCCGGTGCCGAAGCCCATGGTGCCCAGGCCGCCCGAGGTGATGAATTCGCGCGGGCGCGAGAAGGGGTAGAACTGGCAGACCCACATCTGGTGCTGGCCCACTTCGGTGGTCACGATCGCCTCGCCGCCGATCTTTTCCTGCACGGTTTCGATGACGAAGCGGGGGTGCAGGTCGGCCTTGCGCGTGTGCGACGAGGGGCGGTCCTTTTTCCAGGCTTCGATGTCGCCGTTCCAGTCCGAGGCCGCTTTCTGCGGTATACGGGCAAGGAGCCGGGTCAAGACGCCCTTCAGGTCGCCCACGAGCGACGACGAGGTGAAGACGTTCTTGTCGATTTCGGCCGGGTCGATGTCGATGTGCAGGATGTGCGCGTCTTTGGCGAATTCCGCGACGTTTGAGACGACGCGGTCGGAAAAGCGCGCGCCCATGGCGATCAGGACGTCGGCCTTGCCCACCGCCTGGTTGGAGGTGCGGGTGCCGTGCATGCCGATCATGCCGGTGAACAGGGGGTGCGCGTTGGGCATGGCGCCGTGGCCCATCAGGCTCAGGGCCACCGGGGCGTGCAGGCGCTCGGCCAGCGCGACCAGTTCCGCTGAGGCGTTGGCGGTGATGACGCCGCCGCCCGCGTAGATGAAGGGCCGCCGCGCGGCGGCCAGCAGGGCCGCCGCGGCCTCGATATCGGCATCCGAGGGGGCGCTGGTCTTGCAGTGGATGCCCAGGCAGGAGGCTTTGGGCGCGGGCGAGGGCTCCCAGTCGGCGAGCGCGGCGGTGACGTCCTTCGGGATGTCGATCAGGACGGGGCCGGGCCTGCCGGTGGTGGCGATCTCGAAGGCGGCGCGCACGGTGTCGGCCAGCTTGGTGACGTCCTTCACCATGAAGTTGTGCTTGGTGATGGGCATGGTGATGCCGACGATGTCCACTTCCTGGAAGCTGTCCTTGCCCAAGAGGGGGGTGGATACGTTGCCGGTGATGGCGATGAGCGGGCTGGAGTCCATGTACGCGGTGGCGATGCCGGTGACCAGGTTGGTGGCGCCGGGCCCGGAGGTGGCCAGGCAGACGCCGGGCCTGCCGGAGGACCGCGCGTAGCCGTCGGCCGCGTGTGCGGCGCCCTGTTCGTGCGCGGTCAGGATGTGGCGGATCTTGTCCGACTGCTTGAACAGTTCGTCGTAGATGTAGAGGACGGCGCCGCCGGGGTAGCCGAACACCGTGTCCACGCCCTGTTCGACCAGGCAGTCTATGAGGATTTTCGCTCCGGTTGCCTTCATGCGGTTCCTCCGGCGCGCGGCGCCGATCCGGGCGCGCGCAGGCGCGCGATTACCTGGTCTCCCATGGCGCGGGTTCCCAGGACGCGTTCCCTGGACGAGGTGCCTGCGATGTCGGCGCACCGCCAGCCGTCGGCCAGGGTGGCGGCGACGGCATCCTCGATGGCCTGGGCCTCGACATCCAGTTTAAGGGAGTATTTCAGGAGCATGGCCGCCGAGAGGATGGTGGCCAGGGGGTTGGCGCGGTCCTGCCCGGCGATGTCGGGCGCCGAGCCGTGGATGGGCTCGTAGAGGCCGGGGCCGCCGTCGCCCAGGGACGCGGAGGCGAGCATGCCGATGGATCCGGTGATCATGCTGGCTTCGTCGGAGAGGATGTCGCCGAACATGTTGCTGGTGGCGATGACGTCGAACTGGCGGGGGTTGCGCACGAGTTGCATGGCGCAGTTGTCCACGTACATGTGCGACAGGGCCACGTCCGGATACTCCGGCGCCATGGCCAGGGCCATTTCGCGCCAGAGCCGGCCGGATTCGAGCACGTTGGCCTTGTCCACCACGCAGAGTTTTTTCTGCCGGGCGCGCGCGGCCTCGAAGGCGACTTTCAGGAGGCGCCTGATCTCGTGCCTGGAGTATTTTTCGGTGTCCCAGGCGGCTTCGCCGTCGGGGCTGCGGCCGCGTTCGCCGAAATACATGCCGCCGTTCAGCTCGCGTACGATCAGGACGTCCAGGCCGCCTTCGACGATTTCGGGTTTGAGGGGGCAGGCATCGGCCAGTTCGGGGAACATGCGCGCCGGCCTGAGGTTGGCGTAGACGCCCAGGGCGCCGCGCACGGCCAGGAGGCCGGCTTCAGGGCGGAGGTGGCCGGGCAGGGTGTCCCACTTCGGGCCGCCGACCGCGCCCAGGAGGACGGCGTCGGATGCCTTGCAGACGCGCACGGTTTCCTCGGGCAGGGGCACGCCGGTGGCGTCCAGCGCGCAGCCGCCCATCAGGGTCGGGGTGTAGGCGAACGAGTGGCCGAAGCGGGCGCCGATGGCGTCCAGCGCGCGGATGGCCTGCCCGACCACGTCGGGGCCGATGCCGTCGCCGGGGATGGTCGCGATGCGGAAG
>CAYRXK010000014.1:34565-40114 GCA_964428265.1 uncultured Treponemataceae bacterium
TGGAATAGTTGATCAGGCCGCCTGCGTCCATGATCTTGCGCATGAAGGGAGGGAAGGGCGCCGCCACGTAGCTTTTGCCCTTGGTGACGTTGCGCACCGCGCCGGTATCGAAGTCCACCTCGAGCTCGTCGCCCGAATCGGCCTCGTCGGCGGCCTCGGGGCATTCCAGGATGGGCAGGCCGATGTTCACGGCGTTGCGGTAGAAAATGCGCGCGAAACTGCGGGCGATCACGCAGGAAATGCCGGAGCCCTTGATGGCGATCGGCGCATGTTCGCGGCTGGAACCGCAGCCGAAATTGTTGCCGGCGACCATGATGTCGCCCGCCTTCACCTTCTTGGCGAAGGAGAGGTCGATATCCTCCATGCAGTGCACGGCCAGTTCCTTCGGATCGAAGCTGGTCAGGTAGCGCGCCGGGATGATGACGTCGGTGTCGACGTTGTCGCCGTACTTGAAAATGCGTCCTTTGGCGTCCATATCGTGGTCCTTCCGGCTTCAGGCCGTGATTTTGGAAGTGATGCTCACGCCGGCGGCGTCGCGCGCCGGGGCGGCCGCGCCCTGCAGGGCGGCGGGGTCGGTGAGCCTGCCGGTGACCGCCGACGCGGCGGCAACCGCGGGGCTGGCCAGGTAGACTTCGGATTCGGGGTGGCCCATGCGGCCCACGAAGTTGCGGTTGGTGGTGGCCACCGAACGCTCGCCCTTGGCCAGGATGCCCATGTGGCCGCCCAGGCAGGGACCGCAGGTCGGGGTGGATACCGCCGCGCCGGCCTCGATGAAGGTTTCGATCAAGCCCTCGCGCAGCGCCTGCAGGTAGATCTTCTGCGTGGCCGGGAACACGATGCAGCGCACGCCCTGCGCTACCTTGCGGCCCTTCAGGATGCCGGCGGCGACGCGCAGGTCCTCGATGCGGCCGTTGGTGCAGGAGCCGATGACCGACTGGTTGATGGCCAGGTCGCCCGCCTGCGCGATCGTGCGCGTGTTCGAGGGCAGGTGCGGGAATGACACCGTGGGCTGCAGGGTGGACAGGTTTATCGTGACCGTGCGGTCGTAGACGGCGTCCGGATCGGCCGAGAACTCGCGGTAGGCGCGCGTCGACACCGAGGCGGCCCAGGCGCGCGTGGTCGCGTCGACCGGGAAGATGCCGTTCTTGGCGCCGGCTTCGATGGCCATGTTGGCGATCGTGAAGCGGTCGTCCATGGACAGCGAGGAAACGCCGGTACCTGAGAATTCCAGCGACTGGTACAGCGCGCCGTCGACGCCGATCATGCCGATCAGGTGCAGGACGACGTCCTTGCCGGACACCCAGCCCTGCAGTTTTCCGGTCAGCTCGACCTTGATGGCTTTCGGGATCTTGAACCAGGCCGTGCCGGTGGCCATGCCCGCGGCCATGTCGGTGCTGCCGACGCCGGTGGAAAAGGCGCCCACCGCTCCGTAGGTGCAGGTGTGGCTGTCAGCGCCGATGACCAGGTCGCCGGGCAGGACCATGCCGCGCTCCGGCAGGAGGGCGTGCTCGACACCCATCTGGCCGATTTCGAAATAGTGTTCGATGCTGCAATCGCAGGCGAAATCGCGCATGGCCTTGCAGTTTTCGGCCGACTTGATGTCCTTGTTCGGCGCGAAGTGGTCGGGCACCAGGGCAACCTTCGATTCGTCGAAGACCTTGGTCACGCCGATCTTGCGGAATTCCTGGATGGCGGGCGGGGCGGTCACGTCGTTGCCCAGCACCAGGTCCAGGTTCGCCTCGATGAGCTGGCCGGGAACCACCGTATCGAGCCCCGCGTGCGCGGCGAGAATTTTCTGCGTCATCGTCATGCCCATGCCGTTTCCTCCTTGTACAGCTTGTATTCTATGGAATCGACCAGCGCGATGCGGCTCGCCTCGATCACGTCGGTGGATACGCCGACGGTGCTCCAGGAGCTTTCGCCGTCCGTGCTTTCTATGAGCACGCGGACGTTGGCGCCGGTCGCGGCGTCAGAAGACAGCACGCGGACCTTGAAGTCGGTCAGGTGCATCCGCGCGATGGCGGGGTAGAAGCGGAGCAGGGCCTTGCGCAGGGCCAGGTCGAGGGCGTGCACGGGGCCGTCGCCTTCGGCCGCCGAAATTTCGCGCACGCCGTCGACTTCCAGGGTTACGGTGGCCTGCGCGCAGCGCATCTGATCGTGCGCGGGCTGTTCGCCGATGGTGCGGTAGTGCACCAGGCGGAAGAAGGGCCTGGCCTTGCCGGCCATGCGCCGGGTCAGCAGTTCCAGGCTGGCGTCCGCGCCCTCGAAGGAGTAGCCCAGGTGCTCCATTTCCTTCAGGCGGCCGAGTACTTCGGCCACCAGCGGCGAATCCTTGGTGACGCCGGAATCGATCTTGCGCACCCGGTCGATGATCGCCGAGCGGCCGCCGACTTCCGATGCCAGGAAGCGCCGTTCGTTGCCCACGTCCTCGGGGCGCGCGTGCTCGAAGGACCGGGGCGTTTTCACGACGGCGTCCACGTGCATGCCCGCCTTGTGCGCGAAGGCCTTGCGGCCGATGTAGGGCATGGATTCGTCCATCACGATGTTGGCGATTTCGGCGACGCGGCGGCCTGAGCCCGCCATGCGGGCCAGCGCCCCTTCGGGCAGGCAGCTGTGTCCCATTTTCAGGGTGAGGTCGCCGATCACGGTGGAAAGGTTGGCGTTGCCGCAGCGTTCGCCGAAGCCGATCAGGGTGCCCTGCACGTGCACCGCGCCCGAGCGCACGGCGGCCAGGCTGTTGGCCGTGGCCAGGCCTGAGTCATTGTGCGCGTGGATGCCCAGCGGCACGCCGAACGCGAGGGCGCGCGCGGTCGCCTCTTCCACCTGCCAGGGCAGGCTGCCGCCGTTGGTGTCGCAGAGGACCAGGCATTCGGCGCCGCCCTCGGCCGCCGCGGCCAGGGTGCGCAGCGCGTAGTCGGGGTTGGCCTTCCAGCCGTCGAAAAAGTGCTCGGCGTCGTACACGACGCGCTTGCCCCGCGCGCGGAGCCAGGCCACGGTGTCGCGGATCATGGCGACATTTTCGTCCAGGCTGGCGCGCAGCACCTCGGTGACGTGCAGGTCCCAGCTCTTGCCGAAGATGACGACCGTTTCCGTGTCCGCCGCCAGCAGGGTGGCCAGGCTCTCGTCATGGTCGGCATCGACTCCCTTGCGGCGCGTCGGGCCGAAGGCGGCCAGCCGGGCGTGGGCAAGGCGCAGGTGCTTCGCCTCGCGGAAAAATTCCGAATCCTTCGGATTGGAGCCCGGGTTGCCCGCCTCGACGATGTCCACGCCGAGGGCGTCCAGGGTGCGCGCGATGTCCAGCTTGTCGGCCACCGAAAAGCTCACCCCTTCGCTCTGCGCGCCGTCGCGCAGGGTCGAATCAAGGACCTGTATGCGCGCCATCGGCCGCTCCCTGCTCCACCGCGGTGGAATTTATCGCCGCCAGATAGGCGCGCACCGAGGCTTCCACAATGTCGGTGGAAAGGCCCCGGCCGTTGTACTTGCGGCCGTCCAGCGCGATGCGCACGCGCGCCTCGCCCTGGGCGTCCTTGCCGGAGGTGACCGCTTCCAGCGCGAAGTCCTCCAGCACGATCTTCTTGCCGACGATCTTGTCGATCGCCTTGAACGAGGCGTCGATGGGGCCGTCGCCCACCGCGACCACTTCGCCGTGCCCGTCTCCCGCGATGGACAGGCGCACCGCGCTTGTGGCGGTGATGCTGTTGCCCGAATTGATGACAAAGCGTTCCAGCTTGTACTTTTCCGGGGCCTGCACCGCGCGGCCCATCACCAGGGCCTCGATGTCGCGGTCCGATACGGTCTTCTTCTTGTCGGCCAGCTTCTTGAATTCGTCGAAGAGGGCGGCGATGTCGGCCTGCGCCACCTTCAGGCCCAGCTGCACCAGGCGCTCCTCGAAGGCGTGCTTGCCGGAATGCTTGCCCAGCACCATGACGTTGCGCGGCAGGCCGATGGATTCGGGCGTCATGATTTCGTAGGTGGCGCGGTTTTCCAGCACGCCGTGCTGGTGGATGCCCGCTTCGTGGGCAAAGGCGTTTTCGCCGACGACCGCCTTGTTGGGCTGCACTTTCACGCCCGTGATCGAGGTCAGCAGGCGCGACGAGGCGTAGATCTGCGCGGTGTTCACATTGCAGCGCGCGTCCAGGAAGGCGGGGCGCGTATGGATGGCCATCACGATTTCCTCGAGGGCCGCGTTGCCGGCGCGTTCACCGATGCCGTTTATCGTGCATTCCACCTGGCCTGCGCCGGCGGCCACCGCCGCCAGCGAGTTGGCCGTGGCAAGGCCCAGGTCGTTGTGGCAGTGGGTCGAGATGACGGCCTTGTCGATGTTCGGCACGCGGTTGCGGATACCGGCGATGAGCGCGGAATATTCCATCGGAAGCGCGTAGCCTACGGTGTCGGGAATGTTCACGGTGGAGGCGCCGGCGCCGATTACCGCTTCGAGGATGCGGTACAGGAACTCCGGATCGGAGCGCACCGCGTCTTCCGCCGAAAACTCGACATCGGCGCAGAGATTGCGCGCGCGGCGCACCATGGCCACCGCCTGCGCGAGCACCTCGTCCGGCTTCATCTTGAGCTTGTATTCCATGTGGATGGGGCTCGTGGCGATGAACGTGTGGATGCGCGGACGCTCGGCTTCGCGCAGGGCTTCCCATCCGGTATCGATATCGCGCTCCAGGGCGCGGCAGAGTCCGGCGATGGCCGGCCCGCGCACGGTCCTGGCGATTTCGCGCACCGCGGCGAAATCTCCGGGAGAGGAGACGGGAAATCCCGCCTCGATCACGTCGACGCCGAGCGCCGCGAGCTGCCGCGCGAGTTCGAGCTTTTCCCCCAGGTTCATGCTGCAGCCGGGGGACTGTTCTCCGTCCCTCAGCGTGGTGTCGAAAATCAGGATATCGCGTGGCATATGGCCTCCTGGCACGGCGCGGATGCGCCTGATCGGGCGGGAACGCCGGCGCGCGGCGAACGCGTCGCGGCGCCCCCGCGGATCGTCATTTCTTGGTCCAGCTCATCATGGCGCGCAGGTCGTCGCCCACCTTGACCACGGGGTGGTTGGCCTCGATCTCGCGCAGGCGGTTGAAGGACGCGCGGCCGGCCTGGTTTTCCAGGATCCAGTTGCGCGCGAAGGTGCCTTCCTGGATTTCCTTCAGGACCTTCTTCATTTCCTTCTTGGTCTCGTCGGTGATGATGCGCGGGCCGGTGACGTAGTCGCCGTATTCGGCGGTGTCGGACACCGAGTAGCGCATGAACTGCAGGCCCTGCTGCACGACCAGGTCGATGATCAGCTTCATTTCGTGCACGCACTCGAAATAGGCGCTTTCGGGCTGGTAGCCGGCTTCGACCAGGGTCTCGAATCCGGCCTTCATCAGGGCGCTGACGCCGCCGCAGAGCACGGCCTGCTCTCCGAAGAGGTCGGTCTCGGTCTCTTCCTTGAAGGTGGTTTCGAGGACGCCGGCGCGCGCGCCGCCGATGCCGGCCGCGTAGGCCAGGCCGGTTTCATGCGCCTTGCCGGAAGCGTCCTGGTGCACGGCGATGAGGCAGGGCACGCCCTTGCC
>CAYRXK010000015.1:0-3489 GCA_964428265.1 uncultured Treponemataceae bacterium
GGATGGTGGTTCAGGCGCCGATCATGGCGGTCGGCGGCATCATGATGGCGTTCTCCGAAGACCGGCCGCTGACGCTGACCCTGGCGGTGGCGGTGCCCGCGCTCGCCCTCCTGGTGGCGCTGCTGGCCCGCAAGGCGACGCCGCTGTTCAGGTCCATGCAGGCGAAGGTCGACAGCCTCAACCTGGTCCTCCGCGAGGCGCTGACCGGCATGCGCGTCATCCGCGCATTCAACCGCGGCGCGCACGAAGAGGCGCGCTTCGACCGCACGAACACCGACATCACCGGCACCTACATACGCGTGAACCGCATGATGGCCTTCATGATGCCCTCGGTGATGATGATCATGAACCTCACCATGGTGTCGATCCTGTGGTTCGGCGTCGCGCGCATCGATTCGGGCGGCATGCGGCTGGGTTCGCTGATGGCGTTCACCCAGTACGCGATGCAGATCATGTTTTCCCTGGTGATGATGTCGATGATGTTCATCATGGTGCCGCGGGCGCTGGCGGCGGCGGAGCGGATCGGCGAGGTTCTGGAGGTGAAGCCTTCCGTGAGGGATCCCGAAGGTAGTGTGTCAAAGCTTGTGGGTGACTTAAAGTCTACATCTAGCGGCCTGAAGGGCGATGTGGAGTTCAGGAATGTTTCGTTCCGCCACCACGGGGCCGAGGAATACGCGCTCAGGGACATCTCCTTCCATGCGCGGCGCGGCGAGACCACGGCGATCATCGGGTCGACGGGGTCCGGCAAGTCCACGGTGATGAAGCTGATTCCGCGCTTCTACGATGTGGAATCGGGGCAGGTGCTGGTGGATGGCGTCGATGTGCGGAAAATGGGGCAGGCGGAGCTGCGGGCGCGGATCGGGTACGTGCCTCAGAAGGCTACCCTCTTCGCCGCGTCGGTGGCGGAGAATATCGGGTTCGGAGATCCGGCGGTCGGCGACGAGGAGCTTCGCGAGGCGGCGCGCGTCGCGCAGGCGGAGGATTTCATCGGGTCGATGGAGGGCGGCTTCGGCCACGCGATCGCGCAGGGCGGGACGAACGTGTCCGGCGGCCAGAAGCAGCGCATTTCGATCGCGCGCGCGCTGGCGCGCAAGCCGGAAATCTACCTGTTCGACGACTCGTTTTCGGCGCTGGATTTCAGGACGGACGCGCGGCTGCGCGCGGCGCTCAAGTCCAGGCTCGAAGGCGCGACGATCATCCTGGTCGCGCAGCGGGTGGGCACGGTGATGGATGCTGACCGGATCGTGGTGCTGGAGGATGGCATGGTGGCGGGTATCGGGACGCATGCCGAATTGATGAATTCCTGCGATGTGTACCGCGAGATCGCGGCCTCGCAGTTTTCCGGGGAGGAAATCGCATGAGCGGCGCCGCACGGAACGAAGGAAGCGGGCCGGGCCCCATGGGAAGGCGCGGGCCGATGGGCGGGCATGGGCCGATGGGCATCGGGGCGCCGGTGCAGAAGGCGCGCGATTTCCGGGGCAGCCTGATCCGGCTGGTGAAGCTGCTCGCGCCGCGCCGCGCGGCGATCCTCGCGGCCTTCGCGCTGGCGGTGGCCGGCACGGTGTTCGGCATCGCCGGCCCCAAGATCATGGGCAGGGCGATGGACCTGGTGAAGGACGCCTTCATCGCGCGCGTGGCGATCGACAAGACGGGCGGCGATCCTGACCGCACGCTGGCGATGCTGCGGCGGGTCCCGACCGACGCGGCGGGGAATCCCGCCATCCCGGGCTTCTCGATGACGCGCGAACAGCTGGAGGCGACGCTCCGCGCGGTGGAAAGGACGCGCGGCAAGGTCGACTACGGCGCGGTCGCCTCGATCCTGGAATTCCTGCTGGTCATGTACCTGCTGTCCGCGCTGGCGACCTTCCTGACGCAGTGGATCATGTCGTCGGTGTCGCAGCGGACGGTGTACGCGCTGCGCCGCGACGCCTACGCCAAGCTCGGCCGCCTGCCGCTGAAGTATTTCGACGGCCGCAGCCACGGCGAAATCCTCTCGCGCGTGACCAACGACATGGACACGATCGCGCAGACGCTGCAGCAGAGCCTCACGCAGGCCATCACCGCGGTGGTGCAGCTCGCGGGCTTCGTGGTGATGATGCTGACCATCAGCGTGCCGCTGACGCTGCTGGTGCTTGCCACGCTGCCGCTCTACATGGCGGTGACGATGGGCGTCACGAAGCGGTCGCAGAAGTATTTCGCCGAGCAGCAGAAGGCGCTCGGCGCGATTTCGGGCCATATCGAGGAAATGTATTCCGGGCACGAGGTGGTGAAGGCCTTCGGACAGGAGGGCCGGGTGCTGCGCGAGTTCGACGCGATGAACGATTCGCTCGCCGCGGCGGGACGCAGGGCGCAGTTCATTTCCGGCGTCATGTTCCCGGCCATCAATTTCGTGTCGAACGTGGGCTACGTACTGATTTCGGTGGCGGGAGGCCTGTGGATGACCCGCGGCAGGATCTCGGTCGGCGACATTACCGCGTTCATCCAGTATTCGCGGTCCTTCGCGCAGCCGATCGTGCAGACGGCCAACATCGCGAACATCATCCAGTCCACCGTGGCCTGCGCCGAGCGCGTGTTCGAGCTCATGGACGAGGTCGAGGAACTGCCTGACGCGCCCGGGCCCGCGGCGGCCTCAGCCCGGGCCGCCACCTCGACCCGAACCCCGGTACCGCAGGTGGCCATTTCGGGCCTGTCCTTCCGCTACGAGCCCGACGAACCGCTGATCGACGCGCTAGACCTGGACGTGCCGCGCGGCGCGACGGTGGCCATCGTGGGGCCGACCGGCGCCGGCAAAACCACCCTGGTGAACCTGCTGATGCGCTTCTACGAAATCGACTCGGGCCGCATTTCCATCGACGGCACGGACATACGCGCCATGCCGCGCGCCGCGCTGCGCTCGAAATTCGGCATGGTCCTGCAGGATACCTGGCTGTTCCGCGGCACGATCAGGGAAAACATCGCCTACGGCCGGCCCGGCGCGACCGACGCGGATATCGTGCGGGCGGCCGAAGCGGCCCACGCCGACCATTTTATCCGGACCCTGCCGGACGGTTACGGCACCGTGCTGAACGAGGAGGCCGGCAACATCTCGCAGGGGCAGAAGCAGCTGATCACGATCGCCCGCGCGATCCTGGCCGATCCCGAAATCCTCATCCTGGACGAGGCGACCTCCAGCGTGGACACCCGCACCGAACTGCTGATCCGCAAGGCGATGGAAAACCTCATGCGGGGCAGGACGAGTTTCGTGATCGCGCATCGGCTCTCGACGATCCGCGACGCCGAAACCATCCTGGTGATGGACCGGGGCGCGATCGTCGAGCGCGGCACGCACGCAGGATTGCTGGCGGATTGCGGGTTCTACGCCGAGCTGTACAAGGCGCAGTTCGCGGGGCTGGATGAAGCGGCGCGGGTCGAGGGCGCCTGCGCCTGAAGCGCCCGCGCCCGGGGCGCCTTGTGAAGTTGCGCCCGGGGCGCCTTGTGAAGTTGCGCCCG
>CAYRXK010000015.1:3589-38931 GCA_964428265.1 uncultured Treponemataceae bacterium
GCCTTGTGAAGTTGCGCCCGGGGCGCCTTGTGAAGTTGCGCCCGGGGCGCCTGCCCGTTCCGGCTCAGAGCTCCGAAGCCGCTTCGGGCGCCGTTTCCGATTTGGGCATGGCTCCCGGCCCATGCCTGCGGACCACCGCCTTGTCCTTCCACTTGCCCGACCGGTAGTACAGGGTGGTGAAAATCAGGCCGACGATCCACCCCGCGGGGATGGACCACCAGACGCCATCGGAACCCATGCCCAGCGGGCCCGTGAACAGCAGCGCGAAGGGGATGCGCACCAGCCACAGGGCCAGCAGGGTGCTGATCATGGGAATGAACACGTCGCCGGCGCCGCGCATGACGCCGTTGTTGATGAACATCGATCCGAAAAGGATGTAGGTCGGCGCCACGATGAGGAAATACCGCATGCCGATGCGGATTACCTCCGCATCGGTGCTGAACATGCCCAGGATGATCCTTCCGCCTAGTACTATGAGCAGGGTCATGCTGAGCGAGATGCCCGCGTTCACCAGGATCGCCGACCAGTGGCCCTTGCGCACGCGTTCTATCTTGCCCGCGCCGATGTTCTGGCCAGTGAAGGTCATCAGCGCCTGCGAGAGGTTCATGGCCGGCATCGTGGCCAGCGACTCGATCCGCGCCGACGCGGCGTAGGCCGCCATGGTCGCCGGCCCGAATCCGTTCACGATGCCCGAAAGCGTCATCATTCCCAGCGACACGAAGGTCTGCTGCAATCCTGCCGGCAGGCCGATCTTGAGCATCTGCCGGAACATACCGCCATCCCATCGCATGGCCTTGAAGTCGATGCGCGCCAGGCCTCCCCGGCGCTGCAGCACGGCCATCGTGCCGATGAACGAAACGCCCTGCGCGATCACCGTGGCCCAGGCCGCTCCCGCGATGCCCCATCCGAAGGCCACCACGAACAGCAGGTCCAGCGCCACGTTCAGCAATGTGGCGGCGATCAGCAGATACAGGGGGGTCTTCGAATCGCCAAGGCCGCGAAGGATGGCCGCCACGCCGTTGTAGCCGAAGGTGGTGACCATGCCGGCGAAAATGATGCGCAGGTAGGTGGTCGCCTGGGGAAGGATCGAGGCCGGCACGCGCATCGCGACAAGGATGGGTCTGGCGATGCTGACGCCGATGATCGACATCGCGATGCCCGCGCCGAAGAGGAAGATATACGCCGTGTCGACCACCGCGCGGACGCTGCGGTGGTCCTTGGCCCCGAAATATTGCGCGATCAGGACAGTTCCGCCCATGCCGACGCCCATGATCAGGGCCACCATGAAGAAGATTACCGGAAATCCGGTGCCCACCGCGGCCAGCGCGTCGGTGCCGACGAACCTACCCACGATGACGCTGTCCGCCATGTTGTAGAACTGCTGGAAAATATTGCCCAGGAGCATGGGCAGGGCGAACGACACGAGTACTTTTGTTTCATTGCCGTTGGTGAGGTCTTTCATTTCAGAGTCCGAGGGACTTCGCCTGGTTCCAGAGCGCGTCCATTTCCCGCATCGTGTCCGGCCCCATGGCGCGATCCGCGGCGCGCATTCCCTTTTCGACATGGTGGAATCGGCGGCAGAACTTTTCCACCGCGCCATGCATGGCCAGTGCTGGGTCGACACCCATGTGCCGCGAAAGGTTGACTACCGTGAACAGCAGGTCGCCTATTTCATCCTCGAGTTCTTCCTGCGATGCGGACTCGGCGGCCTGGCGGGTTTCGGCGATCTCCTCGGCGAACTTTTCCCAGACCTGATTCCGTTCGGCCCAGTCGAAGCCGGCTTTCGCGGCCTTTTTCTGCACCTTGTAGGCGCGTTCGAGCGGAGGCAGGGCGCGGGACACCTCATCCAGGATAGAATCCTTCCGGCGCCTGCCTTCTATGGTTTCCTTTATTTCGTTCCACTGCGCGACCACGCCTTCGGCCGTATCGACCTCCGAATCCCCGAACACGTGGGGATGGCGTCGGACCAGTTTTTCGCTCACCGTGTCCAGGGCTTCGGCGATGCCGAAGGCGCCCGATTCCTCGTGCAGATAGCCGACCATGGTGCCGAGCAGGTAAAGGTCGCCGGTTTCTTCTTTTATATGGGGTATGTCGTCCTCGTCGATCGCTTCCACCAGCTCGTAGGCTTCTTCGATGACGTTGCCGCGGATCGAGGAGGGCGTTTGCTCTCGATCCCAGGGGCAGCCGTCCGGAGCGCGCAGCCTTGCCACGGTGGCATAAAGCCGAGCGAAGGATTCGCCCGCCCTGATCGCTTCGGGAATGATCCTGTCCGAGTTCTGGCCCGCGAGCCGTGGGCCCAGCGGAAGTACATGATTCATGCAGGCACTATAGCCCGGATCCGGTGTTCTTTTATAGAGACAGATTCCGCTGAAACCTGGTTGCAGGCCGCTTCTATCGATCATTTCGAAACATGCTTATAAATCCATATGCAATATGATCAGTCTACATTTGTAGGAATGCCCAACGCAAAAAATGCGTGATGATATTGGACGTTTGTAGACAATTGTCTACACGGGAAATTGAATTATCCGCTTGCGTCAAATCGATTCAAGGCGCATGATGAACGTACCTGATCGACGCGAGCAGCCGTACATGAGCGCGCCGATTTCGGGGCCATGCAAAAATAGAACAACAAAACGCGTAAAGCAAAAGGGAGCCTGAATCGGCTCCCTTTTGCTTGTTCAGGCGGCTATGGCGGTCGCGCGCTACAGTGTCGCCCAGGTGCCGCTGCGGGCGGATTCGAACAGCGCGTCCAGCGTGGCCATGTTTCCGATCGCATCGCCGATCGGGGTGGGGGCTTTTCGGCCGTCGCGGATGGCTGCCGAAAATGCCGCGAACATGGATGCGTACTGGTCTTCCGGTCCGCAGGTCACGATCCTTTCGCCAAGCCCGGTCCGCACCTCGACCTTCATCGCCACATCGGGGTAGGGATTGAAGGGCAGGTTCATCCTGATTGAGCCTTTCTGGCCGAGAATGGTTACCTGCTGGTATGCGGCTGATTGCGTAGCTACCGTAAAGGTTGATCTGGCCGTACCGAAATCCAGGATGCCGGAGCTGAGCCTGTCGGTTCCGAAGTCCGGATCGGTATCCACGAGGCTCATCACCCTGCGGGGTTCGGCGCCGATGATCCAGCGCGCGCAGGACACTGCGTAGCAGCCGATGTCGTACAGGGCGCCTCCGCCGTGTTCGGGGCGGTTCCTGATGTTGGCGGGGTCCTTGTTCGCGTAGGAAAAGATCGCTTCGACGCCGGAAACACGGCCGATTTCGCCGGAATCCACTATTTGCTTCGCGCGGACCCACTGCGGATGGAACCGGTACATGAACGCTTCCATGACCAGGCGTCCGGCCGATTCCGCCGCAGCGGCGGCTTGGCGGGTCTGCGCTGCATCCATCCCGAAGGGTTTTTCGCACAGGACATGCTTTCCCGCGGCCAGCGCCTTCAGCGTCCACGCGAGGTGCTGGTCGTTCGGCAGGCTGATGTAGACGGCATCTATCCCGGGGTTATCGATCAAGGCCTGGTACGAGCCATGGGCGCGGGGGCCTTGCCCTCCATGGAGCCCATACAGCTCGCCGACGCGACGGGCGTTGCGTTCGGCCTTCGCGGCATCGCGCGAAGCCACCGCATTGATCCTGGCGCCATCCAGGCGCGCCAATGGCTGCAGGACCCGCAACTCGAAATGCCCTGACCAGGGCAGGATACCCCAACGGACCTCGTTCATGATCAGCCTCCCCGCTTCCCGTTGCTCACGGCGGATATCGCTACCGCCGTTGCGAGGGCCAGGATCGCCCCCGCGGTATCGTACACCATATCCATCACGTCGAAACTCCTGGTCCGGGTGCCGAGTTGCAGGACTTCCGATCCGACGGTGAGGACCCCCACGACCAGTAGACCCAGCCAAAAGCGGGGCGCCCTGCCGCGATCGGCCCGGTATTCCAGCAGGAACGAAAGGGTGAAAATATAGAACAGGGCGAGGTGGACCAACTTGTCCAGCTGCAGGAAAGATCGCGGCACGGTCCTGAACGTGGACCCGGGCATGAGCAGGGCGACGAGGATCAGTGCTCCCGATGCGAAGGTGAATCGATACCTTTTGAACATATTCATCTGGTCGGTCGAGCCTATTCAGTTTGGATTCAGCCGTCAAGGCATGCTAGAATCATCGACAGGATCTCAATTCGGAGGACATTCATGCCAAGGAAAACCTACAGCGCGCCCGGCGCGGTCGCGGTCGGCCCCTATTCCCACGCGGTGGAAGCCGGGGATTTCGTATTTCTTTCGGGGCAGACTCCCCTCGATCCGGCCACCAAGGCGCTCGTGCCCGGCGATGTCGCCGCGCAGACGGAGCAGGTATTCGCCAACCTTTCCGCGGTGCTCGGCGCCGCCGGCCTGACCAGCGACGATGTCGTCAAGGTAAACGTATTCCTTACCGACATGGCCGATTTTGCCGCGATGAACGCGGTATACGCCGGCAAGTTCAGCGCGCCGTATCCCGCGCGGTCCACCATCGCGGTCGCCGGGCTGCCGCTCGGCGCCAAGGTAGAGATCGAGATGATCGCCCGCCGCACGCAGGGCTGAGGGCTGCGGCGGCAGATATGCGAAAGCCCCGCGCGCAGGCGGGACTTTTTTGGCCGTACCTCGGAAGGGACTGCCTGAAGGGGGTCCCCGGATATGGGCACCCCGGACCAGGGAACCCCGGACCTGGGTACCCAGGTCCGGGGCGTGTCAGGGCAGCGGCTTCAGCCAGTCGCCGAGCGATCCGGACAGCAGCTCGGCGTAGGTAGGCGCGCCCTGCCAGTCCAGCGGCCTGTCGGGATTGTTCATGGTCCAGGCCACGGCGAGCTCGTAAAGGCCCGCCAGGTGCCTGCCGACGCGCTCCTCCAGCGGATGGCCCTTTTCGTCATACGGTACGAACAGCCTTCCCAGCTTCTGCGCCCGCACATACCAGGGGTCCTTGCCCGTCAGCACCAGCGCCTCGTTCGTCTTGCCGCGCAGGCGGCCCTGCGACGCGTTCGGCGTCTCCATCAGCACCGGCAGGGTTTCGGTGAAATCGCCCAGCTCGCGGTGCGTAAGGCCCCGCAGGTTGACCGGCGAGGGTTCCAGCCGGATGGAAATGTCCTGCATCTCCAGACCCAGCACCGCCTCAGAGGCGAGCGGCATGGCGCGCGGATGCGCCACCATGGCCATGTTCACCGGGTATTCCGGCGACGCCTCGTGCAGGTCCACCGTGATCGTGACCTTTTCCTTCTTTATCAGTTCGGTGATGCCGTAGCAGACGCGTTCGGTCAGGGTGCCGTCGGCCTTGCCGGGGTAGCCCCGGTTCAGGTTGCGCGTCTCGTTGCCCGAAAGGCTTTGGCCCGAACTGGCATGGATGTACACGTCCGGATCCGGCCACTGGTGGATCGGATTGGTCGCCCGGGACCCGTAGCGGAAGGTTCTGGTGCCCGACGCGGTCTTGAACGAGTAGGATTGCGGAGAGCCTTCCTGCGGATCGTTGTGCGTGAAGGCCGAATTGTTGGCCCTGGGAATCACGTACAGGGTACCCGCGGAGGGCACCGCGTTTTCGATAAGCATGACGGCGGTCATCATCCCCGAAGGTTCGTTCGGGTGCGTGCCGCCCAGCACGAGCATGCTGGCAGGCTCGGCCGCTGCCGCTGCTGCGGCGCCCGGGGCCGGCCCTGCGCCCTCAGCGGCGCGGAGAATGTACACTTCGGTGTCGCCCGCCGTACCTTTCAGCGCGGGAAACCAGTCGGACAGCATTTTCACTTCGGTTACGCCGGGGCCTTTGACGATGGGTTCCGGCTTCCGCATCGAAAGGAACGACGAGCCCGCCGACGCCGCCGCGCCCAGGGCGGCGGCAATGCACAGGATCGCGGTGACATGGTGCTTTTTCATGGCAGTGCCCTCAGTTGATCATAAGGAGCCGCAGCAGCAGCGGCACCATCACCATCGCGGCGGTGGCCTGGAACGACGGCTTTTTCGACGTGACGAGGCACCACAGCACAAGGCCGAGGACGGCCGCGAGGATCGCCAGGTATACATAGGTCATGATGTCGTGATCCTCCCACTCTCAGTACGCCGCGCGTATCTGCTTGGAGAACGCGATAAAGGTCAGCGCGATGGCGATGACCAGCAGCGCCGGCACGATGAGCTTCTTGATCACCTTGCCGTATCCGTCCAGCCCCACCACCTGGGCCGCGAAAATCGCCGCCAGCGCGGTGGGCGGCATGAAGTCGCCCAGCGATGCGATCAGCGACAGCGAGGCCGCCGTGATGATCTGGTCCTTCTGCAGCAGCGCCAGCAGGAAGGGCACGCCCAGCACGCTGGCCGACCCGAAGGCGGACACCGCGCCGAACAGCGGCATCGACACCGCGATGACGACATACAGCCAGGCCGCGGGTACCGACAGCGCGTTCACGACGATGAAGCCGCGCACGCCGGTCAGCGTCATCACCTGGATGAACATGCCCACGCCCACCAGGATGCCGAGCACGGGCAGGGCTTGTTCCATGGCGGTTTTCGCCGACCGCAGCACGTTGAAGCGCCTGCCGGTGAAACTCGCCAGGGCCGCACCGATCGAGAAAATGAGGGGCATGCCCAGATTGGAGTACTTCGGGAAGGCCCGGTCGGCCACCATGAGGATCAGGACCAGCAGCACCGGCGTGAACAGCCTGAAGGCGCCGTAGCGGTCCAGGGCTTCGGTGTCCAGCGAGGCCAGCACCGGCGCCATGTCGGTCTTCCGGGCGAAACGGTAGCCGAACCAGAGCGCGGAAAACACCGCCAGCGGCATGGTCAGCAGCAGGAGCGGCACTTCGAAGCCCACATAGGGCATGTCGATGCCGCCGCCGATGATCATGGCGGGAATGTTCACCGGAGGCGCGATCATGCCCAGGATGCCCGCCATGGAAATGAAGGCGGCGGCCTCGACCCCCGGCAAGCCCAGCAATGCCAGCATCGGCGCGATGACGGCGCCGGCGGTCAGCACCGCGGCGCTCGACGAGCCGGTGATCATGCCCGGGAACATGGCCACCAGCATGAGCAGGATGAGCAGCACCGACGGAATGCGGTGGAATCGCCTGATGACCGAGGCCGACAGGGCTTCCAGGCCGCCCGATTCGCGGAAGGCGTTCATGAAGATCATCGCGGTGCCGATCGTGAGGATCGTGTCCACGTAGCCGAAGGTGCCTTCGACCAGGTGGCGGATCGGGATTCCCTGCCCGCCGGCGAGGGCTCCCGCCGCTGCCGCGGCGAGCATGGATACCGACACGGGCCATTTGATCGCGAAACTGCCGACGATGAAGACGCCGACCATGACGATGAAGACCAATAGTTCGTTCGACACGGATGCGCCCCCGATTCCTTATTTGATGAATGCGGCGGCGAGCGGGGCGCCGGCCTGCGCGATCTTTTCGGTCTTGTCCATCGGAATCTTGCCGGCCAGCTTGGTGATCAGGCCGTCCTTGTCGCCCTCGGCAACGATGACGATGTAGTCGCAGGAGGGGATGGAGGCGACGATGAACTTGTCGGAAAGCTCGCCGCGGCGGGCTTCGCCCCCGACGTGCACGCCGATGATCTTCATGCCGCGCTTTTTCGCTTCCGCGATAAGCGCCCTGACGCGTTCGAGTTCGGCTTCGGCGGATATTCCGGCGGCGCCCAGACCCTTGGATGAGCCGCCGATGGCGAGCACCAGGGTCTTGGCGTTCGATGCCGCGAGTCCCTGCGCCTTCACCTGCGAATCCTGCGTGAAGGCGATCTTGGACCGGTTCAGGAGCACCTTGACCATTTCGGTGTCGGCGCTCTGCCCCACGGAGGTCAGCAGGGCGGGCTGCGGCGCGATGGGCGCCTTGAGGGCCGACTGCGCGGCCAGGGGGACCATGGCGGAAACGAGGATCAGGAGGGCCGCGGCGATGGCGGCAACGGGACGTATGCTGCGGTTCATGGCGTTACCTTACTCCGGGTAGGTCGTTGGTTCGATCGAAAAGGGCCGGCCGGGCACGCGCCCGGCCGGCCCTGCGTGACGGTTTCGGGAACGCGGCCGTCAGTAGGCCACGGCCTGTCCGTCGCGGCGGGGGTCGGCGCCGCCGTACAGCACGCCGGAACTGTGATCGTACACGATGGCGTGCACGCCGCCGAAGTACGCGTCGAAGTCGCCGCGCACATTCACGGTGTGACCCATCTTCTTCAGCGCTTCGACCGCGGCGGTCGGGTAGCGGCCCTCGACATTGAGGGCGCCGGACGCCATCTGGAAGAGCCTGGGCTGCAGGATCGCCTGCTGGATCGGCATCTTGTGGTCGACGACGCCGGAAATGATCTGCGCGACCGTCGGGAAAATGCGGGTGGCGCCGGGCGAGCCGATGGACATGAAGGACCTGCCCTGGGGATCGAGCACCAGGGTGGGGCTCATGCTGGACAGCGGGCGCTTGCCGGGTTCCACGGAGTTGGCCGAACCGGGCTTCGGAACGAAGTCGTCCATGTGGTCGTTCATGATGATGCCGGTACCGGGTACCACGACGCCCGAGCCGAAGAAGTAGTTGATCGATTTGGTGATCGCGACCATGTTGCCCGCCGCGTCCATCACGGAGAGGTGGGTGGTGGAACCGGATTCGTACTTGCTGGGATCGCCGGAGCTGGCGGAAGCCATGGGCTTGGCGGTGTCGATCTTGGCGGCCAGGTCCTTGGCGTAGGCCTTGGAGGTAAGGCCGGCCAGGGGCACCTTGACGAAGGCGGTGTCGGCCATGTACTTGCCGCGGTCGGCGAAGGTCATCTTGAGGGTTTCGGCCCAGAGGTGGGTGGTGGCGGCGGTGCCGTCGCCGAGCTTGGCCACGTCGAAGTTTTCCATGATGTTGAGCATCTGCACCAGGTGCGTGCCGCCGGAGGAGGCGGGGGGCACGGACAGGACGGTGTAGCCGCGGTAGGTGCCCTGCACGGGTTTGCGGATCTCTACCTTATAGTTGGCCAGGTCGTCCAGGCTGAGGATGCCGCCGCGCTTCCGCACTTCGGCGACGATGGCTTCGGCCACCGGGCCCTTGTACACGGCGTCAGCGCCCTGCTCGCCGATCATCTTCAGGACGTTGGCGTATTCGGGATTCTTGTAGACGTCGCCGATTTCCCAGGGGATGCCGCCGTCGGTGTAGATCTTGGCGCCTTCCTCGAACTTGATGAGCTTGGCAAGGTTGTCCTTGATGATCGCGGCGAGGTTCACCGTGACGGGAATGCCCTTGTTGGCCCAGTTGATGGCGGGCTGCACGATCTGCATGCGCGAGAGTTTCTTCGAGCCGTAGTTGTCGAAGGCGTAAAGGAGGCCCTTTACTTCGCCGGGCACGCCGACGGAGAGGCCGCCTTCGAAGGTGGCGTTGCCCAGGACCTTGCCGTCCGGGCCGAACTTGTACATGTCGGGGGTCGATGCCGCGGGAGCGGTTTCGCGGAAGTCGACCACGACGGCTTCTTTCATGTCGGCCATCTTGATGATGAGGAAGCCGCCGCCGCCGATGCCGGATGCGTTGGGTTCCAGGACGCCGAGCGCGAAGGCGGTGGCGATGGCGGCGTCGACCGCGTTGCCGCCGGCCTTGAGGATGTCGATGCCGACCTGCGAGGCTTCGGGCTTGGCGGCGGCGACGACGCCGTTCAGGCCCATGGCGCCGCGGCCGTACAGGTTGACCGGCACCTGGGCGGATGCCGTGGCTACCGCGATGAGGGCGGTGGCCGCGATGATGGATAATCGTTTCATGCTGAATCCTCCTCTAAACTTTGGAATACGGTTTCAACTGTCAAATGTGGCTCCGACCGGCGCGCAAGTCAAGCGCCGCCCCCGCTCAGGATGTGGTTCAGTGCCAGGGCTACGCCGCCGATCGCCGGCAGTTCGGGGTCGAGGGCTGACCGTTCGAGTCCGCAGGGGCGGCCGTTCGCCTCGACCCGGTGCGTCACTTCGGAAAGGAAGCCCTCGACACGGAAGGGGGCGCCGTACAGGGTCACGGTGCCGGGGTCGTACAGTTCGATGGCGTTGCCCAGCGCTCGCGCGAAGCGGGCCGCCAGGAGTTCGGCCTCGTCGGGGCGTTCGGCGAGCAGGCGCGCGACCAGGACTTCGGCGCGGCCCGGCCAGCCTTCGCGTTCCGCGATGGCCCGTGCCGACACCAGCGATTCGAGGCAGCCGCGCCGGCCGCAGTAGGGGCAGACGGGGCCGTCCAGTTCCACCAGGGTGTGGCCCAGTTCTCCAGCGCGCAGGTGGGCTCCCCTCCACGGCGTGCCGCCCACCAGCCAGGCCGCGCCCACGCCCGGGCCGTATTTCACGAAGAATAAACCGCGCGGCGGTTGGGCGCGCATGTCGGTCAGCAGCAATTCGGCCATCGCCAGCGCGCGGACATTGTTGTCCACCAGGACGGGCACGCCCAGCAGGGCTTCCAGGGGTTCTTTCAGGGGAACGGGCCCTTCCCAGAGGCGGGGTTCGCGCAGCGAGACGCCTTCTTCGGGATCCACGCGGCCGGTCACGCCGAGCCCGACGGCCAGGACATGGGCTTCGGAGGGAGTCGCGCCCTTCAGCAATCCGGAAACGGCTTCCCTGATGAAGCCCAGCAGGGGGCCGGAGGCTTCCGCGCCGGCAAGCCGGGGCACCGCGGGCGAAGGGAGTGTGCGCGCGGCGATCACGGAGCCCGACATGTCGGCCAGCACCGCCTGCACGCGTTCGTGGTCGACCCCGATGCCGATCAGCGTGCCTGAGTCGGGGCGTATCCGCAAAAAGATTTTGCGCCTGCCCGCATGCCCGGCCGCTCCGGCCGCGCCCGCTTCCTGTAGCCAGCCTTCGGCCAGAAGATCGTTGACGAGGAAGGTGACCGCCGCCCTGGTCAGGCCCAGCGCCTTGGCCAGATCGTTGCGGGCCATGGCGCCATGGCGGTGCACCAGGCCCAGAAGGCCTGCGCGGTTTCCGCGGCGCAGGTCGGGGGCGTTCAATCCTCGTGGGGTCATACGTTCAGCCTATCACGGTTCCAGATATCGCGCAAATTGATTAAAGATTTTTATTTATTGAGGGCACGACGAGTTTTTCTGCGATACGGGGCGGGTACCGCTTGCCAAACCCTCGATATGTGGTATGATAAGTTAAAGACTTTAACTGATTAAGGGGGCCAGCATGGCCGTCAAGGAAGGGAAAAAATACGATGCGAGCGGAAGCCGCGCCGTTTTAAGGGAAATTTTCAACCAGGCGAACTCGAATCTCGAATTCCTGTCGCTGGCTGAACTGACCTTGACCGGCGGCCGATCGACCAGCCTCTGCCACAAGCGCGAGGAAACGCTGGTCTACAATCTGCGCGGGCCCTGCACGGTCACGGTGGAAGGGGTCGATTACGCGCTGGAGCACTACGATGTGCTGTACATTCCGATGGGCGCCGAGTACTGGGCGCGCAACGAGGAGGGCGGCGAGGCCCTGTTGTACTTGTACCGTGCCACCGCGGAAAGCGTGCATCCGGTGCAGCACCGCCGATGGGCCGAGGTGCAGGCGGACCCGTCGCGTTTGCGCCTGCTCAAGCGCAAGCGCGTATTCCAGGTGTTCGACGTGGCGGAGAAGGCGGACAAATTCATCGCCGGCTATACCTTCTACGACGACCACAGCCGCGCATGGCCTCCCCACAACCACACCGACCAGGAGGAATGCTATTCCTTCATCGAGGGGTCGGGCGCCATGCAGGTGTACGAGGACGACGAGAACCTGACCTTCGTGAAGGATGTGCGGGTGGGGTCCCATGTGGCGATTCCGCTGTTGACCTACCACCCCGTGTTCAGCCACGAGGAACCGCTCTGCTTCATTTGGTGCATCGCGGGGGCGCGCTACTGGGTGGGCGACAAATCGAAGGATTTCATGGCCGGAAAGGCCGGGAAGGTGACGACATGATCAGGTCCGCACCCGAGAAGCCCGCCGACGCGCGGGAACTGGCCGCGCTCGCGGAACGCGCGCGCGCCATCAGGATCGGCTGCCTGGAGAGCATCGCCTCGCTGGGCGTGGGGCACGTGGGCGGATCGCTGTCGATCGCCGATATCCTCGCGATCCTGTATTTCCGCCACCTTCGCATAGACGCGGCCGATCCGCGCGCCGCGGACCGCGACATGTTCGTGCTGTCCAAGGGGCACGCCGGTCCCGCGCTGTACGCGGCGCTGGCGGAGGTCGGGTTCATTCCGCACGAATGGCTTTCCACGCTGAACCGCGGCGGCACCAGGCTGCCCAGCCACGCGGACCGGAACATGACGCCCGGCGTCGACATGACCACGGGTTCGCTCGGCCAGGGATTTTCGGCGGCCGCGGGCATCGCGGCGGGCCTGGCGATGGAGCCCCCCCGCGCGGATGGCACGCGCCGGCGCTGCTGGGCGATCATCGGCGACGGCGAGAGCGACGAGGGCCAGGTATGGGAAGCCGCTTCGTTCGCCGCGCACTACCAATTGGATAATTTCATCGCGTTCACGGACGCCAACAAATTCCAGATCGACGGCGAGACGAAGGCGGTCATGGACCTGCGCGACCTGTGCGCCAAATGGGAAGCCTTCGGCTGGTACGCGGCGCGCGTCGACGGCCACGACCTTGCGGCGCTGGACCACGCGATCCTGCAGGCGCGGGAAGTGCGGGGCAGGCCCTGCATGATCGTGCTGGACACGGTGAAGGCCAAGGGGCTACCGGGTGTCGAGGGCAGGGTCGAGAGCCACAATATGCCCTTCCTGCAGGCGGATTTCGAAAAAGCGAAGGCGGCGCTCGAAGCCGCCGCCGGCGCGGTTGGCGGCGCCGGTACGACGGAGGTGGATCGTGGCTGACAGGGAAATGAGGGCGGTCTATACCGAATCGCTCATCGCGTTGGCCGCTTCGGATCCCGCCGTGTGCGTGGTCGAGGCGGATCTGGCCAGGGCCACGGGAACGGGGCCCTTCGCCAAGGCGTATCCGGACAGGTTTTTCAACGTCGGCGTCGCCGAGGCCAATCTGGTCGGCGTGGCCTCCGGCCTGGCGGCCACGGGAAGGAAGCCCTACGCGGCGACCTTCGCGTGCTTCGCGTCGCGCCGCGCCTACGACCAGTTCTTCCTTTCGGCGAATTACGCGCGGTTGTCCGTCGTGCTCGTGGGCACCGACCCGGGCGTGACGGCGGCCTTCAACGGCGGCACGCACATGCCGCTGGAGGATCTTTCGCTGATGCGCGCCGTTCCGGGCCTGGCGATCTACGAGCCGTCGGATCCCGTGTCGCTGGCGGCCGCGGTGCGTCTCGCGCACGCGAGTCCCGGATGCACCTACATCCGGATGCAGCGGAAACCTGCGCCCGACCGATATGCCGCCGACGAGGCATTCGCGCCGGGCAAGGCGAAAATCCTCAGGCAGGGCGCTGATGTGGCGCTCATCGCGTTGGGCGCCCTGATGGTCGGCGAGGCTCTTGCCGCGGCCGACGCGCTGGCGGCCGAGGGGATCCGGGCGACGGTGGTGGACGCCTTCAGCCTGGCGCCGCTGGACGCGGAACTGGTGCGTTCGCTCGCCTCGCGCGTGCGCGGCATCGTCACCTGCGAAAACCACCGCGTGACCGGGGGGCTCGGTTCAGCCGTCGCGGAGGAACTGGCGAAGATGGGCACGCATGCGCCGCTGTCCATGGTGGGCGTGCCCGCCGGCAGTTTCGGCGAGGTGGGCACCCAGGATTGGCTGGCCGGCCATTTCGGCCTGACCGCGCCGCACATCGCGGACAAGGCGCGCGCGCTGGCGCGCGCGTGATCAAAGGAGCACAAGCAATGGCAGAAAAGATACGCATCGCGATCGCGTCGGACCTTTCCGGATTTCCGCTGAAGAAGGCGATCGTCGAGCACCTGAAGGGCAGGGCCGACCTGGAAATCACCGATTTCGGCATCGAGGGCGAGGACGCGCCGCAGCCGTATTTCGTGCAGGCGCCCAAGGTCGCCGGGGCGGTGCAGCGCGGCGAGGCCGACAAGGGCATCCTGATCTGCGGCACCGGGCAGGGCATGGCCATCGTCGCCAACAAGCACAAGGGCGTGTACGCCTGCGTGGTGGATGACATATTCTCCGGCGAACGCGCGAAGATCGTGAACAACGCCAACGTGATCACGATGGGCGGCTGGATCACCGCGCCCTTCCTGGGCACGCAGATAGTCGACGCGTGGCTGGCGATGTCGTTCACGCAGAAAATGGAATTCAAGAAGGATTTCCTGACGAACGCCTTCAGGCAGGTGCAGGCGATCGAGGAAGGCCAGTTCAAATGAGCGCCGAATCCGACCTGATTTCCTCGCTGGTGGAAAAGGCGCGCGCCGCGCAGGCGGTCGCCGCCGGCTGGGACCAGGAGCGCACCGACGAAGTCTGCCTGGCCGTGGGATGGGCCGTCTACAGCGACGAAAACATCCGCGTGCTCGCGCGCGCGGCGGTCGACGAGACCGGCATGGGCGTGTACGAGGACAAGCTGACCAAGCACAAGAACAAGGTGATGGGCGTCCTGCGCGACATCCGCGGCGTCCGGTCGGTTGGCCTGATCGAAACCGACGAGGCGCGCGGCATCCGCAAGTACGCCAAGCCTGTCGGCGTGGTGGGCGCGCTCGCGCCGGTTACCAACCCGACCGCGACACCGGCGTCGAATGGCCTTTCCATCCTGAAGGGACGCAACGCGGTGATTTTCGCGCCGCACCCGAAGGCGAAGCGCGCGTCCGCGCTCGCGGTGTCGTACATGCGTGCCGCGCTCTCTCGCGTGGGCGCGCCCGAGGACCTGGTGCAGTGCATCGCTGAGCCGAGCATCGAACTGACCAATGAACTTATGCGGCAGGTGGACCTGGTGGTGGCCACCGGGGGCGGCCCCATGGTGAAGGCCGCGTATTCGTCCGGCACGCCGGCGTTCGGCGTCGGTCCCGGCAACGCCGTGCAGCTGCTGGCCGAAGACGCCGATCCCGCCGACGCCGCGAAAAAGATCGCGATGTCGAAGTGCTTCGACAACGCGACCAGCTGCTCCAGCGAAAATTCGGCGATCGCCCATCGCGATGTATACGCGGCTTTCGTCGCCGCGCTGAAGGCGGAAGGCGGTTTCGTCCTGGATGAGGCGCAGAAGGCGAAACTGCGCGCCGCGCTCTGGAAGGACGGGGCTCCGGGTTACGACTCCCGCGCGGGGCATCCGCCGGCCCTGCAGGCCGGTGTCCTCGCGCAGACCGGGACCCGCGTCGCGGCGGCGGCGGGCATTCCGGTGCCCGAGGGTACGCGTTTCCTCGTGGTGATGGGAGGTCCGGAACCCGAAACCGATCCATTTTACCGCGAGAAAATCACCACGGTACTGACCGTCGCATCATGCGATTCGTTCCATGCCGGCCTGGATTTCGTGGAGCGGATCACCGACGCCTGCGGCACCGGCCACTCGTCGGGAATTTTCACCTCGAACGAGGCGTACATCCACGCGATCGGCATGCGCATGCGCTCGTCGCGCATCATGGTGCGGCAGCCGATGGTGGCGGGAAACGGCGGGGCGTTCTTCAACGGGATGCCGAGCACGGTTACGCTGGGCTGCGGCACCTGGGGGGGCAACGTCACGACCGAAAACATCCACTGGAAGCATTTCGTCAACGTCACCTGGCTTTCGATGCCGCTGCCACCGACCAGGCCCGCCGACGAAGAGGTGTTCGGCGCCCTGTGGGAAAAATACGGGAAGGTGTGGACGTGAAGCTGTTCGAATACCGCGCCAAGGAAGTGTTCGCCGCGCGCGGGATTCCCGTGCCGCGATCCGCGTTGTGCGATGCCGCATCGGGCATCGCCGATGCGGCGGCCCGTGTCGCCGACGCGGCGGCATCGATCGGGTTTCCCTGCGTGCTGAAAAGCCAGGTGCTCGCAGGCGGTCGCGGCAAGGCCGGCCTGATCTGCAAGGTGGACGGCGCGGCGGCCGCGCGCGCGGCCGCTGAAGCGCTGTACGCGAGCCCGCACGGCGTGCGCAGGATCCTGGTCGAGGAGGCGGTGCCCTTCGCCGGCGAGATCTACCTTTCCATCACCCTGGACCCGGAGGCGGCCTGCGCGCTCGTGCTGGCCTGCGCCGAGGGCGGCGTGGAAATCGAGGAACTCGCGCGCACCGCTCCCGAAAAAATTCTGCGCGAACGAGTGGACATCCTGCGCGGACCCTCGCCCTACCAGGCGAGGAATCTCGCCTACGGACTCGGCCTGGGCGGCGAGGCGCTGAAAAAATTCGGCGAAATCCTCGACGGTCTCTGGCGTTCGTTCCGCGATTGCGACGCCGAGCTCGCGGAAATTAATCCGCTGTTCGTCATGGCCGACGGAAGGCTGGTCGCGGGCGACGGCAAGCTCGCGATCGACGAAAACTCGATGTTCCGGCATCCGGAATTCGAGGCCGGCCGCGAAAGCTACGACTCGGAAGTCGCGTATCTCGCGGCGCGCGAGGGCATTCCCTACCTGCAGTTCGACGGCGACATCAGCCTCATGTGCGCGGGCGCGGGCCTTACCACCGTGGTGTACGACCTGGTGAATTACGAGGGCGGCAGCGTCGCCAATTACCTGGAATTCGGCGGGCCGAATTACCGCAAGGCCGTCCGCGCGATGGAGCTCTGCCTGGCCAACGCGCCCAAGGTGATCCTGATCGTGACCTTCGGCACCATCGCGCGCGCCGACGTGATGGCGGAAGGAATTTCCGAAGCCATCGCGAAACTGAAGCCCGCCTGCCCCATCGTGGCGTGCATCCGCGGCACCGGCGAGGAAAAGGCCGTGGAAATACTGAAATCAGCCGGGCTGGATCCGTTGTTCGACACCGAAGAGGCGGTTCGCCGCGCCGTGGCCTTCGCCGCTGCGGCGACGGCCGCGCAGGAGGCCCGCGCATGAGCATTTTCGTCGACCGCGGCACCCGCGTGGTGGTGCAGGGAATAACCGGATCCGAGGGCGCGTTCTGGACGGGGCACATGAAGGCTCTCGGCACGGACGTGGTCGCGGGCGTCACGCCCGGCAAGGAAGGACAGGAGGCCTGCGGCGTGCCCGTGTACCATACGGTGCGGCGCGCGTTGCGCGATTCGGGAGCCGGCGGCCGGGCCGATGCCGAAGGAATGGCCTCGATGATTTTCGTGCCGCCGCGATTCGTGAAGGACGCCGTGTTCGAGGCGCTCGACGCGGGCATCCGCAAAATCGTCACCATCGCCGACGGCATCCCCCTCCACGAGGCGATCCAGATACGCGCCGCGGCGAAGTCCTGCGGCGCGCGCGTGGTGGGCGGCAATACGTCGGGGGTCATCAGTCCCGGCCTCGCCATGCTCGGCATGTTTCCGTTCTGGATCGAGCGCGTCTACAAGCCCGGAAGGATCGGCGTCATGACCCGTTCCGGATCCCTGACGAACGAAGTGACCGCGATGGTCGTGCGCGGTGGATTCGGCGTTTCCACGCTGGTCGGCGTGGGCGGCGATTCGGTGCCCGGAACGCGCTTCGCGGAACTTTTGCCTGATTACCAGGCGGATCCGGATACCGATGCGGTAGTGCTGATCGGCGAACTGGGCGGCACGATGGAAGAGGAAGTCGCCGACGCGATGTCCGCGGGCATTTTCACGAAGCCGCTGGTCGCCTTCCTCGGAGGGCGCACCGCGCCCGCGGGAAAGCGCATGGGGCATGCCGGCGCCATCGTCTCCGGCGGCAAGGGCTCCGTGGCCGACAAGATCGCCGCCCTGGAAGGGGCGGGCGCCCTGGTGGCCGACCGGCCCGCCGCGGTCGGCGCCCTTCTGGCCAGGGCGATGGAAGCGGCCTCCGGGCGGTCTCCGGACGCGCGGGGCGCGGCCCTGCCGGAAGCGGCGGCGCGATGAGCCGTTCCGGCCCCGGCCACGCACGGCGCGCGCTGGTCATCGGAGCGGCCATCGCGTTGTTCGCCCTGATACTCGCCGCGCCCCTGCCTCCGGGACTCCTCGAAATACGCGGCGCGAAACTCGATCCGCAGGGAAGAAAGGCGCTCGCGGGGCTCGCGTTCGCGCTCGTCCTGTGGATCGGCGAAGCGATGCCGTTCCACATCGCGGGCCTGGGCGCGATGCTGCTGCTCGCCGCGATGGGCGTGCAGGGCTGGCCCGACCTGGTGAAAGGCGGATTCGGCGACGAGTCGGTGATATTCTTCATCGGCGTGCTCGTGCTCGCCGCCGCGATCGCGAAGACGGGCCTGGCGGCGCGACTGGTCGGCCCCGTGCTGCGGCTCTCCGGCGGTTCGACGCGCCGCGCGGTATTCGCCGTGCTCGCCGCGGGAGCGCTTCTTTCGATGTGGCTGTCGGCGCTCGCCGCGGCTGCCCTCGTGCTGCCTTCGGTGAAGGCGCTGCTGGAAGCCGAGGGCGAACGTCCGGGAGAGAGCGGGCTCGGCAGATCCCTGGCCATGGCGGTCGCCTGGGGGCCGCTCATAGGCGCCTGCGCCACGCCCGCGGGGTCGGGTTCGAATCCCGTGGTCGTGCGGTTCCTCGCGCAGATGGCGGGCTACGACATCGATTTCCTGAAATGGATGGCGTTCGGCGTTCCCGTGTCGCTGCTGCTGCTGCCCGTGGGGTGGGCGATCCTTGTCCTGCTGTACCCGCCGGAAAAGACCAGGCTCGCGACCTGGGGCGACACCGCGTCCCCGCAGGGACCGCTTTCGCGCGACGAGCGCGCGGCGGCCATCATTTTCGCAGGCGTGGCCTTGCTGTGGCTGGTCACACCGCTGCTTACCGCGTCGATCGGCGTGCGCATACCGGTTTCCGCGGTGGCCTGCCTCGGCGCCGTGGCGCTGTTCCTGCCGGGGTCCACGGGTCTGAAATGGAAGGACCTGGAAAAATCCATCGACTGGTCGGGAATCCTGCTGATCGCCGCGGGAATTTCACTGGGACAGGCGCTGTACAAATCCGGCGCCGCCGCCTGGGTTTCCGCCGCGACCCTGGGAGGCATCGGCGCGCTGCCGCCGTTCTGGCGCATCGCCGCGGTGGTCGCCGGCGTGCTCGCCGTGAAGGTGGTGTTTTCGTCGAACACGCTGACCGGTACGGTGATCGTTCCCCTGGTCATCGCGTTGGGCGGCACGATCGGCATCGACGCGCGCCTGCTCGCGCTGGCTGGCGGATTCGCCTCGAATTTCGCGGTGATCCTGGTGACCACGAGTCCGGTGAACGTGCTGCCCTGGTCCACGGGGTACTTCTCGGTCAGGGACATGGCGCGCGCGGGGATCATCTTCGCGCCTTTCGCGGCCCTCGCCATGGCCGTCGTTTTCTCGATCGTCGGATCGATGATGGGATTCTGATAGGGTCGAGGCGGAACCGCGCCCTGGCGCGGTTCCGGGCACGATCAGGCCGGCGATGCCCCCGCGGCTCCGGCGGCTTTCGCCGCTTCCAGCGCGACAGCTTCCCAGGCGGAACCCGCGCGCACGAAGGCGGGCGGCTCTCCGATCGGTGCGGGCACTTCGACCCAGGCGCGCCCCTCGAATTTCGTTCCCGACCACAGATGTGTCCACGTTCCGGCAGGCAGCCGGAGCCGCCGCGAGCGCGCGCCCCTGCGCAGAACCGGCGCGACGACCATGTTTTCGCCGACCGCGAACTGATCCTGCACCTCATACGAAGCGCCGTCGCCCTCGTCCAGCATGAACAGCGGCCGCAGCACCGGCGTTCCGCGTTCGGCGCATTCGGCGGAGAGCGCTCGGAAATACGGCGCCAGCGCGCGGCGCAGGCGGCCCATGCGCGCCAGCCCCGCGAGCGTCGCGGCATCCGAGTCGAACTGGTGGTTTGCGGTCGGGCGGTTTCCCTCGTGGCTGCGCATCATGACGGTGAACGCCGACAATTCCGCCCAGCGCAGGAAGAGTTCGCGCGTGCGCTTCAAGGTGAACAGGGTGGTGTAGCCGCCGAGATCGGAGTGGTGGAATCCGTGGCCCAGCATCGCCAGCGACAGCGCGGCGGGTATCACCGACGCGATCCCGTCGTCGCGCGACCAGTCGACGTTCTGGTCGCCCGCCCACATCAGGGGGCACCAGCGCTGCGATCCGGCGGCGCCCGCGCGCATGAAATAGGTGATGTCGTCCAGCTTGCCGGCTTCCGCCAGCGCCTCGAAATTGACACGCGCCCACAGCGCCGGCCATACGTTATGCGCCATATCAGCGGGCGTGCCGTCGTGCAGCACGCAGTCGACCGGCATGTATTCGCCGAAATCGGCCATCCATCCGGAAATCCCGTTGTCGATCAGGTTTTCGCGCAGCACTTTCTTGAACCATTCGCGGCCCGCGGGGTTCGTGAGGTCGGGGATGCCCGCGTCGAATTCGCCCGCGTCGAAGCGGTAGGCCCGGCCTTCGCGGTCCTTCACCAGCACGCCGAGCGCCTCGGCTTCGGCGAAGAGCGGCTTGTCGCAGGCGAGGTAGCAGTTGGCGTAGGCGAGGAACCGCACGCCGCGCTCCTTCAGGCGCGCGCAGAAATCGGCGATGCCGGGATACAGCGCGCCGTCGGGCTGCCAGTTCCACGCCAACCGCTTGCCGAATGACGTGAAGCGCACGCCTTCCCAGTCCTGCGCCCAGATGCCCGCCACGGGCACTCCGGCGGCCTGCGCCCGATCCAGCTTTTCCTCGCATATGGCAGCGCCGCCCTGTATGCCGAGGATCACTCCATCGTGCACCCAATCGGGTGGAGGCGGCTGTCGGCCGAAATACGCGGCGTTGCCGCGCGCTATTTCCTCGAAGCTGTTCCCCGTGCCCAGCACGATCCTCGACGGCAGCGCGCGGGCGCGCAGGATGAATTCGCGCGATCCGCGGAAATCGAATTCGGCCCAGGCCGGCGTCTCGACATGCACGCGCAGCCTGCGCCCGGTGACGTAGCTCGTCTGGGGATAGAAGGTCCACCAGTAATCGCCGCCCGCGCCTTCCGCGGCGTCCGCCAGCCTCGTGATGAGGGTGCGCTTGTTGCGGCCTACGCCCTGTTCGCTGGTCCACAGCGGAAAGCGGCGGCCGCGCAGGTTGAAATGCGAAAACTGCTCCCCGCAGCCCCAGACGGCCTCTCCGGGTTCGGCATGCATGCGGAAAGAAAAACGGTTCAGCCTCGCGGGCGCCGCGGTGAATTCGATCACCAGACTCTCCTCGCCGCAATCGTCGCGCGCGCCGGCGAGGTCCACTCCCAAGCCGGCATCCTCCGGACCCACGCGCCCCGCGCGGCTCGTGTACAGCTTCATCGTTATGCGATCCGGCCCCCGGAAGAACGCGAGCTCCACGCTGTCCCCGATGGCACCGTCGCCGACGCACTGCGCCGACTCGCTGCCCTTCGCCGCGCCGCCTTCCTCCGCGCCCTTCGCCTGTTCGACGCCCTTCGCCTGCCCGCCGCCTCGCGTGATTTCCCACTCCGGCAGCCCGAATCGTTCGGTCACCCGGTCGGTCGTGCTGAAATTGCCGCGGAACATGCGGTATTCGGCCTCGCCCGCTCCCGCGGTGATGAATGGCCTGCGCGCGGTATGGCGGAAAATCGTCCTGCCATCGAGCGACAGCTCGAGCGCGCCTTCGGATTCGCTGAGGAAAAATCGGGACATGAAGCGCTCCTTGCGGTACTCGTCGGCTTTGCCGGCCCTTGTCAGCCCTTGTCAGCCCTTGACGCCGCCGGCCGTGATGCCGCGGATGAGGAATTTCTGCATGCCCAGCGTGAAGGCGAACACGGGAACCAGCATCAGCGTGCCCGCGGCGCACACCTGGCCCCAGGTCAGCGTCTCGCCTCCGATCAGACCATTGATCGCGATCGGCGCGGTTTTCGCCTTGTTGCCGGTCAGGATCAGCGCGTACAGGAATTCGTTCCACGAATTGATGAAGGCGAACACCGCCGCCACCACCAGTCCCGGCGCCACCAGCGGCAGGAACACGAGGAAGAACGTGGTCGCGCGGGTGCAGCCGTCCACCATCGCCGCTTCCTCGTAGGCGCGGTCCACCGCGGTGAAAAATGGCAGGAGAAGCCATATGACGTAGGGCACGTTGAAGCTCGTGTGCGCCAGGGTTATGCCGGCCACCGTGTCGCGCAGGCCCAGGTTCGTGAACATCAGGTACAGCGCTATGACGAGCGAAATCTGCGGCAGCATCCTGAACACCAGGAAACTGTAGGCAAGGCTGTTGCGGCCCCTGAAGCGGAACCGCGCGATGCCGTACGACGCCATCGCGCCGACCAGCACCGAAACGCCCGTGGAAAGAAGCCCGATGATGATGCTGTTTTTCATGCCCAGGATGAAGGCCTTGTCCTTCAGCACCATCTGGTAGGACCTCAGCGTGAGCTGCGATAATTCGAAGGGACGCCCCGACAAAATGACGATGTCGCGGCGGAAACCGTTCATCACCGTGATGGCGATGGGATACAGCTCTATCGCCAGAACCGCGAAAGCGACCAACGCGATGAGCGAATTGACGATCCTCTTCCGTGCGCGCCGCTTGTTCATCGGTTGCCCGCCTTTTCCTCGAGCACGTCGAGGCTCATGTTCCTGCGCACCAGCGTGAGCGCGAATACGATGGACAGCACCAGCAGGAAGATGGCCATGGCGCTGGCCATGCCCACCTTCTGGTAGCCGAAGGCGACGCGGTTGGTGTACAGCGAAAAGAGCAGGGTGGCCGATCCGGGACCGCCTTCGGTCATCACGTACACCTCGCTGAAAATGCGCAGGGCGTCTATGATGCGCAGCAGCACCGAAGTGAGGATGGTCGGCGTGAGCATGGGAACGACGACCGAGCCGAGCCTGCGCCAGAAACCCGCGCCGTCGATTTCCGCGGCTTCGAGCATTTCTCCGGGAATGGCGGTAAGGCCCGCGTACAGCATCATGAACATGAACGGCCACATGCGCCACACGTCCTGCAGGATCATCGCGGTGTAGGCGAGCGTCGGATCGCCGAGCCAGGTGATCTCGGGCGCGCCCAGGCTCACCAGCAGGGCGTTCAGCGGCCCGTAGCGCGGCTGCAGCATGAAACGCCAGGTCAGGCCCGACAGTATGGGCAGGAAGAACACCGGCAGCAGCAGCAGGCTCCGCACCAGGCGGGCCCCGAAGAATTCGCGGTTCAGCAGGAGCGCGGCCGCGAATCCCAGCAGCAATTCGAGGGGAATCGCGATGAAGATGAAACCCAGCTGCAGGCGCAGGCTGTTCCAGAATTCGGGGTCGTCCGCGAGGGCCCGGTAATTCCCGAACGCGACGAAGCGGCGCACGCCGGCGCCTTCCGACAGGGGCCAGTCGAACGTCGATACGAACAGCGAGAAGACGATCGGGAAAATGAGTACCGCGAACACCACGATCAGCGCCGGCGCCAGGAAAAACAGAGGCGCGCGTCCGCGCGCCTCCGTCGATCGTTGCCTGGCCGGGCTTGTATCAGTACCCGGCCTTTTTGAGGACATCTTTGGTCTCGTCCATGATCTTCTGCATGGCGTCGGCGGTCGGCATCTGGCCGGTTATGCCCATGATCCAGTATTTCTTCACGATATCCTGCACCTGGCCCACTTCCTTGAAGCGGGGACGGGCGGCGGCGTACTTCATGCTTTCCGCGATGGCGCCGAGCCAGGGCTTGGATTTCGCGAACTTCGGATCGGTGAGCGCGTCGGTGCGGGCGGGAACGGTGTTCTTTTCGACCAGCCAGGACGCGATGTCCTTGGAAGCCCACCAGTACACGAATTCCGCGGCCGCGTCCTTGTTCCTGGATGCGGTGGGGATGTTGACCGCCCAGGTGCCGCGGACCGCGAAGGCGCCGTAGGGGCCGGCGGGCGGGGCGGAGTAGGCGATCTTGCCGGAGACGAGGGACTTGTCCGGATCCTCGTAGCTGGCGATCTGCGCCGGCCAGATGAACTGGTTGAACACGCCCTTCGGGTCGGCCGCGAAGGCCGCCTGCCGCTCGACGTGCGCCATGGTTTCGGCGCCCTTGGGGCTGATGGCCATGAGCTTCTTGTAGAATTCCATGCCCTCGACGCCCTTCGCCTTGTCGACCACGAGGACCGGCTTTCCGCCCTGCCACTCGATGAAGTGCGTGCCGAAGGATTCCCACATGAAGATGGCTTCGCCGAACACGCCGGCCGGGCCGCCGTTGAAGGGACCGAAGCCCGCGGCGATGCCGTTCTTGTGGAAATAGGTGCCCATGTCGAGCATTTCCTTGAAGGTCTTGGGAACGGCGAGTTCATAGCCGTACTGGGCCTTGAAGTCAGCTTTGTACTTCGGATTTTCGACCAGGTCCTTGCGGGTCATCCAGACGTACAGGTTGCCGTTGATGGGCAGGCCGATGAGCTTGCCGTCCCACTGGGCGACGTCGAGCATGGCGGGGGTGACCGTCTTGGGATCGACCTTCTTGTACACCTTGCCGGGCGCCCACTGGTCGTAGGGCAGCATCAGCGGCGCGAAGAGGGGGATGTTGCCTTCGTCGACGCACACCAGGTCGTAGTCGGTCTTGTCCTTGCCGACGCCGACGGAGGTCTTGGTCAGGACCTGGGGCGGCTGCAGGATTTCGAAGTTCACCTTGATGCCGGTGGCCTTCTCGAATTCGGGGATGCGTTCCATCAGGGTGCGGGGATAGGCATCGTCCCAGAACAGGACGTTGATCGTCTGCGCGCCGGCGAACGAAACCAGCAGGAGCGCGAGAACCATTGAAAGCAGGGCTTTCTTCATGAAGTACCTCCTCTACCGGAAGGACATTTTTTCCTTCCGATACAGTAGAACACGGCTGCCGGGAGCTGTCAATAAAATTTGTTAAAAAGGTTAATAAAATACGGTCGACCATCGGACCGCCGGTACGCGTCCCAGGAGGAATCGCATCTTGCATGGGGGTACTTGCGCGCCTATCCTCTTGTCAGATGGTAAAAATCAGCGATGTCGCCAGGGAAGCGGGGGTCTCGCCCTCCACCGTGAGCCATGTCCTCAACCGCAAGCGCAGCATCAGCGCGGAAACGTCCGCCCGGGTGCTCGAGGCCATCGAACGGCTCGGTTACCAGCCCAATCCCGCCGCCCGTGCGCTCAGGGGAGTCCGGCAGGGCATCATCGGCCTCATCGCGTCCGACCTCACCGATGTCCTGGTCACCCGGATCGTGCGCGGGGTCGAGAAGGCGGCGCGCGAGCGCGAGTATCATATAATTTTCGCCAGCGCCGCGGATTTCGGCGATGACCTGCGTGAAGCAGCGAAGTTCCTTACCCGCCGCAGGGTGGATGGCCTGCTCGTTTCGTCGGCCGTCTACCAGCGCTACGACGGGGCGGTACTCGCCCGTCTCGAGGTTCCGCTGGTCACCATCAACACCAGACTGCAGACCGGCGCGGCGTCGGTACTGCCGGACAATTCCCGCGGCGGACAGGATGCCGCCCGCCACCTTCTGGAGCGGGGCGCCACCCATCCTGGCATGATCGCTGGCCCCGAGGACCGGGTAGCCTCGGAAGACCGGCTGCGCGGCTTCCTCGCAGGCTGCGCGCAGGCCGGGAATGCTCCGGTCGCGCGGCCGCGCATCCATCACGGCGACTTTACCGCGGCGGCGGGTGCCGCGGGACTGCGCGCGCTCCTGCGCCTCGATCCGGATCTGGATGGAGTGTTCTGCGCGAACGACGAGATCGCCGCGGGGGCGATGAACGAAGCCCGGCGATTGGGCCTGGATGTCCCGGCCCGCCTCCGCGTTCTCGGATTCGACAACCGTGACTACTGCGCGTTCTGGCCGATTCCGCTGAGTACCTTCGCGCAGCCGTTCGAGGAAATGGGCCAGGTGGCTATGGGTATCCTGGCGGGACTGGTCGAGGGACGCGTTCCCGAGAATCCCGATCCCCTCCTGCGGGCACCCCTTATCAGGCGCGCCTCGACGTGATCCATTCGTTGGAATATAAAAGTTGACACGTTTCAATTTCGGCGTGATACTACAAAGGCGCCGATCATGGCGCGCATTAGGAGGACTCCATGAAGAAGCGGATCCTGTTGTTCGTGCTGGCGTGCATGCTGGCGGTGCCGGGTGTCATGGCCCAGGGAAAGAAAATCGAGCTTACCTTCTTTTATCCGGTGCAGGTCGGCGGGCCTGTGACCAAGCTGATCGACAAGATCTGCGCCGATTTCACCGCCGCCAACCCGAACATCGTGGTGCAGCCGGTGTACACGGGCAGCTACGATGACACGGTCGTGAAGATCCAGACCGCGCGCCAGGGCAAGAATCCGCCCGAAGTGTTCATCAACCTGGCCACCCAGCGCTTCTCCATGGCTTCCTCCGGCACCGCGGTGGCGCTGGACGAGTTCATCGCCGCCGACGGCGCGGCGGGCAAGGCCTACATCGATGATTTCCTCTCCGGTTTCATGGAGGATTCCTACGTCGACGGCAAGATCTACAGCATCCCCTTCCAGCGCAGCACCATGGTCATGTACTACAACAAGGACGCTTTCGCCGAAGTCGGCCTGAACCCCGAAAATCCGCCCAAGACCTGGGACGAGGTGGTCGAGTTCTCCAAGAAGCTCATAAAGAAGGACGCCGCGGGCAATGTCGAGCGCTACGGCGTCGGCATCGCGCTGAACTCCGGCTCCGCGCAGTGGGCCTTTACCGGTTTCGCGCTGCAGAACTCCGAGGACGGCCGCAACCTGATGAGCACCGACGGCAAGAAGGTCTACTTCGACACCGCCGGCAACATCGAAGCCCTGCAGTTCTGGGTCGACCTGCAGAACAAGCACAAGGTCATGCAGCCCGGCATCGTGCAGTGGACCGACCTGCCCGGCCAGTTCATCAACGGCAAGGTGGCCATGATCTACCACACCACCGGCAACCTCACCAACATCAACAACAACGCCAAGTTCAAGTTCGGCACCGCCTTCCTGCCCGGCAAGAAGCGCGTCGCGGCCCCCACCGGTGGCGGCAACTTCTATATCTCCGCGGATATCCCCAAGGAGCAGCAGCAGGCGGCCTGGAAGTTCATCAAGTTCGCCACCGAGCCCGAACGCCTGGCCCAGTGGAGCCTGGACACCGGTTACGTGGCGCCCCGCAAGTCCGCGGTCAACTCCGCCCTGATCAAGAATTACTGGGCCAAGGTGCCGCAGGCCCGCGTCGCGTTCGACCAGATCCCTCTGGCCAAGCCCGAGCTGACCACCTATGAGGCTTCCAGGATGTGGCGCATCCTGAACGACAACATCCAGTCGGCCATAACCGGCGACGCCACTCCGGCGCAGGCGCTGAAGAACGCGCAGCGCCAGGCCGAAGACGTCCTGAAGCGCTACCAGTAAAGAGTATCGCCGATTCCGGGTCCGATTCCGGCGCGGCGCGGGCATGCGGTCCGCGCCGCGCCGGAATTTCCCGAACCGCGTGATTTTCCGCCTGCGCATCCGGAGGAAGATGGTGCCCAGCATGCATGGTGCCCGCAGGGGCATGTCGCGATCCTTCAAGAACACCCTGAAAGCATGGGCATTTCTGGCGCCCGCCATGGTGTTCATCCTCGTGTTCACGGTGTATCCCATCATCCGGAGCCTGTGGCTCAGCCTGAACCAGCTCGAATTCGGCATGGACAAGCCGCTCTTCGTCGGGCTGGACAATTACCTGTCGCTGTTCGCCGAGCCGCTATTCTGGAAAGTGATGCGCAACACGGTCACGTTCTCGCTGATGACGGTCCTTCCGAGCATGGCGCTGGGCCTGGCGCTGGCCATGATCGTGAATGCCAAAATCCGGGGCGTCGGATTCCTGCGCACCTCGTTCTTCTATCCCGCCGTCATGCCGATGATCGCCATCGCGAGCACCTGGATGTTCATCTACATGGCGCAGACCGGCCTGCTGGACCAGTTCCTGGCCGGGCTGGGCATCAAATCGCTCAACGTGCTTTCGGACAAGAAAACCGTCCTGCCCGCCATGTCGGTCATGTACATCTGGAAGGAGGCGGGCTACCTGATGATCTTCTTCCTTTCGGGCCTGCAGAACATTTCCGCCGAAATGTACGAAGCGGCGAAAATCGACGGCGCGCGGCCATGGACCATTTTCCGCAGGATCACCCTTCCGCTCGTGATGCCCACCGTCCTCTTCGTGTCGACCATCGCGATGACGAACAGCCTGAAGCTGGTGGACCACATCGTGATCATGACCGAGGGCGCGCCGAACAACGCGAGCACCATGCTGCTGTACTACATCTACCAGCAGGGGTTCATCTATTTCGACCAGGGCAAGGCGTCGTCGCTGACGACGATCATGCTGGTCATCATGCTGACGGTCTCGATGGTGCAGTTCATCAGGACCGACACGAGAATCCACTACCGGTGAGGGGGCGTCCGATGAAACGAATCGCGCATCCCGCACATCCCGCGCTCTCGGCGTTTTCCTTCGCGCTCGCCGCGCTCTGGCTGATTCCCCTGGTCTGGCTGGTGGGCACCGCGTTCTCCAGGGCGACCTTCGCGATGTCGCTGCTGCCGAACACCGGCTTCACGCTGGAGAACATCGCCTATGTCTGGCAGAACGTTCCCTTCGGTCAGTATTACCTGAACACGATCTACCTGGTCGTGGTCACCTTCACCGTGCAGTGCGTCACCGCCACGCTGGCCGCCTACGCCCTCGCGACGATGCGGTTCCGCGGCGAGAAGCTGGTGTTCGTGATAATCTTCATCCAGATCATCATCCCGAACGACGTGCTGATCATCCCCAACTACAAGACGCTCAGCGAACTCGGGCTGATCGACACCAAGCTCGGCATAATGCTGCCCTTCCTCGGCAGCGCCTTCGGCATTTTCCTGCTGCGGCAGACCTTCAAGACCATACCGCTGGCGCTGGCCGAAGCCGCGACGATCGACGGCTGCACCACGATGCAGATCATCCGGCACATCTACCTTCCGAGTTCCAAGACCGCCTATATCTCGTTCGGACTCGTTTCCATCAGCTACCACTGGAACAATTTCCTCTGGCCGCTCATCGTGACGAATTCGCCGGAAAACCGGACGCTCACGGTGGGTCTGGCGCTGTTCGCCAAATCCAAGGAGGCGGTGATGCAGTGGGCCAACGTGTGCGCGGCCACCTTCATCATCATATTCCCGCTGGTGCTGGCCTTTTTCGTGTTCCAGAAGAAGTTCATCAACAGCTTCGTCAGTTCGGGCATCAAGTGACCGATCGAAAGGATTCCGCATGCACCTGAAATTCCTGGGGACCGGCTCGGCCTTCAACCCCGCGATGCATAATTCCAACGCCTGGTTCGGTTCGGGCAACCGGTTCTACCTGGTCGACTGCGGCGAATCCACCTTCGCCAGAATGTGGAACCTGCCCGCCTATGCCGGCGCGGACGAGGTGGTGGCGATCATCACCCACCTGCACGCGGACCACGTCGGTTCGCTCGGTTCGCTGATTTCCTACAGCCACTATGTCGCCGGGAAAAAGGTCACCGTCGCGCACCCTCTCGGAACCATCGTCGATTACCTCGATCTTTCTGGCATAGACCGTGCCTGCTACCGCTTCAGGCAGCTTGCGCCCGGCGTACCGAACAGGCTCGACGACTGGGTTTCCGTGACGCCCCTCGAGGTCGAACACGTGCCGGACATGACCTGTTACGGGTACATCATCGAGGAGGGCGGAGAGCGGGCCTACGTTTCGGGCGACGCGCGGAACATTCCGGAAATCGCGCTGCGCGGCATCCTCGACGGCACGATCGCGCGCGCCTACCAGGACACCAGCAACCGCGAGAGCGACCATCCCACGCACATGACGCTGTCGGCGCTCGAGGCGGCGATACCGCCGGACGCGCGGTCACGCGTCTTCGCCATCCACCTCGATTACGATTATCGCGACAAGGTGCGCGAACGCGGTTTCGGCACGGTTTCGGCGGATTGAGGTTCAGGCCCCGAACTGCCGCGCGTAGGAACTTGAAATTCTTTCCAGCGCCTCGTCGACCGATTGCGCGCCGATATAGGCGTTCTTGACCTCGAGCCCTACGATGCCCAGGAAGCGCCGTTCGTCGAAGGGGGCGAAATCGTCGTAGGGGGTCCGCTTGTTCCGGGACTTCGCGAAACATTCGCCGGCGAGCGCCAGCCAGGGATAGGCGTCTATGATTTCGTAGTTCTCGTAGGATTTCGCGCAGGCGGAGACGCCGCCGAGCAGCATCGAAGCGGTCGAGACGGGTTCCGCGCACATCCAGCGGATGAACGAGAGCGCGCGTTCGGGCGACCTGGAAAAACGCGACACGCCCAGCGAACCGCCGCCGATCACGGGGCTTCCCCCGGGCACGAGCGCGAAGCCCACCTTGTTCACGACCCTCGAATCGCGGCCCAGGATTCCCGATGCGAAATTGCTGTACAGCACCGTCATGGCGACGTTGCCCTCGCTGAATTCCCGGGCCGCGTCGGTCCACCACGGGCACCAGCGCTCCTTCGAGTATTTTCCCGCCTCCACCAGATCGCATAACGCGGCCCGCGCCGCTGCCCGGTCCGGCAACAGGTTCCCCCGCGCGTCGAACAGTTCGCGGGCCCTGCTGAAGTACCTTGTCAGGAACTCGGTGCCGGCCACGCCGGTGCTGCCGAGGGTTACGGTGGTGCCGTGATCGACCGGCGAATGCGCATTGAGCGACCGGGTGAAAAAGGCCGCGATGCGGTTGTACTCGGCGTAGGTCGAGGGCGGAGCGAGGTCCGCCTTGTGGAGTTCGCGGTAGAGCCTGCGCAGGACGGTGCTTCCGAACAGGTCCTTCCGGTAGAACAGCATCTGCGCGCTCGGGGAAAACGGCAGCGCGTAGAGCTTGTCTTTCACGGTGAAGTACTGGCGGCTGAGGCCGGGCATGAAGCCCTCGGTCAGGCGCTCCGCGCTTGAAGCAATGTCCGCGAGGGGAACGAGCACCCTGCCCGCGAACCAGGACAGCCAGGTGACGTCGAGCCGGATGACGTCATAGACGCTCGACTCGTCCATGCCGGTGAGGATTTCGTGTATTTCGTCGTACGAGGACACCGAGACGTTCACCTGCACTCCGGTGGCCTGCGTGTAGAGGTGCGCGAGTTGCTTGGTCGCCATGGCTTCGGGGCTGTCCAGCATGAGCACGTTGATGCGGCCGCCGCGCGGATGCCCGGTTGGAGGGGATGCGGCCTCATGCAAGGCGGCCGCATGGGAGACAGCCTGCGCGTATGGCGCGGGTTCGTCCCAGCGGCGGAATCCGGAATTTTCAAGGATCACGCGCCGTGTCCCGCCGGGACCGGTGTGGCTGCCAGCGGAGTTGCCGATACCGGCGGGGCTGGCGCCGCGCCCTGTGCCGGCGCTTCGGGCGGTGAACAGCTCCGCCGCCCGCCGGCCGAGCAGGCGGTAGTTGAGTTCGTATTTTACGCAAGAGTCCTCGGGAAGGGTGAACAGGGGCGATACGGTGTGTATGGCCGACACCGCGCCGCGATGGAAGGTTGCCAGCGCATCGCGCACGCATTCGGCGTATCCGAAATCCGAGCATACCACTCCGTCGGGTATGCCCTCGTCGAACAGGGCCATCGCGGCGCGGCTCCTGCGCGTCAGATCGGTGCGCAGCTGCCGTGAAACGCCCAGGCCGATTTCCGCGGCGGTGCCGATGAAGGCGTCGCGGAATTCGCGGTCGTGCGAGGCATCGGCGCCGCCCGAAACCAGCACGACGGAACCCAGCCCGGACGCTTTCGCGTTGAGCGCCATTTCGCGCCCGCAGCGCGCGTAATCGAACCCGAGGTAATTGCATTCCGCGCTCTGGTCGCGCTCGACGAACAGCAGGTCGGATGCATCGAATCCAGCCTCGCGGCAGTCGTCGATCATGCGCGGCGAACTGGCGAAGGCGACTACGCCCGCCGCCATGCCCGACCGCGCAGCCGTAACGATGCCGCGTTCGGTCTCCGGATCGTCGCCGGAGAGATGCAGCGCCACCGAATAGCCGGCGCTCTCCGCGGCCGACTTGAAGCTCAGGTAGAAATCGGCGTACTGGCGGACCGCGATGGTCGGCAGGATGAGCGCGATGATCCTGCTGCGCCCCATCCTGAGCAGGCGGGCGCGTTCGTTGATCGCGTATCCCAGCGACGAGGCGGCGGCCTCGACCGCGCGGATTTTCTCGCTGGACACGTTGCCCTTGCCGCTGAGCACGTTCGAGACGGTGCCCTGGGATACTCCTGAGAGACGGGCAATGTCGCGGATGGTAGCCATGTCAGGCCCTCCCGACCGAAACCGCGGCCGAGGCCCGTTTCGATGTGCCGATCAGGATGCCCGCCACGATGAGCGCGCCGCCTGAGAAAAACCTGGGGCCGAATTCGTGCCCGAGGAATATCGCGCCGATCAGCGCGGACACCATGGGCTGCAGCGGATAGAACATCGAGCAGAAACTCGCCTCGGCCGTGGCCAGGCTGCGGTTCCAGGCAAGGTGCCCCAGGGCCGTGCTGAACAGGCCCATGAACAGGGTGCCCGCTACGTTCAAGGGCGTGACCAGCGCGGCGATGCCTCCCGGAGGCAGGGCCGCCAGCTCCATCGCGGCGAAGGGCGCGGAGGCCAGCGTCGCCATCGCGATGGCGCCCGCGGTAACCGATACTGTATCGAACCTTGTGGTCACGCTCCGCGCCATGACCGAACTGAGCGACCAGAGCGACATCGATACGAACGACAGGACGACACCCAGGGTGGACTCGGCGCCCCGCGTTCCTGCGATGATGATCAGCGCCCCGGCCACGGAACTGGCGATGGCCAGCAGCTTTCCGGCCGTGACCCGCTCGCGCAGCAGGATCGCGGCGAAGAGCAGTATGCCGATCGGATTCATCGAGTTGATCATGATCGCGGCCTGCGCCTGCGCGAATTTGGTGCCATAGACCTGCGCCCCGATGCCGAGCGTGTAGCCGACCAGGGCGACCGCCGCGACGCCGAGGAATCCGTCCCTGGCGGTGGGGCGCGGTTTGATCGCGGCCCCGCCTGCCGCGCGCCCGTGCACGCCGCCCGCGCGCCCCCGCCACGCGGCCATCGGCAGCAGGACCAGACAGGCCGCGGCATAACGCAGCACCATCAGGGTCAGCGGCGGAACGGTTTCCAGCATCGCCTTGCTGATGGGATAGATCGAGCCCCAGGCGATGAAGGTAAACACCAGCCAGGGGATCGCGCGGCGGTTTTCTTCGGCGATGGTCATGAAATCACCAGCGTTCCAGGTGCAGCTTGGCGGGTTCCCATTTGTCGCGGGGCTTCCAGGTGCCGTCCGGTACGCCGAAGGGCATGAGCGCGAAGGGGATGACGCCATCCAGGCCGACGGCGCCGGACTTCATGCGTTCGGTCCAGGCCGGAATGCCGAGCAGGTCGCGCGCCACGACCATGCGGTCGTCGTAGGGGTACAGCGCGGTCCATACCGCGCCCAGGCCCAGGCTTTCGGCCGCGAGCAGCATGTTTTCGGTCGCGGCGGCGCAGTCCTGCACCCATATCGAGGGGTGGCACATGTCCTTCATCCGGTTCGGGCTGGCGCAGAGCACGATCGCGAAGGCGGCCGTACCGGTCATGGGCGCGGACTTCAACCTCGACCCGAAGGCCCCGAGCACCGCCCGATCGCGGACCACGATGAAATCCCAGGGGCGGGAATCCTTGGCGGTGGGGGCGGCCATGCCCGCGCGCACGATCGTTTCGGCAAGATCTCCCGCGGAAAGCGAGGGCGCCGGTGGCGCCAGTGGCAGCAACGGCAGCCCGTCCGCGCCGGCGGCGAAACGCCTGACGCTTTTTCTGGCGAGGATGGCGGCCAGGACCGGAGTATCCGTAAAACTATCCATGCCGACATTATAGTCCGGAAGGGCCGCAAGGGGTACACTCGGGAACGATGCGATACGACACTGGATTTCCCGGACGCCTGCGCCGCGCGCTCGCCGGTCCGCTGCCGGCGATGGATGCGTGGATCGACATGGTGCCTCCCTACCGGAGGGATGACGACACGATCCTGCACCAGGGCGCCCCCGGCGAGCGTGAAGCTTCGGTGCTGATCTGCCTGCACCCGTGGGACGGAGGCCTGGCCTTTCCCGTACTGCGGCGCGCCGAAACCCTGCGCCACCATGCCGGCCAGATCGCGCTGCCGGGCGGCGCCCTCGACCCGGACGAAACCCCGGAACAGGCCGCGCTGCGCGAAACCGAGGAGGAACTGGGCCTGCGTCTGCCGCGCCAAGCCCTGCTCGGGCGCCTGTCCGACATTTCCGCGCTGCCCTCGCGCTATCGCGTGCATCCCTTCGTGGCATGGGCGCCCGAACCGCTGCCGCCCTACCGGATCCGGCCGGATGAATCCGGCGAAGCCTTCGACATCGCGCTGGACGATTTGATGCGGCCATCATGCGCGACCCTGTTTTCGCGCCACTGGGAGGGGCGAGACTGGACCGTGCCCTGCTTCAGGTTCGAAACGCGGGCCGGCGTGCGCATCGTCTGGGGGCTTACCGCGATGATCCTGGCGGAGTTCCGCGCGGTGCTCGCCGGCTGCCTGTCCCCCGCCAACAATCTTCGATGAACTAGCATCGGCCAAAAAAAGGGGAGGGCGGCGCATGCCACCCTCCCCTGATCCATGTCGAGGTCCACGCGATCCCCCTTTCGGGGGCCGCGCGGAAACCGTCAGAACGGCCGGTCGGCCAGGTACTTGTATTCCTTGTACTTGCGCTCCAGCATCGCCCTCTGCTTGGCCAGCAGGCTGGCGGCGCGCTCGGGGTTGGCCTCGCGCAGCGACTTGAAGCGCACCTCGCGGTACATGTACTCCTCGACCTTCGAGAAGTCCGGCTCCTTGGAGTCGAGCTGGAAGGGATTCTTGCCCTCGGCCTTCAGGCGCGGATCGTAGCGGTACAGCGGCCACACGCCGGACTCGACCGCGGCCTTGGTCTGGTTCTGGCCGCGCATCATGTCGATGCCCTGGTTGATGCAGTGCGAGTACGCGATGATGATCGACGGGCCGTTGTAACTCTCGGCTTCGCGGAAGGCCTTGATCGTCTGGTTCATGTTGGCGCCGAGGGCGACCTGGGCGACGTACACGTAGCCATAGGCCACGGCCATCATGCCGAGGTCCTTCTTGCCGGTCTCCTTGCCCGCGGTGGCGAACTTGGCGATGGCGCCGATCGGCGTGGACTTGGAAGCCTGGCCGCCGGTGTTGGAATAGACCTCGGTGTCGAGCACGAGGAGGTTCACGTTCTTGCCGGAGGCGATGACGTGGTCAAGGCCGCCGAAGCCGATGTCGTAGGCCCAGCCGTCGCCGCCGAGTATCCAGACGGAGCGGCGGACCAGGTAGTCGGCCACGTTGACCAGCTCCTTGGCCCAGGAGTCCTTCTTGCCCTCGAGGGCCTTCTTGAGCCTGGCCACGTCGGCGCGCTGCGCCTCGATGGAGGCGTCGTCGGCCATGGCGTTGGCCAGGAGGGCGTCGGCCAGCTGGGCGCCGATGGCGCCCTTGTTGGCCGCGACCAGCTCGCGGGCGTACTCGGTCATCTTGTCGGCGTTCAGGCGCATGCCCATGCCGAACTCGGCGGCGTCCTCGAAGAGGCTGTTGGACCAGGCCGGGCCGCGGCCG
>CAYRXK010000016.1:0-38618 GCA_964428265.1 uncultured Treponemataceae bacterium
CACTGCGTCTCCGACACCGCGCGCGACCTGATAAAGATCTTCGTCATCGAACGACACGCCGGATCGGGCAAGATCGGCAAGGGCTTCATCAAGGGTCTCGGCCTTACGCGCGGCGCCATCGGCAGCACCGTCAGCCATGACTCCCACAACATGATCATCGCCGGCGTGGACGACCAATCCATCTTCAAGGCGGCGCGCCACCTCAACAAGATGAAGGGCGGCCTGGTGTTCGCCGTGGGCGACCGCATCGTGCTGGACCTTCCGCTGCCGGTGGCGGGCCTGATGTCCGACCGCGACGCGGACTTTGTCATCGAGCGCCTGCGCGATTTCGAGGAACTCTTCAAGGGCGAGGGGCTGACCAACCCCTCGCCCCTCATGACCCTGTCGTTCATGGCGCTTCCGGTGATACCCAGCCTGAAGATCACCGACCGCGGGCTGATCGACGTGGATCGCTTCGAACCGGCGGGGCTTTTCCTTGCCGGGACGGAAAACCCGGTGTAGACTTGGCACTCGATTCTGGAAGGCGGCAATGAATCAATCACTCGATTTCACGCTCAACGACGGGCCGGTACGCACAAGCGCGGCGCGCGGAACTCCGCTCGTCGATTATCTCCGCGGCGAAGCCGGCCTTTCCGGCACCAAGGAAGGCTGCCGCGAGGGCGACTGCGGCGCCTGCGCCGTGCTGCTGGGCACCCGTCTGGTGCCGGACACCCGTACGGTGCCCGGCACCCATACGGTGCCCGGCGCACGCTACCGCGCCGTGCCCTCATGCCTCTTCGCGCTCGGAGAAGCCGAAGGCTGCCATATCCTTACCATAGAAGGGCTTGTTTCCGGCGCACCCGACGGCCTTACGCCCGTGATGCGCGCCTTCCTGCAGGAAAACGCCAGCCAGTGCGGGTTCTGCTCGCCCGGATTCATCATCAGCCTCAGCGCCTGGCTCGCGCAGCCGGGCTCCCCTCCCGACATGGCAGGCGCCATGGCCGCGATAGACGGCAATCTCTGCCGCTGCACCGGCTACGGCGCCATCAGGCGGGCGGCCGCCCGGCTCTGCCGCGAATTCGCCGCCCTGCCCGCGGACGCGGATGCCAGGCTCCGGGTCCTGGTCGATGCGGGCGTCCTGCCCCGCTCGGTCCTCGCCTTCGCCGCCGCGACCGATACCCTCGGCACCGAAAGCAGCGCCGGCACCGACAGCGCACCGGCCGGTACCATCGTCCTTGGCGGCGGCACCGACTACTACGTGCGCAACCCCGACCCCGAACCCGGCTTCGCGCCCTCGCTCCTGGCGCGCAGGGCGGGCTTCGCTGGCATCGAGCGGTCGAAGGACGGCGGTGAACTGGTCATAGGCGGCGCCACGCGCGTCGCCGACTTCTTCTCGTCGGCGGACGTCCGCGCCGCGGTGCCGGGCATCGAGCGCTTCGAGGGGCAGTTTGCCAGCACCCTCATCCGCAACCTGGCAACCCTCGGCGGCAACCTTGCCAACGCATCGCCCGTGGGCGACCTCACCGCCATGCTCATGGCCCTGGGCGCCACCCTCGAACTAGAGGACGCGGCGAACCCCGCGGACTCCGTCCCCACGGCCCCCTCCACCCGGACGGTTCCCATCGAACGCTTTTTCATCGCCTACAAGAAGACCGCGCTGGCCGAGGGGCAGGCCATCCGCGCCATCCGCATGCCGGCGGGCCCGCGGCTGTTCTCCTTCGAAAAGGCGTCCAAGCGCGCCACCCTGGACATCGCGGCCGTCAATTCGGGCCTCTCGTTCCGGCTCGAGGGCGGCGTCATCACCGACGCGCGCCTCTCGGCGGGCGGTGTCGCCCCGGTCCCCCTTCTCCTGCCGAAAGCCTCGGCCCTGCTGGAAGGCGCGCACGCCGATGCCGGATCCGCCGCGCTCGCCGCCCTGGCGCGCGCCGTCGCCGCCACCGCCGAAGCCGAACTATCGCCCATCTCGGACGTCCGCGGCAGCGCCGAATACCGCCGCCGCATGACCGGGCGTTTCGTGCTTGCCCACTTCCTGCGCCTCTTCCCCGACCGGGGCCTGGCAGAGGAGCTTTTCCCATGACCACCGCGCACACCGCGAACACCGCGCACATCACGCGCGAAAGCACCCTGAACGTGCAGGGCAAGACCCGGTACATGGACGACCTGCCCGAACCCAGGGACTGCCTGCAGGCCGCGGTAAAGCTGTCGGCTTCCGCGCGCGGCCGCATCCTGGGCATCGACACCGCGGCAGCCCTCGCCCTGGACCCTTCCGTGCGCGTCATCACCGCGCGCGACGTGCCCGGACGCAACCAGATCGGCTTCAACAAGGAAGACGAACCCCTCCTGCCCGACCATGAATGGGAATACTGGGGCCAGCCCCTCGTGCTCGTCCTGGCGCGCACCCGCAGCCTGGCGCGGCGCGCGGCGGAACTCGTCCGCGTCCGGGGCGAGGACCTGCCCGCCACCCTCGACCCCCGCGAAGCCGCCGCCAAAGCCGACTTCATCCTTCCCTCGCGCACCATCCGCATGGGCGACCCCAGGACCGCCTTCGAAACCTGCGCCCACGTCGTCTCCGGCCGCGTGGAATCCGGCGGCCAGGAACACGTTTACCTGGAAACCCAGGGCGCCTACGCGGAAGTCCGCGACGGCGGCAGGATCTTCGTCATCTCGTCCACGCAGGGCCCCACCGGCGTGCAGCGCGCCATCGCGCAGGCCCTGGGCCTTGCCATGAACCAGGTCGAGGTCGAGGCCCGGCGCCTCGGCGGCGGCTTCGGCGGCAAGGAAGACCAGGCCGCCGCCTGGGCCAGCCTGGCGGCCCTCGGCGCCTGGGTCTCGGGAAAACCCGTAAAGCTCTACCTCTCCCGCAAGGAAGACATGCGCGCCACCGGCAAGCGCCACCCCTACAGCGTCGACTACCGCATCGGCGCCGACGCCGACGGCATGCTCGTCGCCTTCGAAGCCGACTATTACCAGAACTCCGGCAGCACCTGCGACCTCTCGCCCGCCATCCTCTCGCGCACCCTCCTGCACGCCACCGGCGCCTACCGCTGCCCCGAAGTCCGTGTCACCGGCCACATGTGCCGCACCAACCTGCCATCCTTCACCGCCTTTCGCGGATTCGGCGCGCCGCAGGCCTTTTTCGTCATCGAAGCCGCCATGGACGCCCTGGCCCACCGCGCGGGATGGGACCCGGCGGATTTCCGGCGCAGGAACCTCTACAAGGAGGGGGACTCAACCTATTTCGGCATGCCGATGGAGCGCGTGCGCTCAGTCGAATCCTTCGACCGCCTGCTGGAAAAGGCCGACTGGAAGTCCCTGCGCGCCGACATCGCATCGTTCAACGCGACGCACCGCCTGGAAAAGCGCGGCGCCGCGATCGTGCCGGTCTGCTTCGGCATTTCCTTCACCAAGCTCATGCTCAACCAGGCCGGCGCCCTGGTGCACGTGTACCAGGACGGCTCGGTCCTGGTCAGCACCGGCGTCATAGAAATGGGCCAGCAGGTTTCGCGCAAAATCCAGAAGGTGGCCGCGGCCGCGCTGGGCGCCGATCAGGCGCGCGTGCAGGTCGAGCGCACCAGCACCCTGACCGTGGCCAACACCGTGCCCACCGCGGCCAGCACCGGCGCGGACCTGAACGGCATGGCGGCCATGGTCGCCTGCGCCGAGATCCGGGCGCGGCTGGACGCGCGCGCCGCCCTTATCCTGGGCTGCGATGCATCCGAAATCACCATCGCGGACGGCGTAATCCTGCGCGGCGGCGCGCCCTCGACCCTGACCTGGAACAGCCTGGTCGCCGCCTGCCACGAAGCCCGGGTGGACCTTTCGGCCCACGGGTTCTACGCCACGCCGGGCCTGGCCTACGACATGAAGGCCGAACGCGGCACGCCCTTCGCCTACCACGTGTACGGCGCGGCCCTGGTCACCGCCACGGTGGACAGCCTGCGCGGCACTTACCGGCTGGATCGCGCGGTCATCGTGCACGACGCGGGCACCAGCATCGACCCGGCCGTGGATTTGGGGCAGATCGAGGGCGCCCTGGCGCAGGGGCTCGGCTGGTCACTACTTGAGGAACTGGCATTCGGCGCGGACGGCCGCCCCCTGACCGACACGCTGTCCACGTACAAGGTGCCCGACCAGGACTTCATGCCCGCCGACATGGACATCGAATTCCTGCCCGACTGCCCCAATCCCAAGGCTCCCCTGAATTCCAAGGCGATCGGCGAACCGCCCCTGATCTACGGCCTTGCGGGCTATTTCGCCGTGGCCGACGCCCTGCGCGCCGCGCGCGCCGCCAGTCCCGCCGTTCCCGCCGGACTGCCGCGCGAGGTGCCCGCCGACCTTCCGCTCACGCCCGAAAAGGTCCTGGCCTTCCTGGCGGGCGCCGCGACCTCCGGCGCTCCGGCAGCGGGCTTCGGCAACTTCGCCGCGGGCGGCTCCGCGAAGGAGCGTGCGCGATGAGCGAAACATCCGCCGCCGCGCGCGGCATGATCGTGCGCGGCGCCCTGGTCGCGCTTCCCGGCCAGGCCGATTTCCGCAGGATGGATGTCGTCGTGCGCGACGGCACATTCGCCGCGCTTGGCGACTCAATCGCACGCGACTCAATCGCGGGCGGCGCGGGCCTGCCCGAACTGGACGCGCGCGGCCTCATGATGTTCCCCGGCGCCATCGACCCGCACGTGCATTTCGATGAACCAGGATTCGAGTGGCGCGAGGATTTCCTGCACGGATCCTCCGAGGCCGCGCGCGGCGGTGTCACCACCGTGATCGACATGCCCTGCACCTCGATGCCGCCGGTCACCACGCCCGCAAACCTCGAAAAAAAGCTCGCTATCGTGTCGCGCAACGCGATGGTCGATTTCGCGTTCTACGGCGGCATCTCGGGCCACGTCGCCGAGGCCACCTTCGAGGAGAACCTGCGCGGCCTCGCGCCCCGCGTCGTCGGGTTCAAGTGCTATTTCATCTCCGGAATGGAAAGCTTCACCGCGGTGGACGAAGCGCGCTTCGCGCGCGCCGCCGCGTTGTGCGATTCGGTCGGCCGCCCCCTCCTCCTGCACGCCGAATCTCCCGAAGCGGTCGCCGAGGCCGAACGCGCCCTGCAGGCGTCGCGAGCGACAACGCTCGCGACAACAGGCGTTGAAGCCGCCGGCAAGCCCACCTGGGCCGACTATTACCGATCGCGCCCGGAATCCGCGGAAATCCGCGCCTGCGAACGCGCCGTGGCGCTGGCGGGCACGCACGCGCGCGCGTTGCACGTGGTGCACGTCGGCACCGCCGCCGCCGCGGAACTGGTGGCGGCCGCCGGAGCATCCTGCGAAACCTGCGCGCATTACCTGGCCTTCGACGAACACGATTTCGAGGGCTCCGGACAGCGCCCGGGCCTGGGCGCCTCGCTGAAAACCGCCCCGCCGGTCAAGGGCACCCCGCAGAAAGCCCTGCTCTGGAAACTCCTGGCCGACGGCGTCATCTCCTTTATCGCGTCCGACCACGCCGGAGCGCCGGAGCGCGAAAAAAACACCGGCAATCCCCTGACCGCCTACGGGGGCATTCCGGGCACCGGCACCATGTTCCCCTACCTCCTCTCCGAAGGCCTCTTCGCGCGGCGCCTGGACCTGCCGCGATTCCTGGAAGCCACCGCCGCCAACGCCGCGCGCCGCTATGGCCTCTCGGCCGGCAAGGGAGCCATCGAACCCGGAAAGGACGCGGATTTTGTCCTCGTCGACCCGGAGGCCACGACCCTCCTCGATCCGGCCCTGATGCGCAGCACCTCGACCATAACGCCTTTCGCGAACATGCGCCTGGCCGGGCGCATCGCGGGCACCGCCGTCCGCGGCGCCTTCGCCCACCACACCGACCTTCTGCGGACCAGGTTCTCCGGAGCCGGATTCCCCGAAGGCTGCCTCGCCACGCCGGGATACGGCAGATTCATCACCTGGGGGTACCGATGAGCAAACTGATGAAAACGACCACCCTGACGGAGCTCCTGACCAGGATCACGGGCGAATACCTGGCCAAGGACTCGATCTACGAAATCCCCGGCGCGGTGTTCCGCAAGGCCTTCGCCCTCGAAGGGGAAAGCCTCGGCATGTCCATCATGTCCGGCAAGGCCAGCCTTCCCGTGGGCCCCGCGGCCGGACCGCACAGCCAGATCGCCCCCAACCTCGTGGCCGCCTATCTCGTGGGCGCGCGCGTCTTCGAACTGAAGACCGTGCAGGAAAACGACCGCCTCGACATAGAAAAACCCTGCATCGACGCGCTGGACGAAGGCCACAACGTCGAATGGTCCACCGAGCTCACCCTGGACGAAGCGCGCCAGGAATACCTGAACGGCTGGATCGCCATAAACCTGCTGGCGCAGATTTTCTCGCGGAAACCCTCGGATTTCGTGTTCAACATGTCGGTCGGCTACACCCTCGCGGGCATAAAGGGCCCCCGGGTCGATGCCTATATCGAGGGTATGCGCCGCCCCGAAAACACCCCCTACTGGCAGCAAGCTATGGCGGAACTTGCCGAATTCGTGCGCCGCGAGGATTTCCGCAAGGCGTTCGGGGAACCCGCGGCGGACAAGGCGGCAAGGCTGGCGCAGCACCTGCCCGCGCGGCCGGTGCATTCGGTCACCCTGTCCACGATGCATGGCTGCCCTCCCGACGAGATCGAGCGCATCGGCCGCTACCTTATAGAAGAAAAGGGCTTCGACTGCTACGTGAAGCTCAATCCCACCCTGGTGGGCTACGATGCCGCGCGCGGCATCCTGGATCGCCTTGGCTGGCATGACATCGTCCTGAAGCGAGAAAGCTTCGAGCACGACCTGCAGATGGGGCAGGCGCTGTCGCTGATCCGCGCGCTGCAGAATGCCGCGGAAGAAAAGGGTTGCCGCTTCGGCATAAAGCTGTCCAACACCCTGGCGAACGTGAACGACGAAGCCTACCTGCCCGGCAAGGAACGCTACATGTCCGGCCGCGCGCTGTACCCGATCACGGTGCACCTGGCCGCCAGCCTGGCCAGGGCCCTGCCCGATTTCCCGTCGCGCTTTTCGTACTGCGGCGGCGTGTCGGCGCTGAACGCGGCCGACCTGATCAACGCGGGCGTCGGCCCCCTGACCATCGCCACCGACATCCTGAAGCCGGGCGGTTACCTCCGCATGGCCCAGGTGGCCGAAGAAACGGTCAACGCGCTCTCCGGCGCGCCCGAACGCCCCGACGCCGCGGCGCTGGAGGCCCTGGCGCGCGCGGCCCTGGAAAAGGCCGAATACCGCCGCGAATGGAAGTCCGGCGAAGCGAGCATCCAGGGCGCGCTGCCGATGTTCGACTGCTTCGCCGCCCCCTGCGTGCAGGCCTGTCCGGTGAACCAGAAAGTGCCCGGCTACCTCAAGGCCATCGCCCAGGGCGAGAAGGAACAGGCCCTGGCCACCATCCTGGCCGACAATCCCCTGCCGCACATCACCGGCGTGCTCTGCGACCACGTCTGCCAGGAACACTGCTCCCGCGTCGATTACGAAGGCTCGGTGCGCATCCGCGACGTCAAGCTCGCCTGCGCCCGCGCCTGCGAGTTGCCGGCCACGAAGGTGGCGCCGACCGGAAAAGGCCGCACCGCCGTCATCGGCGCCGGCCCCGCGGGCCTGGCCTGCGCGCATCACCTTGCCCTGGCCGGCCATCGCGTCACCGTGTTCGACCGCAGCCACGAACCCGGCGGCGTCCCCGCCAACGTCATCCCGCGCTTCCGCATCGACCGCGCCGACATCGCCGCGGACATAGGCCGCATCGAGGCGCTCGGCGCCGAGTTCCGCTTCGGCGCCAACGTAGCGTCGATGAACGAACTGAAGGCGCAGGGCTTCGATTCGGTGTTCATCGGATCGGGCGCGCACGTCACCCGCGAGATGGAGCTGTCCGGTTCCGGCACCCGCACGATGCACGCGCTTGAATTCCTTGCCGCTTGCGGCGAGCAGGCTGCCCGCGCCGAGACAGGATCATCCTGCGACGACGACCGATTCGCCGGTGTCAGGCACGTCGTGGTCGCCGGCGGCGGCAATACCGCCTGCGACGCGGTGCGCGCCGCCACGCGCATACCCGGTGTGCAGTCCGTGCGCCTGGCCTACCGCCGTACCCGCCGCGAAATGCCCGCCGACCTCGAGGAACTCGGCAACGCCCTCGCGGAGGCGGGCGCCTTTGCCGCCGCCGCGAACAAGGACGGCGCCGACCCCGCGCCCGTCCTCCTCGAACTGGCGCTTCCCGAACGCCTGGAACCGGGCGCCATCGTCGTCCGCGCGATGAAACTCGGCGACAAGGACGCATCCGGCCGCCGCGCCCCCGTCAAATCCGACGAAACCTTCACCCTGCCCTGCGACCTCCTGGTCACCGCGGTGGGCGAACTGCCCGACCGCGCCTTCCTGGAAGGCTTCGGGATCGAGGTGGCGCGGAACGGCCTTCCGGTCTGCGACCATGAAACCCTGGAAACCCGCGTGCCCGGCCTGTACGTCGGCGGCGACGCCCGCACGGGGCCCGCGTCGATCATCGGCGCCGAAGCCGAGGGCCGCCGCGCCGCCCGCGCCATCCTGGCGCGCGCAGGAACATCCTTCCCGGTGGCCGACCACGTGCCGCCCGCGATGAATTCGGCCAAGCTGGCGCAGCGCGGTGTCGTAAAACCCGCGCTGGATCCCTCGGATCCCGGCTTCGTCCAGCGCGAGGGCGAGCGCTGCCTGGCCTGCGATTCGGCCTGCCTCCGCTGCGTCGAAGTCTGCCCGAACCGCGCCAACATGTTCATCGCAGCGGTCGCTCCCTTCGCGCAGTCCGCGCAGATCCTGCACGTGGACCGCCTCTGCAACGAATGCGGCAACTGCGGCCGCTTCTGCCCCTGGGAGGGCGAGCCCTACCGCCACAAGCCGACCCTCTTCGATTCCCGCGCCGACCTCGAGGCTTCGGAAAATCCCGGCTTCGCCTTCGTGGCGATGCAAGGTGCCGCGCCCGCCCTCGCGGTCCGCGCAGCCCGCTCGGGCAAGGCGGTTACCCTTGAGCACGCGTCGTGGAACGGCGCCTCTTCCGACCCCGCCCTCGCGCAGATGACGGCCCTGGCACGCGCCGTGTGGCGCCGCAACCGCTACCTGGTGGAGGTACTCTGACATGATCCTTTTCGAACGCGTCCGTGTCATTTCGTTCCAGCCGCCCGCGGTCTCCGAACCGGTCGATGTCGTCGCCTTCGGACGAGCCGAGGGCGGCGCGCGCTCAGGCACCGTGGCCGAGATCGGCCAGAACCTCGCCGTGAAATACCCGAACGCCGAAAAAGCCGGCTCGGGCGGCTACCTGTCGCCGGGCCTGGTCTGCTCGCACACCCACCTGTACTCGGCCCTGGCGCGCGGCATGCTGGTGGACATCCAGCCCTCGAAGGATTTCGCGCAGCAGCTGAAAAACCTCTGGTGGCGCCTCGACCGCGCCATCGACCTGCCCATCCTCGAAGCTTCCGGCCTGGCGGGCTGCGCCGACGCCCTGGCCTCGGGCGTCACCTCGCTGGTAGACCACCACGCCGGCCCCGAAGCCATCGACGGCTCGCTGTCGGTCCTGCGCAAGGCCTACGAGGAAATCGGCGTGCGCGGCATCCTCTGCTACGAGACCACCGACCGCAACGGCCCGGGCGGCGCCAGAGCCGGGGTGGCGGAAAACATCCGCTTCGCGAAGGAAATCGACGCGGCGCGCAAGGCGGCAGCCGCGGCCGGCGGCCCCGCCCCCATGGTCGACGCCGCCATCGGCGCGCATGCGGGCTTCACCGTCGGTCCCGAAACGCTGGAAGCCCTGGGCGAGGCGGTCAGGTCCACCGGCCGCGGCATCCACATCCACCTGGCGGAGGACAAGTACGACGCCGTCGATTCGCGCCACCGCTTCGGCGACGACCTCGTCGTCCGGATGGAAAAGGCCGGCGCCCTCAATCCCAAGGGCATGATCGGCCATGGCGTCTGGCTCACCCCGTCGGAAGTGGAACTCATGAACGCGCGCGACGTCTTCCTGGCGCACAACGCGCGCTCGAACATGAACAACGCCGTCGGCTACAACCAGCTCCTGACCCAGCACCGCAATGTCGTGCTCGGCACCGACGGCATGGGCGGCGACATGCTCGAGGAATTCAAGTTCGCGGTATTCCGGCACCGCGAAAGCCAGGGCCCCTGGTGGCCGGGCGACTTCCTGACCTGCCTGGACCGCGGCAACCGCATCCTGGAACGCTACTTCGGCAGCTCGGGCGGCCACGGATTCGGCAAGGTCGAGGTGGGCTGCCCCGCCGACCTCGTCCTGTGGGACTACGACCCGCCCACTCCCCTCTCCGGCGCCAACCTGGCCGGCCACATGGCCTTCGGCATGAGCGGCCGCTCGGCCAGGACCGTCGCCGTCGCCGGCGAACTCCGCATAAAGGACCGCAGCCCCAGATTCGATCTGGAAAAAATACAGGCATTCGCCCGCGAACAGGCGGCGAAGCTCTGGAACAACATGGAGGACAAGTAAATGGACAAGGCCACTATTCTCGCGAAGGCGAAGGCGTACCGCGACTACACCGCGGAAAACCTCGGCAAGATGATCCGCGTGCCCGGCTACAGCACCACCGAAAAGGAGCGCGTCCAGCTCCTGAAGCAGCTCTGCGAGGAAGCCGGCATGGAGGACATCCGCATCGACGGCCTGGGCTCCCTGCTCGGCCGCGTCGGCAACGGCAAGCGCGTCCTGGTGTTCGACGCGCACATAGACACCGTCGGCGTCGGCGACCCCTCGCAGTGGAAGATCCCGCCCCACTCGGGCCTCGTGAAGGACGGCCTCGTGCACGGCCGCGGCGCCTCCGACCAGCTCGGCGGAGCGGCGTCCATGATCACCGCCGCCCGCATCCTGAAGGACATGGCCTATTCAGGCGACTACACCATCTGGTTCGCCTTCACGGTCATCGAAGAAGACTGCGACGGCATGTGCTGGAAGTACCTCATCGAGGAAGAAGGCTTCAAGCTGGACATGGCCGTCTCCACCGAGCCGACATCCTGCCGCCTGTACCGCGGGCACCGCGGCCGCATGGAAATCCAGATCGACATCAAGGGCATCTCCTGCCATGGTTCCGCGCCCGAACGCGGCGAAAGCGCCGCCTACAAGGCCGCGCGCGCGGCCCTCGCGCTGGAGAAATTGAACACCGAACTGCAGCCCGACGACGACAAGTTCCTCGGCAAGGGCACCATCACCGTGTCGCAGATCAAGGTCCACGGCCCCAGCCAGTGCGCCGTGCCCGACCAGGCCATGCTCTACTGCGACCGCCGCCTCACCTGGGGAGAGGACGACAAGCTCGCCATTTCCCAGGTCGAGAAAGCCCTGGCCGCCGTGGGCGTGGACAAGTTCACCGTGAAGATGCCCGAGTACGCGCAGCCCGCCTACACCGGCAAGCTCTACACCCAGGAACTCTACTTCCCCACCTGGAAGATCCCCGCCGACCACCCGCTGGTCATGTCCGGCGTGGACGCCTACGGCGCGCTGTACGGCAAGCCCCCGGTCGTCGACAAGTGGACCTTCTCCACCAACTGCGTGGCCATCTGCGGACGCCACAAGATCCCCTGCATCGGATTCGGCCCCGGCGACGAATCCCAGGCCCACGCGCCGAACGAGATCAACCGCGTCGACGACCTGGAAACCTGCGCGGCCTTCTACGCGGCCCTGCCCTTCGCCCTCGAAGCGAGGAAGGCCTGATGAACGCCTGGCGCTACCGCTGCCCGACCTGCGGCGAAACCTACCCCATCGAACCCGGCCGCTACCTCTGCGACAGCTGCGCTCAGGCGCAGCGCGAAGGCCAGCCCCTGGAAGGGGTGCTGGAATGCGTATGGGAAGGGCACTGGACCGGCGCCGCCGATTCCATTCCCCTGCCGGTGGAGCACGGGCACTTCCCGAGCCTGCCGGTGGGCGACACCCCGCTCTGGGCGCCCGAACGCCTGCGCGCCGAACTCGGCATGCCGGAACTCTGGCTGAAGGACGACACCTGCAACCCCTCCGGTTCCTTCAAGGACCGGGCAAGCTACCTGGTGGCGGCCTTCGCCCGCAAGCACGGCATAAAGGAGATCGCGCTGGCCAGCACGGGCAACGCGGCGTCCAGCATGGCCTGCATCGGCGCCGCGGCGGGCCTGGACATCACCGTGTTCCTGCCCAAGGCCGCGCCGGTGGCCAAGCGGGTGCAGGTCCTGCAGTACGGCGCGAAACTCCGCGAAGTCGACGGCACCTACGACGTCGCCTTCGAACAGTCGCTCGCCTACAGCAAGGCCACGGGCGTCCTGTCGCGAAACACCGCCTACAACCCCCTCACCATAGAAGGAAAGAAAACCGTATCCTTCGAGATCGCGCGCGCGCTCGGACGGGCCGCGGGAGCTGAATCCTCCGGCGCCCCGGCCTGGGCCGCGCCCGACCATGTCTTCGTGCCCACGGGCGACGGCGTCATCATCGCCGGCGTCATCCGCGGGTTCGAGGATTTGCTGAAACTCGGACGCATCGACCGCATGCCGAAAATCTGGGCCGCCCAGGCCGAAGGATCCAGCGCGATCGCGCGGGCCCTGCGGTCGGGCGGGTTCGAAGCGCGGCCTTCCGACACCATCGCGGACTCCATTTCGGTGGACGTGCCGCGCAACGGCTCCTATACCCTGCGCAAGCTCCGCGAGCACTCAGGCGGCGCCGTCGTCGTGTCCGACCCCGCGATCATGGAAGCCCAGGTGCGGCTGTCGCGCTCGAGCGGCCTGTTCGCCGAACCATCGTCGGCCTGCGCCTTCGCAGGATTCCTGAAGGCGCGCGACGAAGGATCGGTCGGCGCGGGTGAATGCGTCGTCGTCATGCTGACCGGATCGGGGCTGAAGGACGTCAAATCGGCCGCCCGCGCCGTCGGAACCATAGTATAATCACGAACCAAGGAGCCACCGGATGATCGATCTAACCGTTCACAAGGACCATCGCGCGCGCAACATCGCCCGCTGCCGTGAAAAGGGCATCATCCTGCCCACCTACGCGCAGATGCGCGATCCCGCCCTCATTCCCCAGCACATAAAGGATGAGCTGAAAAACATCGGCCTCTGGGAAGTGCACCCGCGCAACCTGTTCCGCGTGAACTGGCACAACGAGCCGCGGGAAAAGGGCGGCCAGTACGGCGGCGTCAACTTCCTGGAAATTCCCTCGTCCATCACCGGCACCAAGGCGCGCATCGTCGGACTGGTCGGCAAGTGGTTCCCCACCGGCGCGCACAAGGTCGGCGCCGCCCTGTCCTGCCTGCTGCCCGAACTGGTCACCGGCCGCTTCGACCCGGTGGAAAAGAAAGCCGTCTGGCCGAGCACCGGCAACTACTGCCGCGGCGGTGCCTACATCAGCCGCCTGCTCTCCTGCCCCTCCATCGCCATCCTGCCGGCGGGCATGAGCAAGGAACGCTTCGAGTGGCTCAAGACCATGGCCGAGGAAGTCATCGCCACTCCCGGCTGCGAATCCAACGTCAAGGAAATCTTCGACAAGTGCGTCGAACTCGAAGCCACCCGCCCCGACGCGGTCATCTTCAACCAGTTCGACCAGCTGCCCAACAACCTCTGGCACTACCAGGTCACCGGTCCGGCCATGGCCGAAGTGTTCCGCAAGATCGCCCGCCCCGGCGACATGGTCGCGGGCGCGGTCCTTTCCTCCGGTTCGGGCGGCACCCTGGGCGCCGGCTCCTACCTGCGCGACAGCTTCCCCGGCGCCCGCGTCGGCGTGGCCGAAGCCCTGCAGTGCCCCACCATCCTGGAAAACGGCTTCGGCGACCACCGCATCGAAGGCATAGGCGACAAGCACATCCCCTGGATCCACAACCTGCGCGACACCGACGCCGCCATCGGCGTGGACGACGAGCTTCCCGTGCGCCTGATCCGCCTCTTCAACGATCCTGAAGGCCGCAAGGTCCTGGTCGAGGCGGGCGTGGATCCCGAAGTCCTGGGCCGCCTGGACCTGATGGGCATCTCCGGCGTCGGCAACATGATCGCCGCCATCAAGTTCGCCAAGCACTACGAACTGGGCGAGCACGACGTCGTGTTCACCATGTTCACCGATTCCATGGCCATGTACGGGTCGCGCCTTGAGGAAATGAACGCCGAGCGCGGCGCCTACAGCACCCGCCAGGCCGACCGCGACTTCGAGCGCCTGCTCGTGGCCGGCACCGACAACGTCCTGGAACTGACCCAGATGGACAAGCGCCGCATCCACAACCTGAAGTACTTCACCTGGATCGAGCAGCTGGGCAAGGACCTGGGCGAACTGCGCGCGCAGTGGGACGACCACCACAGCTACTGGGGCGGGCTGCACGCCCAGGTCGGCGACCTGGACGCGATGATCGAGGCCTTCAACGCGGAGGTGCTCGCGTGATACTCCTGCGCGACTGCTACCGCGTGTTCATCGGCGCCGGCCCCGCGCCGGCGGCCGCCGGAGCATCGGGGGAGCTCGCGGGCGTCGACATCCTGATCGACGGCGCCCGCATCGCGCGCATCGGGACCAACCTCGAGGCGCCCGCCGGCACCACGGTGATCGACGCCTCGAGGCACGTGGTCCTTCCCGGCCTGGTGAACACGCACCACCACTTCTACCAGACCCTGACCCGCAACCTGCCGGCCGTGCAGAACGCCAAGCTGTTCGACTGGCTGGTCTACCTGTACGAAATCTGGAAGCACCTGGACCCGGAAGCGGTGTACTGGTCGTCGATGCTGGCCATGGCCGAACTGGCCAAGACCGGCTGCACCCTGACCACCGACCACCACTACCTCTACCCCGCGGGCTTCCCCGAAGACCTGCCCGGCCTGCAGTTCAGCGCCGCGGCCGACATCGGCCTGCGCTTCGCCCCGACGCGCGGCTCCATGTCGCGCTCAAAGAAGGACGGCGGCCTTCCGCCGGACAGCACCGTGCAGGACGAGGACCGCATCCTGGCCGAAAGCGAGGAGACGATCCGCCGCTGGCACGACCCGGCGCCCGACTCCATGCGGCGCGTCGCGCTGGCGCCCTGCTCGCCCTTCTCGGTCTCCGAGCCGCTGATGAAGGCTTCAGCCGACCTGGCGCGGCGCTACGGCGTGCGCCTGCACACGCACCTGGCCGAGACCTCCGACGAGGACGACTACTGCACCAGGATCTACGGCCGCCGCCCCCTGAAGCTGATGGAAGACTGCGGCTTCACCGGTCCCGACGTCTGGTACGCCCATGGAATCTTCTTCAACGACGAGGAACTTGACCTGCTGGCGCGCACCGGCACCGGCGTCGCGCACTGCCCCTCGTCCAACATGCGCCTGGGCTCGGGCATCTGCCGCGTCCGCGAAATGATCGACCGAGGCGTGCACGTGGGCCTGGCGGTGGACGGCTCGGCATCGAACGACGCCTCCGACATGCTCGGCGAGGCCCGGCAGGCCCTGCTCCTGCAGCGCGTGCGGTACGGCTCAGCGGGCGTCACCGCGCGCGAAGTCCTGAAAATCGCCACCGCAGGCGGCGCGGGCGTCCTGGGCTTCCCCGAGGCCGGCGCCATCGCTCCCGGCATGCTCGCGGACATCGCGCTGTTCGACGTCATGAAGCTCGAGTTCTCGGGCGCCCTCTCCGACCCCGTCGCCGCCCTCCTCTTCTCGGGCTACGACCACGGGGTCGATCACCTGATCGTGAACGGACGCCAGGTCGTCCGCCATCGCCGTCTCGTCGGATTCGACGAGGACAGGATCCGGGTCGAGGCGTCCCGCGCGGCGAAACGCCTCTACGAAAAGGCGGGCATTCTGTAACCCGCAACCGGAAACCGGGCGGCCGGAGCGCCGCCTGAGGCCGGTTTGGCTCCGCCCGGTACGCGCCGCCACGCGCGCGTTCCGGGCTGCACGAGGGTCGAAACATGGTCCGAACCTTCCTTAAACCCCGCGATGCCGCGGAAGCCTGCGCGATGCTGCGCGCGCCCGGAGGCGCCCTGCCCCTGGCGGGCGGCACATTCCTCCTTTCCGGCGCATACCGTGACGGCGAATTCGACGTGATTTCGCTCGCCGGCATCCTGCCGGCCGGCATCGCGCGCGCCCCGGACGGCGTGCGCCACGGCGACCTGGTCAACATCGGCGCCAACGCCACCTTCCAGGACATCCTGGATTCGCCTGCCGCGCCCGAGGTCCTGAAAGCCGCGGCGCGGGGCATGGCTGACCGCAACATCCGCAACCGCGCCACCGTCGGAGGCAACATCGGCGCCGACAAGGCCTGCTCCAGCCTGGTGCCGCTTTTCCTGGCCCTGGATGCCGCCTACGAACTGGCCGACGGGAAGACGCTGCCGGCAGCCGACTGGCACGCCGCGCCGCGCGGCACCGGCGGCATCGTCGCGCGCGTAAGCTTCCTCCTGCCGCGCGGCGCGCGCCACGGGTACGCGCGCTGGTCGCGCACCGCCTGCGACCTGGCACTGCTCGGAGCGGCCGTATCCTTCACGCCCGACGCCACCGGAGCCATCCGGAACGCGCGTGTCGCGCTCGGCGGCGTCGCCGCGACCGCGCGCCGCTTCCCCGCGATCGAAGCCTCGTTCGAAGGCCTGCGCCCGGACGACCGGCAGCGCATCGAGGAGATCGTCGCCGCCGCCATTTCACCGATCGGCGACGTGCGCGGCAGCGCCGAATTCAAGCGCGCGCGCATGGCCATGCTCGTTGCAGACGCCCTGGCCCTTGCCGCCGCGGCCGATCCGACGGAGGTTTTCGCATGACCATCACCATGACCCTCAACGGCGCGCGCATCGTCCGCGACACCGCCGATGGAACCTCCCTGAAAACCTTCCTGCGCAACGAAGGCGCGATCTCCGTGCGCGACGGCTGCAACGGCGAAGGCTCCTGCGGCCTCTGCGCCGTCCTGCTGAACGGAAAACTCGTCAATTCCTGCCTGATCCTGGCCGCGCAGGCCGACGGCGCCTCCATCGTGACGGTGGAACACTACCGCAAGGACCCCGCGATCCGCGTAATCCAGCGTGCCCTGATCGACACGGCCTGCGTGCAGTGCGGCTACTGCACGCCCGCCGTGGTCCTGGCCATCCGCGAACTCCTTGCGCGCTCACCGTCGCCCTCGACCCGGGAAATCGATGACGCGCTTTCAGGCACCCTCTGCCGCTGCACCGGTTACCTGCAGTTCCGCGACGCCGTGCGTCTTGCAGCCGCCCGCCTTGCCGACCCCTCGACCCCCATCCCGGAAGGGCCCGAATTCGCGTCCGACTTCCGCCATGTCGGCAAGGATCGCGAAAAGGTGGACGCGCTGTGGCTTGCGCAGGGCGGCAAGTCCTTCGTGGAAGATCGGCTGGAACCCGGCACCTGCCACCTGCGCGTGCTGGGCAGCCCGCACGCCCACGCATGGGTGCTGAAGGTGGACGCCTCCGAGGCCGAAGCCATGCCCGGCGTGGTGGCCGTGCTGACCAAGGACAACTGCCCCGACAAGGTCTACACCAGCGCCGGCCAGGGCTTTCCCGAACCCTCGCCGCACGACCAGCGCATGTTCCCGCGCAAGGTGCGACACGTCGGCGACCGCGTCGCCGCGGTCCTTGCCGAAACGCCCGAGATCGCGCAGGCAGCCCTGGCGAAAATCAGGGTCGAGTACGAAGTGCTCGAACCCGTGCTTTCCATCGCCCGCGCCAAATCGGCCGGCACGGGCGGCGGACCGATCGTTCACTCCGGCGCGGTATCATACGTGGCCGGCTCGGCTCCTGCCGGCACGACCACCGAAGGCGACGGCCGCGACGACCCCATCATCTACCAGTTCCCCCTGCATTCCGACCCGCACCGCAACCTGGCGGCCTCGGCCACGGGCGGCATCGGCGACCTGGACAAGGGATTCGCGGAAGCCGACGTCGTGATCGAACGCCGCTACAAGGGCAACCGCGTGCAGAGCACGCCGCTGGAACCCCACTCGGTCTTCGCCAAGATCGAGGGCGGCCGCCTGGTCATGCACGCATCCACCCAGGTGCCCTGGCACGTGCGCCGCATCGTGTCGCGCATCATCGGCCTGCCCGAGCACAAGGTGCGAGTGATCAAGGAGCGCGTCGGCGGCGGCTTCGGCGCCAAGCAGGATATCGTGGTCGAGGACCTGGCGGGCTACCTGGCCTGGACCACCGGCCGCCCGGTCGCCTACCGCCTGAGCCGCGCGCAGGAATTCACCGTGTCGCGCACGCGGCACCTCATGGAAATCACCGTGAAGCTCGGCGCGAAGCGCGACGGCACGCTGACCGCCATCCTGATGCAGCTGGACGCCGACACCGGCCCCTACGGCCAGCACTGCCTGACCGTGCCGATGAACGCCATCTCCAAGAGCCTGCCGTTGATGATCTGCCCCAATGCCCGGTTCGAGGTCCGCTCGTACTACACCAACCTCTCGCCGGCCGGCGCGTACCAGGGCTACGGCGCCCCCAAGGGTTCCTTCGCGCTGCAGACCGCCCTGGCGGAACTCGCCGCCGAGCTGGGCATGGACCAGCTCGAACTTCTCGAGAAAAACCGGGTCCGCTCCGGTTCCACCATCGAAATCCTGCGCTCGCTGGGCGAGGGGCGCGAGGGCGCGGCGGTCACCCTGGGCGAATGCGGCCTGGGCGACATGATCGCGCGCGGCCGCCAGCGCTTCGGCTGGGAACCGAAGCCCGCGGCGCGGTCTGGCGCATCGCCCGCGGCCGCCCTTGACTCCGCCAGCCTGCCGTCCGAACTGAAAAACGCGCCCTACGGCGAATTCTGGAAGGCCGGCCGAGGCGCGGTGGTCATCCAGCAGGGCTCGGGCCTGCCCGGCCTGGACGCCGCGCACGCCGAAATCCGCCTGCTGGCCGACGGCACGGTCCTGGTGCTCTCCGGCGGCGCCGACCTCGGAACCGGACTGGACACGGTCAGCGCCAAGGCCGCCGCCGAAATCCTCGGCCTGGACATGGAGGACATCACCGTCATCTCCGGCGACACCGACATGACCCCCTTCGACAAGGGCGCCTACGCCTCTTCCGGCACGTATTTTTCCGGCAACGCCGCCGTGCGCGCCGCCGAGGACCTGCGCCGCAAGATCCTGGACGCCGCCTCGGTCGTCCTGGGCGAGCCCGCATCGGCCCTGCGCATCGAACCGCGCGGCCGCGTCGTCGGCGCCAAGGGCGAGGTGACCATGGCCACGCTGGGCCACATGTCGGTGCAGGGCGAGCACCACGGGGAGCTGACCGGCCTGGGCAGTTTCAAGACCGACCACGCCGCCTTCCCCTACGGGGCGCACTTCGCGCAGGTGGCGGTGAACACGCGCTCAGGCGACGTCCGGCTTCTGCGCTACCACGTCTACCAGGACTGCGGCACGCCGATAAACCCGGCCCTGGCGCTGGGCCAGATCTACGGCGCGGTCATGAAATCCGCGGGCCACGCGCTCTGGGAGGAAATGATCTTCGACGAACGGGGCCGCTGCCTGAACCCGGATTTCACCGACTACAAGATCCCGAGCATACTCGAAGTGCCGGCCGACCTTCATGTCGAGATGATGCCGGTGCCCGACGAGGTGGGACCCTTCGGCGCGAAGAGCATCTCGGAAATCTCGGTCAACGGCGCGGCGCCGGCCATCGCCATCGCCATCCACGACGCCTGCGGCGCCTGGGTCCGCGAGTGGCCGTTCACATCCGAACGGGTGCTGGCCGCCCTGCGGACGGCGAACCCCGGCGTACGGTAATGGCGGACGGTAATGGTTGACGGCTTGGAATACCGGCCTTAGTATTGGAATCTCCAAAAACCCCCAGGAGGTCTTCGATGAAACATCGGACTCTCGCGATCGCCCTCGTTCTCGTGTGCCTGATTCCCCTGACCGCGTCCGCGCAGATCGTTCTCAAACTGGCGCACCTGAACGCCCAGCAGCCCTTCGACGTGCCGTCCGCCGCCATCGCCGAAGTGTTCAAGAGCGAGGTCGAGGCCAATTCCAACGGCCAGATCAAGGTAGACCTGTTCCCCAACGGCGTCCTGGGCAAGGAACCCGAGACCATGCTGCAGGTCAAGAGCGGCGTCGTCCAGTCCTACATCTCCTCGTCGGGCGGACTTGCTTCCTTCTACCCGCTCATCGACGTGACCAACATGCCCTTCGCCTTCTCGTCGTACAACGTCGGCTACAAGGTCTACGACGGCGAATTCGGCAAGGAACTGGCCTCCGACATCGAAAAGAAGGCCGGCTTCAAGGTGCTCGGCTTCGGCGAATCCGGCGGCTTCTTCGCCATCACCAACTCCAAGCGCGCCATCAAGTCCCCGGCCGACATGAAGGGCATCAAGCTGCGCACCATGGCGCTCCCGCTGCACCAGGCCATCGTGAAGGCCCTGGGTGCCGCGCCCACCACCGTCGCCTGGGCAGAAGTCTACACCTCGCTGCAGACCGGCGTGGTCGACGGCCAGATGAACCCCCTGTCCATCATCGCCATGGCCAAGTTCCAGGAAGTCCAGCAGTACATCACGCTGACCAACCACCTCTACGCGCCCTACATCTGGGTAATCAATCCGCGCTTCTACGCCGGCCTGACCCCCGAACTGAAGAAGGTGGTGGACGACGCCGCCCGCCTGGCCGTCCTCGCCGGCCGCGGCCTTTCCAGGATCATCGATGCCTCCGACAAGGGTCTGCCCACCCTGGCCGCGCGGATGAAGGTGTACGTGCCCACCGCCTCGGAAATGAAGCAGTTCCGCGAAGCCGCCATTCCCGCCGCCAAGGAATTCATGACCGCCCAGTACAAGAAGGAAGGCGAAGCCTGGGTCGACAAGTTCTTCGACGCCATCGAAAAGGCCGAAAAGGAACTCGGGTACTGATCGCGGCATTTTCCGCCCGGTGATGCCGCCGCCCGTGCGAAGGCCCTCCGGGGCTGTCGTGCGGGCGGCGGATTCCCGCCCGATCCGATAGACCATCGCAGCAGGAGATTCCATGTCCGACAGTCTTCATAACGTTCCCGCCGCGGAACGCCTCTCCGCAGCGATCGACCGGGTGGTCGGTTTTGTCTGCGCGATCCTGTTCGGTTTGATGACGATCGACGTCATCGTGGGCGTGCTGTTCCGCTATGCGCTCAACATGCCGCTCGGCTGGGTCGAGGAATCGTCCCGCTACCTGATGATCTGGGGCGCCTCGCTTTCCGTCAGTTCCGGCATCAGGCTCGGCGAACACGTGGGCCTCACGGTCCTGATCGACGCCGTCAAGAGCGCATCCATCCGCAAGGTGCTGATGACGGTCATCAACCTGTTCGTGTTCGCCTTCCTCGCGGTGCTGTTCGCATACGGCATCCTCACGCTGAAAGACTCCGCGCTGCAGATCGCGCCCACGCTCGGCATCTCGATGTTCGTGCCGAGGCTGGCCGTTCCCGTCTCCATGGCCATCTCCATGATCCAGGTCCTGCTGGTGACCCTGGTGAAGCTGAAGCAAGGGCACGAGACCAGCAAGAACCCGGTCATCATCGACATCTGAGGAGGCGGTCCGCCATGTTCATATCGATTGTCATCATATTTTTCGCCCTCCTCGTGCTCGGCGTGCCGATAGGGTTCACCCTGGGCATTTCTGGCGTGTTCGGCCTGTTCATGATGGGCTCCGGGGTGGGCCTGCTTTCCATGGCTCCCCTGCAGTTCTTCGCGGGCCTGGACATGTTCACGCTGATGGCCATGCCCTTTTTCATCCTCGCCGGAGAGATGATGAACGGCGCGGGCATCACCCAGCGCCTGGTCAAGTTTTCCAACATCCTGGTAGGCCACTGGCGCGGGGGCCTGGCGCACGCCAACATCATGGCTTCCGTGTTTTTCGCGGGCATGACCGGCGCCGCCGTTTCGGACACCGCGGCGATCGGCACCATGCTGATCCCCGCCATGGTGGACGACGGTTACGACGTTGACTTTTCCGCCGCTGTCACCGCAGCCTCGTCGATCATCGGACCGACGATTCCCCCGTCGAACATGATGGTCATCTACGGGTCGCTGATGAACGTGTCCATCGCCGGGTTGTTCGCCGCGGGCTTCCTGCCCGGACTGACCCTGGCAGGTCTCCTGATGGTCATGTCGGCGTTCCTGGCCAAGAAGCGCGGCTACCCCAAGGGCCCCCGCACTACCTTCAAGGAAAAGCTGGTCGGCACCTGGGAAGCCCTGATCCCGCTTGCCATGCCCGCCATCATCCTGGGCGGCATCCTGTCGGGCCTGTTCACCCCGACCGAAGCGGCCGCGGTGGCGGTGCTGTACGCGGTGGTGATCGGTTTCTTCGTGCTGAAGACGGTGCGCGTCAAGGATCTGATGCCGATGCTCCTGAAGACGGCCAAGATCACGGGCACCGTGTTCCTGATAATCGGCGCCGCGTCCATCCTGAGCTGGGTGCTCGCGATCAACCAGGTGCCACAGGCGATCGCCGCGTGGCTGCTGGCCACCACGGGCGATCCCAAGCTGATCCTGCTTCTGATTCTCCTGCTCATGCTGATCGTCGGCATGTTCATGGACATCGCAGCGGCGCTGATCATCCTGGGCCCGATCCTGCATCCGATCGCGGTGGGTATCGGCATGGCGCCGATCCACTTCGGCATGGTCATGGTGCTGTCGCTGAACATCGCCCTGATGACGCCGCCAGTGGGCGCCTGCCTTTTCGTGGCTTGCTCAATTTCCAAGATCTCGCTGGCGAGGTTGTCCAAGGCGATCTTCCCCTTCATCATCATGGAGGTGCTGGCCCTGTTCATCGTCGCGTACATCCCCGAGTTGTCGCTCTTCCTGCCGCGGCTTCTGGGGTTCGCCTGATCGTAACCGGTTCTGATTTCCGCCCGTCCGGACGGACCGGGCAATGCTGCATGTACGAATGATAATTGGAGGTTCGAATGGACAGGAACGGGATCGCGAAGCTGATCGCGGAACTCAAGGGCAAGAATATCGACATGGTGGGCAAGGACTTCCTTCTCACTTGGGAAAAGTCGCGCGACGAGATCGACGCGACCTTCCTGGTGGCGGACATCCTGCGCGGCCTGCGCGACAACAACATCAGCGCGAAGATCTGGGACTCCGGCATCGCCGTGTCCAACTTCCGCGACAATTCCACCCGCACGCGCTTTTCCTTCGCCAGCGCCTGCGACCTGCTGGGCCTGTACATCCAGGACCTGGACGAGGGCAAGAGCCAGATCGCCCACGGCGAGACCGTGCGCGAAACCGCCAACATGATCAGTTTCCTGACCGAAGCCATCGGCATCCGCGACGACATGTACCTCGGCGAAGGCGACAAGTACCAGCGCGAAGTCGGCGCCTCCCTGGATTCCGGCGTGGCCGCGGGCGTGCTGCCCGACCGCCCCACTGTGGTCAACCTGCAGTCGGACATCGACCATCCCACGCAGTCCATGGCTGACTTCCTGCACCTGGCGCACTACTTCGGCGGCATCGACAAGCTCAAGGGTAAGAAGATCGCGATGAGCTGGGCCTATTCCCCCTCCTACGGCAAGCCGCTGTCGGTGCCGCAGGGCATCATCGGCCTGGCTAGCCGCTTCGGAATGGACATCGCCCTTGCCCATCCCGAGGGCTACGACCTCATCCCCGACGTGGTAGAGCTGTCCAAGAAGCAGGCTGCCGCCTCCGGCGGTTCCTTCACGCACACCAACTCGATGGACGAGGCGTTCAAGGACGCCGACATCGTCTACCCGAAGAGCTGGGCGCCCTACGACGTCATGGTAAAGCGCGTGCCCCTGCTCAAGGGCGGCGACCAGGCCGGCCTGAAGGACCTCGAGAAGGCATGCCTGGCGAACAACGCCAAGTTCAAGGACTGGGAGTGCACCGAGGATAAGATGAAGCTGACCAAGGGCGGCAAGGCGCTGTACATGCACTGCCTGCCGGCGGACATCACCGACGTATCCTGCAAGGCCGGCGAAGTCGCCGCCAGCGTGTTCGACCGCTACCGCGACGACACCTACCGCGAAGCCTCGTTCAAGCCGTACATCATCGCCGCGATGATCGTGCTCGGCAAGATAAAGGAGCCGGCAGCGCTGCTCGACGGACTGGTCAAGCGCAACGCCACGAGGTACTTCAAGGGCTGATCGCCGACAGTCGGCGGCGCGGGGATCCGCGTGCCGGCGTTCCGCACGATGAGAGGCCGGGCTCCGCGAAGGGCCCGGCTTTTTCTGTCGCCGAGGTGTCACTATTGGAAACGGCGTTTTCAAAGTTGACATGCCGGCAAAGCCGTGCTTAATTAAATCGATTCGTCCAAAATTTCTCGAGGAGGACCTATGTTGAAGAAAGTCGGAATCGCCTGCATCGTGCTGCTGCTGGCCGCCACGGGCGCCTTCGCCCAGGCGAAGTACCACATCGGCATCGTCACCGGCACGGTTTCCCAGTCCGAAGACGACCTGCGCGGCGCGGAAGCCATGATCGCCGAGTACGGCGATGTCAAGAACGGCGGGATGATCCAGCACCTCACCTACCCGAACAACTTCATGACCGAGCAGGAGACCACGATCTCCCAGATCGTGAGCCTCGCCAACGATCCCCTGATGAAGGCGATCATCATGAACCAGGCCGTGCCCGGCGCCACCGAGGGCTTCCGCCGCGTGCGCGAAAAGCGCCCCGACATCCTCCTGCTCGCCGGCGTGCCGCAGGAAGACCCGAACGTCATCTCCTCCATCGCCGACCTGGTCATGCGCAACGACTTCGTGTCCGCGGGCTACCGCGTCATCTGGTCCGCCAAGGAACTCGGCGCCAAGACCTTCGTGCACATCTCCTTTCCCCGGCACATGTCGGTGGAAACCCTGACCCGCCGCAGGATGATATTCGAACAGGCCTGCAAGGACCTGGGCCTTAAGTTCGTGTTCGAAACCGCTCCCGATCCCACCTCGGACGTCGGCGTCGTCGGAGCCCAGCAGTTCATGCTCGAAAACGTGCCCGCCTGGGTCAAGAAGTACGGCAAGGATACCGCCTTCTACGCCACGAACGACGCGCACACCGAACCCCTCATCAAACAGATCGTCCAGTACGGCGGCATCTTCGTCGAAGCATCCCTGCCCTCGCCGCTGCTCGGATTCCCCGGCGCCCTCGGCATCGACCTCAAGGCCGAAAAAGGCAACTTCCCCGCCATCATGAAAAAAATCGAGGCCACGCTGGCCGCCAAGAACGCCTCCGGGCGCCTGGGCACCTGGGCCTATTCCTTCGGCTACAGCGCCACGGTCGGCCTGGTCGAGCACGCCAAGCGCGTGATCGACGGCAAGTCGCAGATGCTCAACATGAAGGACATCTTCGGCGCGTTCGAGAAATACACGCCCGGCGCCAAGTGGGGCGGCTCCTGGTACGTGGACGCGGGCACCGGCGTGAAGCTCAAGAACTTCCTCCTGCTCCTGCAGGACACCTACATCTTCGGCCGCGGCTTCCTGAAGTCCGCCGAAATCGACGTGCCCGAAAAGTACCTGAAGATCACCTCCGGGCTCACCAAGAAATAATCGGGGCCGCCTTGCGGTTCAAAGAGGCCGTCCGTCCGGACGGCCTCTTTTTGGAAAGGAAGCGATGAACAACGCAGACGCGCTATTGAAAATCGAACACGTCGGCAAGGAATATTCAGGCACCAGGGTTCTGACCGACGTGAATTTCGACCTCCGTCCCGGCGAGATCGTCGGGTTGGTGGGCGAAAACGGGGCCGGCAAGACCACCCTGATGCGCATCCTGTTCGGCATGTCGGTGATCGCGGAAACCGGCGGCTACGAGGGCAGGATTCTCTGGAAGGGGCAGGAAGCGCGCTTCAGGAGCCCCTTCGACGCCCTGGACGCGGGCATCGGCATGGTGCACCAGGAGTTTTCCCTCATCCCGGGATTCACCACCACCGAAAACATCCTGCTCAACCGCGAATCGACCAGGAACAACCTCTTCGTGGACCTCTTCGGCCGCCGCATGAGCGTGCTGGACCGCGCCTTCATGGAGCAACGCGCGAAAAAGGCCATCGAGACCCTCGGCGTGCCGCTGGATCCGGGCATGCTGGTAAAGGAAATGCCCATCGGCCATCGTCAGTTCACCGAAATCGCGCGCGAGATCGACCGCGAAAACGTGCAGCTCCTGATCCTGGACGAACCGACGGCCGTGCTGACCGAGACGGAAGCGCAGACCCTGCTGGCCGCCCTGAAGGCGCTGGCCGCGCGCGGCATCGCCATCCTGTTCATCTCGCATCGCCTGCAGGAAATCATCGACATCTGCGATCGCGTCGTCGTGCTGCGCGACGGCAGGATGATCTCCGACATTCGCGCGTCCGAAACGGACGTGCGCCACGTGGCTTCGCTGATGGTCGGACGCACCATGGAAGGCGCCGCGGCGATGCGTCCCGCGGCCGAACGCCCCGCCGGGGATCCGATCCTGGAGGTCGAAGGCCTCTGGGTGGACATGCCCGGCGAGACGGTCCGGGACGTGTCCTTCTCGGTTGCCAGGGGCGAGATTTTCGGCATCGGCGGACTGGCGGGACAAGGCAAGCTGGGCATCCCGAACGGGATCATGGGCCTGCATCCCGCGGGCGGAGAAGTCAGCTTCAAGGGCGGCTCGCTGATCCTGAACAACCCGGGCGCCGCGCTGGCGGCCGGCATCGCCTTCGTGTCCGAGGACAGGCGCGGCGTCGGCCTCCTCCTTGACGAAGGCATCGACTGGAACATCAGCTTTTCCGCCATGCAGGTGAACGGCACCGGCGTGAAGCCCTTGCTGGGAGGCCTGTTCAAGTGGCGCTCCGACGCCGCGCTGAAAGCCACCGCGATGGAATACATCCAGGCGCTGGACATCAAGTGCACCGGCCCGCGCCAGCGCGCCGGCAACCTTTCCGGCGGCAACCAGCAGAAAGTCTGCCTGGCCAAAGCCTTCGCGCTGAAGCCCGAGCTGCTCTTCGTGTCCGAACCCACCCGCGGCATCGACGTGGGCGCCAAGCGCATCGTGCTGGACACCCTGCGCCGCTACAACCGCGAGTTCGGCACGACGATCGTGATGGTATCCAGCGAACTTGAGGAACTCAGGTCCATCTGCGACCGGATCGCCATAGTGGACGAGGGTGCGGTGGCCGGCGACCTTCCGCCGGAAGCTCCCCTGGAGGATTTCGGCCTGCTCATGGCGGGCGCGGGGAGGAAATCGGCATGACCATGATGAGCATGGACAAGATCAAGGCCGCGGTCGCCGATTTCGGACTGCCCCGTCTCATCATCGCCCTGTTCCTGCTGGCGCTCTTCCTGGCGGCGCCGCTGGTCGGCGTCAGCGTGGTCAGCTCCATCACGAACGTGGTCACGCGCTTCGGCATGAACGGCATCATGGTGCTGGCCCTGGTTCCGATGATCCAGTCGGGCTGCGGCCTGAATTTCGGGCTGCCGCTGGGCGTGCTGGCGGGCCTTCTGGGCGCGACGATCAGCATAGAAACCGGCCTTGTGGGCATCGGTGGCTTCGGCTTCGCCATCCTGGTGGCGCTGGCCTTCGCGGCGCTGTTCGGCTACGGCTACGGCAAGCTCCTGAACCGGGTGAAGGGCGACGAAATGATGATCGCCACCTACGTGGGCTTTTCATCGGTCATGCTGATGTCGATGGCCTGGCTGGTACTGCCCTACAAGAGCCCCACGATGATCTGGGGATTCGCCGGCGAAGGCCTGCGCACCACGATCTCGGTTGAGAATTTCTGGTACCGAATCCTGAGCGATTTCCTGGCAATACCGATCGGACCGGAATTCGTGTTCCCCACCGGAATGGTGCTCGCGTTCGCCGCCTGCGCGGCGCTGGTGTGGTTTTTCTTCCACCTGAAGACCGGCACGGCCATGACGGCGGTCGGTTCCAACCCGATCTACGCGAGGGCGTCGGGCATCAACGTGGACCGCATGCGCCTGATCAGCGTGGTGCTGTCCACCATGCTGGGCGCGGTGGGCATCCTGGTCTACCAGCAGAGCTTCGGCTTCATCCAGCTCTACGACGGACCCTTTTCCATGGCCTTCCCCGCGGTGGCGGCCATCCTGATCGGCGGCGCCAGCATCAACAAGGCGACGATGCTCAATGTCTTCCTGGGCACCTTCCTGTTCCAGGGCATCCTGACCATGACGCCCTCGGTCATCAACTCGATGATCAAGGCCGACCTGTCCGAGGTCATCCGGGTGCTGATTTCGAACGGGATGATCCTGTACGCCCTGACCAGGAAAACGAAGGTGGCCAAATGAAATCCAAATTGAAGCTGCTCTTCATAGACAACGCGGTCGTGCTCGTGTTCGTGGCGCTGATCGCCGCGGCCACGCCGCTCTCGGGCATGCCCCTGCAGTACCTGGTGCAGGAAGTCCTGACCCGCCTGGGCCGCAATTCTTTCCTGGTGCTGTCATTGCTGCTGCCGATCATGGCGGGCATGGGACTGAATTTCGGCATGGTGCTCGGCGCCATGGCAGGCCAGATCGGCCTGATCATGATCACCAACTGGGGCATCATCGGCATTCCCGGCATCGTGCTGGCGGCCATCATCGCCGCGCCGGTGGCGGTGGCGCTGGGATGGCTCTGCGGCGCGGTGCTGAACCGGGCCAAGGGCCGCGAGATGGTGACCGGCTACATCCTGGCCTTTTTCATCAACGGTCTTTACCAGCTGGTGGTCCTCTACGGTATGGGGCTGGTCATTCCAATCGGCAATCCGGAACTGCTGCTGTCGCGAGGCTACGGCATCCGCAACGTGATCAACCTGATGGGTGTCAGGCAGAGCCTGGACAAGGTCCTGGAACTCAAGGTGGCCGGGCTGCAGATCCCGGTGGGCACCTACCTGGTCATCGCGGCCATGGCGGTGTTCATCGTCTGGTTCCGCAAGACCAAGTTGGGACAGGACATGCGGGCGGTGGGCCAGGACCGGGGCGTTTCGATGTCGTCGGGGATTCCGGTCGAGTCGACGCGCATCCTGGCTATCATCATCTCCACCATCCTGGCGGCCTTCGGCCAGATCATTTTCCTGCAGAACCTGGGCACGCTGAACACCTACAATTCGCACGAGCAGGTGGGCATGTTCTCGATCGCGGCGCTGCTGATAGGCGGCGCATCCGTGACGCGGGCTTCGATACCGAACGTGATCGTCGGCGTCATCCTGTTCCACCTGATGTTCATCGTCTCGCCCATGGCGGGCAAGAACCTGATCGGATCGGCGCAGCTGGGCGAGTTCTTCCGGCAGTTCATCAGTTACGGCGTAATCGCGCTGTCGCTCGTGCTCTTCGCATGGAAGCGCCAGAGCGACGCGGAGGCCGCGCGCGCCACGCTGCGCGGCGGCGCGGGACGGAGCGCCGCGCCCTCGATCCGGAAAACCGGCACTGCCGGCGTGAACGGCAGTCAGGGAGGCGCGAAATGACCAGACGATCGGTTATCGCGAGGTCCGTCGCGCTGGCGGCGGTGCTCGGGCTCTCGGCAATGATGTTCGTGATCGGCAAGGGGCACGCGGTGTACATCGACACGAACGCGATCACGCTTGACGGCGTCGAGCGCGCCGCCCCGGACACGAGCATCGTGACCATCGATTCGCTGAAGGAAGAGGAAATGGGCCGTGCCGAGCGGTCGATGGTGACTGTGGCCGGCCCGAGGCACAAGGTGCGGATCGAGTCGATGGCGGGCGACGGAAAGGTGCATGAACGCACCTTCACGATTCCGACATCGATGGATTCGGTGGTGCTGTCCATTCCCGCGATCATCGCGGGCGCGCCGGATCGGGTGGTGCTGACGAAGTTCGTGTACGGGCAGTAGGCGCGTACGCGACGAGGCGGAAGGCCGGGCTCCGCGAGGGGCCCGGCTTTTTTTTGGGGAAGGCGGTCGAGGAAAGGCGATCGGGACCACGTGGTCAGTCGGTAAAGTGCACCTGCATGTCGGCCATCTGCTCGGTGACCACCAGGGTGTAGACGCAGCGGTCGCCGAGCACGAAGTAGTGCGAATAATGGATGGGCATGCCGTCCGGACGGTAGATGATCTTGGATGTCGAAATGAGCGGATCGCCGGGGACGCAGCCGAGCAGCCGGGCTTCCTCCGGGCTGGCGCGCACCACGCTGAGCGACTTTTTGGCGGTGGAGAACACCGCGCCGTAGGATTCGCGGATCAGCTTGAAGGTGGAGACGTTTTCCACCAGGCGGTCGTAGATGTCGGGATAAAGGTCGAGCCGGAAGAAGGCGGTGTCGATCATGTAGGGCTTGCTGTTTTCCGACATGAGACGCTTCAGGCGGATGAGCGAGGTTCCGGGTTCGATAGCGAGATAGCCAGCGAGCGTGGGGTCGGCCGCCACGATTTCCTTTTCGAGGATCACGTTCGTGTGGTTCTTGGCCGGATCGGTGCCGGAATCGGAAAACCCGCCGAACGAGAGGTGGCGGTACTGGCCCTTCACGTAGTCGACATAGGTGCCCTTGCCCTGCTGCGACGAACAGTATCCGTCGGCGCAGAGTTCGGCGATGGCGCGTCGGACCGTGATCCGGCTGATGCCGTACTTTTCCGCCAGAGCCAGTTCGCCCGGCAGGCGTTCCCCGTGCTTGTAGATGCCGGATTCGATGTCCCGGACGAGCATCCGCTTCAGCTGTTCGTAGAGCGGACGGGAACTGTCCTGCACGAGCATGGTATTCCTTTCTTCAGGCTTCGAACGGGTGCGGATGGCCGAACCCGCCGTAGAACCCGCAGGTGGCGGCCGCACGCCCCGCCGCGTAATCCAGGCAGGCGGGCATGTCGTCACCCTCGTAGAATCGGGTGAGGAACCCGGCGATGAAGCTGTCGCCCGCACCCATGGTATCGATCACGTTCGCGGCTGGTTTGATGCCCTGGACATGGCGCCGCCCGGAGCGGGAGAAGAGCGCCCCGCGCGAGCCCAGCGTGATGCCCACGACCTCGGTTCCGCACGCGTGGCAACGTTCGATGATAGCCTCGAGTTCAGCGTCGGTCAATTCTGAACCGGAGAAAAAGGCGAAGCGCACATGCGGGCAAACCTGGTCGATGTACGCGGCATCGTGCCGGGTGGAAAAGTCGAACGAGACATCGATGCGCGACGCGAGCGCGGGCAGTTCCGGCTCGATGCCGGAATAGCAGGAAGTGTGGCAAAGGTCGAAGCCGGCGATGTAGTCCAGGTCCGGCGGCGTGAGCCTGATGCGCAGGATGTGCTGCGCGGTGTCCTTGGGGCCGCCGACGAATATGCGGTCGCCGTCGGGATCCAGCGCCACGGCCGGGTGGCCGGTGATGGCGTAGACCTTGCGACTGCGCTCCCAACTCACGCACTCGGCCTCGAGCGAACGCTTCAGGTGCTCGGCTTCGCGGTCGTCGCCGAAGACGCCCATGTAGGCGACGGGGTCGGCGCCGTTGCGGCGGCAGTTCACGGCGACGTTCACCGCGTTGCCGCCGGGGTAGTAGATCTTCTGGTCCAGGTAGCAGTCGACGACGTTGTCGCCCACGCCGATCATTTTCATGGTATGTCCTTACGCTTCGGAATGCGCCCGGAAGGCCGCTAGCCCTTGACCGAACCGGCCATCATGCCGCGGATAAAGTATTTCTGCACGAACACGAAGAAAATCATGATGGGGAGCGCGGAGATCGCCATGCCCGCCAGCAGGGGACCCCAGTCGATCTGCAGCGCGTCGCGGAAGCTCATCAGGCCCGCGGGAATGGTGCGGTACTTGTTGGAGTCGATGAAGATGCTGGCGAAAAGGAATTCGTTCCAGGCGTAGTACGAGGTGAGCACCGCGCTGGTGACCAGGATGGGCCGGGACATGGGCAGGAAGATGCTCCGGTAGGTGCGGAAGCCCGAACAGCCGTCCAGCGTCGCCGATTCCTCGATTTCCTTGGGTACGCCGAGGAAGAACGACCGGATCAGCAGGGTGTTCAGCGGCAGCCGGAACGCGGTGTACGGAATGATCAGCGCGAGCAGGGTGTTGCGGATGCCCAGCCGGGTCAGAAGTCCGTACAGCGGGATCAGGCAGACCTGGGGGTTGAGCATCATGCCGCCCATCACCAGGACGAGGACGTATTTGAGCCAGGGCGCCCGGTACCGCGAGAGGCCGTAGGCCGCGAGCGAGGACAGGGTGATCACGGCGGCGATGACGCTCAGGGTGACTATGAGGCTGTTGACGAAGTAGCCGGATATGCCGCGGTTCCAGGCGTTGACGTAGTTGCTCCACAGCGGGGTCTCGGGCAGGGCCCAGATGTTGAGGGTGATCTCCTCCGTCGCCTTGAGCGAGGACATGAGGACCCAGAACATCGGATAGGCGACCAGGATGAATCCGACGCACAGCATGGCGAAGATCGCCCATTGCGCGGGACCGAAGGAATTCCTGCGGGTCATCGCTTACTCCTTCCCGCTCTTGAAGGTGGTCAGCTGCAGCACGCCGAGGCTGGCGGACAGCAGGAAGATGACTACGGCGATGGTGGACGCGTAGCCCATCATGTCCTTGAAGAATCCCGACTGGTACATGTGCACGGCCAGCGTGATGGAACTGGTGCCGGGGCCGCCGCCCTTGGTCAGGATGTACGGTTCGTTGAAGACGAGCATGGATCCGGTGATGGTGATGACGGAGTTCACGAAGAACATTTCCCTGACCTGCGGCAGGGTGATCACGAAAAAGCGGCGCAGCTTGCCGGCGCCATCGATCTCGGCGGCCTCGTAGAGTTCTTCGGGGATTTTCTGGATGGCGACGATGAAGAGCATGGTCACGTAGCCGGTCGAGTGCCACTGCGACACCGCGATCGTGGACCAGATGGCGGTCTTGCCGGAACCGAGCCAGGGCCGTGCCAGCGATCCCAGACCCACCAGTTCCAGGAACTTGTTCAGAAGACCGTCGAGGGGGTTGTAGATGAATCCGAACAAGAGGCAGACGACCGATACCGAAATCAGGACCGGCATGAAAAAGGTGGTCCTGAACACGGGAGCTACACGTCTCAGGGACTTGTCTTCAAGGATGGCGGCGAGCACGAGCCCGAAGCAGACCTGGATCAGGACCGATACGATCGCGTAGCGGAAATTGTTGCGCAGGCCGGTGAGCACCACCGTGTCCTTCAGGAGCATCCGGTAGTTATCGAGCCCGATGAAGATCTTTTCCGGCGAAAACGCGGAAAACCGGTACAGGCTGAACACGAAATTCTGTACGAGCGGCGTGTACACGAACACGGCGAGGATAGCCATCGCCGGGAGCACGAAGGCGAGCGGCTCCGTGTTCGCGCGCAGGGTTCTCATGGTCATTGGCGCATCCCCCTTTCTCCCGAATCCCGGAAATCCCGAAAGCGCGCGAAAGGGGGCGGAGGATGACGCCGCCCCCTTTCGAGGTGCCCGGACATCCCGAGGGATTTCCGGGCCGGTTCTCGTATGTTACTTCTTCGCTTCGCTGCGCACTACCTTGGCGGCGGCCTGCGCGTCGGCGATGACCTGGTCGATGGTCTTGTCGCCGGTGGCAACGGCCTGGCAACCGCGCATGAAGGCGTCGGCTACCTTGATGTTGACCGCGTTGTCGAACCAGGGGGCGGAACCCTTTACGCTGTTGATGAGCTCGACCGCGCCGACCAGGGTCGGGTAGGCGTTGTCCTTGTTCACCGAGCCGATGACCGCGACGGGGGCGCCGACATCCTTCACGAACTTGGAAGTCGCTTCCTTGCTGAGAAGGAACTTGTAGAATTTCTCGGCGGCTTCCGGATTCTTGGACGTGGTGGACATCATGAAGCCTTCGGGAGCGCCGGTGAGCAGCCCGGCATCGCCCTTGCCGTCGCTGAAGGCCGGGAAGTTGAAGTAGCCGAATTCGGGCTTGGTCTTGGCGCTGTTGATGTAGGCGAACTCGGCCAGCTGCAGGTAGATCATCGGCAGCTTGCCGGCGATGAACTGGTTGCGGGCTTCGGTGTGGGTGAGCGAGGTGGCGTTCGGGCCCATGTAGGACACGAGCTTCTGGAAGCGCTCGAGCACGACCTTGTAGCCGGGGTTGGTGAACTCGCCGGTGGCTTCCGCATAGTCCTTGGCCAGGACGTCGGCGGGCAGGTAGCGCTGGAACATCGTGCCCAGGTAGTGGGAGATCGCCCAGGCGTTGGACAGCCCTTCGAGGAGGGGCACGGCGTTGCCGGCCTTCTTCAGCGTGTCGAGCGCGGCGAGCAGCTCTTCCCAGGTCTTCGGTTCCTTGGTGATGCCGGCCTTGGCGAAGGCTTCCTTGTTGTACACGAAGACCTTGCCGTCGATGGTCAGCGGCATGCCGTAGACGTCGCCGTCGAAGGTGAAGGGCTTGATCTGCGACTGGATGAAGGAATTCTGGAACGCCTTGTCCTTCGCGAGCATGTCGTTGAGCGACTTCACCTTGCCGGACTTCACAAGGTTGTACGCGAAACTGTCGGACCAGGAGATGAAGACGTCGGGCACGTTGTTCGAGGAGATGAGGACGCGGATCTTTTCCTTGTACGTGTCGTTCTCGACCGAGTCCATCTCAATCTTGATGTTCGGATTCTGCTTCTCGAAATCAGCCACGATCTGGTTGAAGTAGCTGAAGCGGGGTTCCATCGGCCAGCGGTGGAAGAAGCGGACGGTGGTCTTGCCCTGCGCGGCGGCGAACGAGACCGCCATCACGGCAAGCAGAAGAACTGCCATGGATTTCCTGAACATGATGCCTCCTTCTAATTCTATCACGCGCGATGCGCGGATCGATCAATGGTGATGCGTGCGGACGGACCTCAGTATTCCATCTTCCACATGTAGCGGCGGACCGAGAGCGGGTGGCCGCGGTGCTCGGCCAGGCGCTCCGCATAGCCGCGCAGGACGGCGCCCATGATCGGCGCGGACAGGTAGGGCCTGAGCGAGGCGTCGATGCCGCTCCAGTCGAATTCAGCGGCGTCCACGGTGCGGACCTGCTTCGAGAACTTTCGGGCGAAGGCTTCGGCGCGGTCGTCCAGGGGGCGGGTCTCTCCTTCGGTCTTCATCATGAGGAAGGGCACGTCGTAGTCGGTGATCTCGAAGGGGCCGTGGAAGTATTCGCCCGAGTGGATGGCGGCGGAGTGCACCCACTGCATTTCCTGCAGAAGGCAGATGGCGAAGGAATAGGCTTCACCGTAGACCGGGCCGGAACCCATGGTGTAGATGATCGGCGCGCGCTTCCAGTCGGAACCGAAGGAATCCGCGGATGCGGCGAATTTCGCCTTGTTGCGCGCGAAGATGGCGTTCAGGTCCTTGATCTGCGCGAGCGCGGTCTTGTACTTCGCCTGGGGCTGCAGGGCGTCAAGGAGACCGAAGACGAAGCGCAGGGCCATGCCGGCGCGGTGATCGTAGGCGTCGGCATCGGGTCCCCAGTCGTAGTGCAGGTTGTATTCCGACTCGATCCAGAGGGGCGACTCGGGCTTGAAGGAGTAGGAGACGGTCAGCGCTCCCTTCTTGCGGGCAAAGGTCGCCGCGGCGACAGTCTCGGGCGTGTTGCCGGAATGGCTGCACAGCACCACGAGCGAATCCTTGCCCAGGGCCTTGGGGTTCCTGTGGATGAATTCGTTCGATGTGATTACCGTGGTGGCCAGGTCCGTTTCCCGATCGATGATGTACTGCTGGTTGTACATGTACGCCATGGAGCCGCCGCACGCGACAAAGTAAATGTTGCGCGGCGCACGCTCCCTGACCGCCTTGATCGCGGCGGCAAGCAGCTGGTCATGATCGATGGACATCGGATCCTCCTATATAACATCTTAATACATCTTATGACGTATTGAGAGGTATTATACAGGGGCGTGACGAGCTGTCAAGCGGAAAAATCAAAAATATCAAGGTCGAGGGTGAGGGCGGATTCCGGATCGGCGGCCGGGAACGTGTCAGCGCCGGGGCACATGCCGCGCGTAGTCGTCGGGGTTGTCGATGTCGACGAGCACGCCGGAATCGCCGGTTTCCACGATTTCGGCCCCATGGGCCATGAGGAAAGCCTTGAGCTGCCCCTCGGGATCGAGGTCGAGGATGGCGCGATTGAGATGGGAAGGCACGAGGGCGGGTTTGCCGGCACGGCCCCGAAACGCGGCCAGGAGGGGAACGGTGTTCTGGCGGGTTTCGGCTTGGCGGGCGGCAGCCGCCGCGGATGCCTCGGCTAGTACCCGGAAGCTTGTTGCAGTCACCAGGGGCATGTCCGCATGGTGGGAAAACCATGAATCCGCGTCCGGCCAGGCTTCGATCAGGGCTGCCAGCCCCGCCTGAATGGACCCGAGCATGCCGCGCTTCCAGTCGGGGTTGCGGACTATCAGGATCGAGGGCGAGCCTGGCGGAGCGCGATGCGAAAGGTGGGCGAACAGGGCTTCGATGTCCTCGGCGCGGTTGCCCAGCACCAGGACTACTGGGGAACCGGCCTCCAGCGGCGCGGCGACGGCAGCCTCGACGATGCTGCGCGCCGGCGGCCAGGGCAGCAGCAGCTTGTGGACGTTCGGCATGCGCGACGAGGCGCCGGCGGCGGTGACGATGCACGGCGGCATGCGGAAGCCCGCGCGCGCGCCGGGTGCCCCTCGATCCATGACTATCGGGATGCCCCGACGAAGGTCCGCAGACGGGCGATCTCCTCGGTGGTGCGCGCGCTCGCGGGTCCGCCGGTCTGGCTGCGGCGCTCGACGCAGGCCTCGATATCGAGGTACGCGGCCAGTGAGGCTGCGTTGAAACCGGGAAGGGAAAACGCGGGATGCAGGGCAAGGATTTCGGCGGGTGCGAGTTCGGCGGGGCGCCTGCCGGATTTCACGCAGGAGAGGACCATTTCCTTGGCCGCGACGTAGGCGGTGCGAAAGGGTATGCCCGCCTTCACCAGGTATTCGGCGACATCCGTCGCCTCGACAAATCCGGAATCGAGCGAGGCGCGCATGCGCGCGGTGTCGGGCACGAGCGAGGACACCAGGACAGCGAAGGCGCCCAGCGAACCGTCGGCCGCGGCCTGCGCGTCGAACAGGATCTCCTTGTCTTCCTGCAGGTCGCGGTTGTAGGCGTAGGCCAGGCCCTTCTGCATGACAAGGAGGGCCTGCAGGTCGCCGTAGACGCGGGCGGCCTTGCCGCGGATGAGCTCGGCGGGGTCGGGGTTGCGCTTCTGCGGCATGATGGACGATCCGGTGCTGGCGCGGTCGGAGACCTTGACGAAGGCGTACTCGGCAGAAGCCCAGAGGGCGATGTCCTCGCAGGCGCGGGAAAGGTGAGTCATGATCTGCGCGGCGCAGGCGGTGTAGTCCACCGCGGCGTCGCGGTCGGCGACGGAGTCCATGCTGTTGCGGGTGGGCCGCGCAAAGCCAAGGGCGGCCGCGGTGGCCTCGCGGTCCACCGGCAAGCCGGATCCGGCAAGCGCGCCCGAGCCGAGCGGGCATTCATCGGCGCGGCGCGCGGCGTCGGCAAGCCGGCCGTGGTCGCGCTCCAGGGCGGCGCACCAGGCCAGCAGGTGGTGGGCCAGCGTGACCGGCTGGGCGCGCTGCAGGTGCGTGTAGCCCGGCATGAGGGTGCGGGTATGGTCCTCCGCCAGGTCGAGGATCGCCTCGATGGCGTCGAGCATGCGCGCCTGCGTGCCAGCGAAGGCGCGCTTCAGGTAGAGCCTGAAGGCGACCGCCACCTGGTCATTGCGCGAACGGCCTGCATGCACGGCCTTGCCCGTGTCGCCCAGGCGGCGCGTGAGTTCGGCTTCTATGAACGAGTGCACGTCCTCGCTGTCGGCGCTGACCCGCAGGGTACCCGCGGCGGCTTCGGCGCGCATGCGGTCCAGTTCGGCGGCGATGCGCGCCGCCTCGACCGCCGGGAGGATCCCGGTGGCGCCGAGCATGCGGGCGTGGGCGGCCGAACACTCGAGGTCCTCCGGAAGGAGCCGGGAGTCAACCGCGAGCGAAGAGAGAAAGGCGTCCACCTCGGGATCGAGGCCGCCGCCTGCGTTTGAAGCTTGCCAAAGTCGTGCCATCGGAACCATTCCTTTCAGGATCGTATGGGAAAATGAAAACCCCGGCGCGCGGGCCGGGGTTCGGTGCATGTCACGCGCGTGTTCGCGCGCGTGATCGCGCGAAAACCCCGAAGGTTTCCGCGCCAGAGTATATCAGTCTCCCGCGGGGGCGGTGTAGCCCGAGCTACCCGGCTTTATCACGTCGGGGCCCGCGGCGGTGCCTGCCTTGGCGATCCGCGCCTGCAGGCGGGCGCGCACCTTGGTGGGCAGGCCGAAGAGGCTGATGAAGCCGGCGGAATCCTTGTGGGAGTACAGCGGACCGGTGGTGAAGCTGGCCAGGCTGGCGTCGTACAGCGACCAGGGCGAGGTGGCGCCGGCGGAGAGGATGGAGCCCTTGTAGAGCTTTACCTTCACGGTGCCGGTCACGGTGCGCTGGGTGGAATCGATGAAGGCGTTCAGCGCCTCGGCCAGGGGGCAGAACCACTCGCCTTCGTACAGCGTTTCGGCGAAGCGCTGCGCCACGGTCTGCTTGAAGGACAGGGTTTTCTTGTCCAGGCAGAGCTGCTCGAGCTTGTCGTGCGCCTCCATGATGATGGCGCCGCCGGGGGTTTCGTAGACGCCGCGCGACTTCATGCCCACGACGCGGTTTTCGACCATGTCGACCAGGCCCACGCCGTGCGCGCCGCCGATCTTGTTGAGTTTCTTCACCAGCGCGACGGGATCCAGGCGCTGGCCGTTGACGGCGACGGGCACGCCCTTCTCGAAATCCAGGGTGACATATTCGGCCTTGTCCGGGGCTTTTTCAGGCGCCACGGTCATTTTCAGCATGCCCTCGAACGTGGGTTCGTTGGCGGGGTCCTCGAGGTCGAGGCCCTCGTGGCTGATGTGCCAGAGATTGT
>CAYRXK010000017.1:0-4065 GCA_964428265.1 uncultured Treponemataceae bacterium
CTACGTGCCCAAATTCTGGTTGGTCGATCCGCAACAAGCTTCCGGGTTCTAATTAATCATCTTGCGTTTCGAACATTTTAGTTGTAGTATAATCCAACATACGATCAATTTGATTGTTTCCCATCGTGGCAACAATCAATCACCCACATACGAGGCGGAGGAACTGCATATGGCCGATCCGGCGAACGCGCGACGGAACGACATCACCGCGGGCGCTCTTTTCATCGTTGTCGCCGCGCTCTTCCTGGTCCTGGGCAGGGATCTTGAACTGGGAACGCTCCGCACCATGGGCGCGGGCTTCTTCCCCATGATCGTTTCGGCGCTCATCGCGGTGCTGGGCGTGGCCATGATCGCGGGCGGCCTGCGCAAGCCCGCCCCGCCGCGCCCCGCCGCAACCGGCCAAACCCCGGCAGTGCCGGCCGCCGCTGCCGGCACTGCCGGTTCCGCCGCCGCTGCCGGCGCTACCCGCGCGCTTCCCTCGGCATGGCGCCCGCTGGCCTGCGTGCTCGGCTCGGTCCTGCTCTTCGCGGTCCTGGTCGAACCCTTCGGACTCGCCCCATCCCTCAGCCTGGCGGTGCTGCTCGCTACCCTGGGCGGATCGCCGTGGAAACCGATACGATCCATCGTCATCTCCATCCTGATCACCCTGTTCTGCTGGCTGGTGTTCGTGGTGGCGCTGGGCATGCCTATGCCCCTGTTCGCCCTGCCGGGCGCCTGAGGAGGCCGCGCATGAACCTTTTCGCCAATCTCGCCGGCGGATTCGCCGCCGCGTTTTCGCTGGTAAACATCCTGTACTGCTTCGCGGGCGCCCTGCTGGGCACCCTGATCGGCGTCCTTCCGGGTATCGGGCCGACCATGACGATCGCCCTCCTGCTGCCGGTTACCTTCTCGCTGCCGCCGCTTTCCGCCCTGATCATGCTGGCCGGCATCTTCTACGGCGCGCAGTACGGCGGCTCCACCACCTCGATCCTCATCAACCTTCCGGGAGAGACTTCGTCCGTCGTCACCGCGCTGGATGGATACCAACTCGCGCGAAAGGGCAGGGCGGGCGCCGCGCTGGCCACCGCGGCCATCTCGTCGTTCGTAGCCGGCACCCTGGCAACCTTCGTCATCGCCCTCCTGGCGCCCCCGCTGGCCACCGTCGCACTCAAATTCCAGGCGCCCGAATACTTTTCGCTGATGGTCCTCGGACTCCTGGTATCGGTGTCGCTTTCCTCCGGCTCGGTGCTCAAGGCCACCGCCACCACCCTGCTGGGCGTGCTGGTGGGCATCATCGGCACCGACGTCACCTCGGGGGTCGAGCGCTTCACCCTCGGCCTGCCCGACCTGTACGACGGCATCAACTTCGTGCCCATCGCCATCGGCATGTTCGGCCTGGCCGAAATCGTGCGGAATCTCAAGGGTGGAGGTGAGGGCGGCAGGTCCATCCAGTCCGGCTCGCTGTCCGGCCTGGCCCTGTCGCGCGCCGACCTGAAGAAAATCTCAGGCCCCACCCTGCGCGGCACGGGGCTCGGGTCCCTGCTGGGCCTGCTGCCCGGCGGCGGCGTGGTCCTGGCTTCCTTCTCGGCCTACGCGGTCGAAAAGCGGATTTCCCGCCATCCGCAGGAGTTCGGCCAGGGCGCGCTCGAAGGCGTCGCGGCGCCCGAATCCGCCAACAACGCGGCCTCGCAAACCTCGTTCATCCCCATGCTGACCCTGGGCATTCCGTCCAACGCGGTCATGGCCATGATGATGGGCGCCCTGCTCATCCACGGCATCGCGCCGGGGCCGCGCATCCTGACCGAACAGGCCACGCTGTTCTGGGGCCTGGTCGCCTCGATGTGGGTGGGCAACCTGATGCTGCTCGTGCTGAACCTCCCGCTGGTCGGCCTGTGGGCGAAAGTCGCGTCGGTACCCTACGAAATCCTCTTTCCGGTCATCGTCGCGATCTCCTGCGTGGGCTCCTACGCCATCGGCCTGAAAACCATCGATGTGGCCATGCTGGCGATCTTTGGCCTGATCGGCTACGTCCTGACAGCGCTCGACTGCGAACTGGCGCCCATGCTGTTCGGCGTGGTGGTCGGGCCCATGCTCGAGGAAAACCTCAGGCGCGCGCTGATCCTTTCGCGCGGCGACCCGGCCATTTTCGTGAAACGGCCGATCAGCGCGGCCCTGCTGGCGATCGCCGTCATCGCCATCGTGATCGCGGCGGTGCCCAAGATGCGCAAACGCCGCGAGGAAGTCTTCAGCGAATGAGCGGCCGGATCGCCCATCGCGACCGGTCGTTCCGCACCAGTGAAAAGCGGCCCGCGGTACGGGCGGGCCTGAATTTTTCGATGTCTCCAGGAGGATTTTGATGAAACGAACCCTGCTCGTCATCGCCGCGGCGCTCATCGCGGCCCTCGCGGTCCCCGCCGCCTTCGCCCAGACCATCGGCGGACCGGTCACCATCGTGGTGTCCTCGGACCCCGGCGCCGCGCCCGACGTCCTGGCGCGCATCCTGACCGCGCCCCTCTCCGAACGCCTCGGCGTGCCGGTCATCGTCGAAAACAGGCCCGGCGCCGGCGGCAACATCGGCGCCCTGGCGGTGGCCAAGGCCAAGCCCGACGGCCGCACCCTCTTCATGGCCACGGTGAACATGACCATCACACCCTGGATGACCAAGAACGCGCCCTTCGATCCGGCCGGCGACTTCACCGCCATCGGCCAGGTGGCTTCCGTTCCGATGGTCGTCGTGGTGCACCCCGGCCTCGGCGTCAAAACCATGAAGGACCTCGCGGCCCTGGCAAAAAGCAAGTCCGGCGGCCTGAACTACTCCTCGCCCGGCATCGGCTCGCTCAACCACATCGAAACCGTCCTCTTCGAGCGCGCCGCGGGCGTGAAGATGGTGCACGTGCCCTACAAGAGCGGCGCGGCTTCCACCACCGCCGTCCTCAGCCGCGAAGTCGACCTCTTCTTCGCCGGCATGCCGCCCGCCGTTCCGCAGATCAAGTCCGGCGCCCTCCTGGGCCTGGCTGTAACCGCCGAAAGCCGCTCCAGCCTGGTGCCGAACGTTCCCACCCTGGCCGAAGCCGGCTACACCGACCTGGAATCCGACGCCTGGTACGCCATCCTCGGCCCGAAGGGCATGACGAGCGCGCTGGTGACCAAGCTGAACGCGGTGCTCAAGGAAGTCCTGGCCCTGCCCGAAGTGAAGACCCAGTTCGGCAATTCCGGCGCCGAGGTGCTGCCCAGCACGCCCGAAGCCATGACCAAGCTGCTTTCCGGCGACGCCAAGCGCTACAAGGGCGTCGTTGAAGATCTCGGACTGGTGAAGTGACCGATTCAGGTGGCGGCGCCGATTCACGCGGCGCCGCAGCTTTCTCCATGTCGAGGGACGGCGCCGCGGCGGTCCCCGCCGCGCGCCGTCCGAATTTCCTCCTTTTCATGACCGACCAGCAGCGCGCCGACCACCTTGGCGCCTACGGCAACACGCAGCTGCGCACGCCGAACATCGACGCGCTGGCCGCGAACGGCATCGCGTTCGACCGCATGTACGTGAATTCGCCGGTCTGCATGCCCAACCGGGCATGCATCGCCACCGGCCGCATGCCGAGCGCCGCCGGTTCTCGCATGAACGGCGTTCCGCTGTCCCTGGAATCCCGCACCTTCATGGATTTCCTGCGCGAGGCCGGCTACCGCACCGCGCTGGTCGGCAAGGCGCATTTCCAGAACATGACGGAAAACGGGCCCACTCCCGTGCCGGGCCAGGACCGCGTGCCGCGCAGCCGCCAGGCCAGCGCCGACCAGCGCGACGGCCCCGGCTATCGCTGCGAATCGCCGGAAGCCTGGCGCGATCCGGAATTCCGGGTGCCCACCCCCTACTACGGATTCGACGAGGCCATCCTCTGCCTGGAACATGGCGACCAGGTGGGCGGCGATTTCGCCCGCTGGCTGTCCGCCGAAAGCCAGGCGCGGCGCCTTGCTCCCGGCGCGGGGCCTGGCCCCGAACACGCGCTGCCCGCGGACCGCCCGATCGCCGCGCCGCAGTCCTGGCGCACCTCGCTCGACCGCGACCATTACCCGTCGGCCTACATCGCCGAACGC
>CAYRXK010000017.1:4165-38328 GCA_964428265.1 uncultured Treponemataceae bacterium
GCGCGTCGCCCGCGCGATGGACATCGCGCCCACCATCCTGGAGCGCGCCGGCGTCCCGCTGCCGCACGGCATGCAAGGCAGATCGCTCATCGCGGAACTGCGGGGCGACCCGCGCGCGCCCGACTGCGCCCTTATCGAGGAGGAAAGCCACCGCAACGTGCCCGGCCTTCCCGATCCGCCCAAGGTGCGCACCCTCGTGACGGAACGCTGGCGGATTTCCGTGTTCGCCGGCGCCGACTGGGGTGAGTTGTACGATCTGCAGGAAGATCCGCACGAGCTGCGCAACCTATTCTCCGATCCGGGCCGCGCCGAGCTGCGCGCCGAACTCCTCTGGAAGATGGCTTCGGAAATGACCAGGCTCGCGCCCAACCTGCCGCTCGCCCCCAGGATGGCCTGATCTGCCTACGCCTGATCCGCCTACACCTGATCTGCCGACGCCTTGACGGCGCCAATCCTTTCGGTGAACATGGCCTACGGAACATCCATGCCGCGCCAACCCGATTCCCCGCCAGAAGAAGCCCCGTCCGGGGTGGTGAACGCCGCCGCGCGCACCCTGACCGTAGTCGAATGCCTTTCGGAACATCCATCGCTCAGGCTCGAAGATCTCTCGCGCCTGACGAACCTGGCCAAGCCCACGGCGCGGCGCTTTCTCATCACCCTGGAAACATTGGGCTACGCGCGCCGCGACGAACGCGACCGCTGGTCCCTCACCCTGAAAACATTCAGGGTAGGAGCCCGCGCCCTGGACAGCCTGGACCTTCTGGACGCCGCCCGGCCCGAAGCCGAAGGCCTGTCGGCCGAAATCGGGGAAACCGTGCACCTGGGCGTGCGCGAAGCGGACCGGGCGGTCTACGTCCTGAAGGTCGAATCGAGCCAGCACATCCGCATGTATTCGCGGGTGGGGCGCCAGATGCCCCTGCACTGCACAGCCCTGGGCAAGGTGCTCCTCGCCTGGGAGACGGCCGAGGCCCGCGCCGCCGCGCTCGGCTCCGGTACCGGCTCGGGCCCCTTCGGCGACGAAATGGAAACCTTCACGCCGCGCACCATCCGTACGCGAGCCGCCCTGGAATCGGAACTGGCCGCCGTGCGCGCGCGGGGCTGGGCAGCCGACGACGGCGAATTCGAACCGGGCGTGCACTGCGTGGGCGCCCCTGTCTTCGACCGGGAAGGAAGGATCGTCGCGGCCCTCTCCGCCTCCTGGCCGGATTTCCGCTGGGACGCGTCGCGCGAAGCCGAGTGCGCGGGCCGCGTGACCTCGGCCGCCTGCCGCATTTCGGCCGCGCTCGGCCATTCAGTCCCGCGTCAGGACCAGCGAAAACCCGAGTAGCTCACGGTCCAGGCGGACTTCCTTCAAGAGTCCCCGCTCCGATTGTTCCGTGCCCGGCACGGCGCGCATCCCCGCGGCCGCCAGCCGTGCCAGCGCCCGCTCCACGCCGTTGCAGCGCACGGCGATGATCCCGCGGGTCCAGGGAGTGCCGGCCGCCATCACATCCAGCCCCTGAAAGGATACGCCGTCGGCGCGCGGCCGGCCCTCGATCCCGAATACGTCCATCAGCAGGCGCGCCGCATCCTGCGCGCTTGTTCCGGCGCCGCCGGCGCCCGTACAGCCTGCGCCCGCGCCGCCGGCGCACGCGCCGATCGCCACCCGCGCCACCGCGAACCCGTGCAGGGCCCGCAGTGCCTGCCGGCAGAGCGCCTCGATCCCCTTCCAATCCGACGCTTGGATCAGCGCCGATGGCACCATCCAGGAACCGCCCACCGCCAGAACGTTCGGGCGCCTGACCCACGCGCCGAGGTTGCCCGCATCGATGCCGCCGGTGGGTACGAAGCGTATGTTCGAGAAGGGACCTGCCAGGGCGTCCAGCATCGGGATGCCGCCCGAAGCCTCCGCGGGGAAAAATTTGAGGGTATCCAGCCCCATCGCGATGCCGCGCAGCACCCCGTCGGGGCCCGACACGCCGGGCAGCACCGGAATGCCGCATTCGATCGCGAAGCCGACCACCGCCTCGTCGAAACCCGGGCTGACCAGGAATTGCGCGCCTGCGTCGATCGCGCGCGCCGCCTGTTCGCGGTTCAGCACCGTGCCCGCGCCGACCAGGAGTTCCGGCATCCCGGCGCGCAGCGCGGCGATCGCGTCGGCCGCCGCGCCGCTGCGGAAGGTGATTTCCGCCGCGGGTATGCCGCCCGCGGCCAGGGCGCGACCCAGATCCGGCGCCTTGCGCGCGTCGTCCAGCTTCACCACCGGCACCAGGCCGATCATGCCCAGGCGTTCGAATGTTTCGTGCATGGTTGTCTCCCCGGTCCGATTCTACCACGCGCTCCGACCATCATGCGCACCGAAATGAAACAATGTTCCATTTTTGTTGTATCGAGGGTCGATCCATGCTACGATGTTCCCCGATATGAAGACCATCGTCACCTTCGGCGAAATCATGCTCAGGCTCGCCTCTCCGGGACACGAGCGCCTCTTCCAGCAGCCCCTGCTGCAGGCCACCTTCGGCGGGGGCGAGGCCAATGTCGCGGCTTCCCTGGCGCAGTTCGGCATGGCCGCGTCCTTTGTCAGCGTCCTGCCCCAAGGCCCGGTCGGCGACGCCGCGCTGCGCGGCCTGCGCGCCCTGGGCGTGCGCACCGACGGCGTGCTCAGGCCCGCCGCGGGCCGTGTCGGCATCTATTTCCTGGAGACGGGCGCCGACCAGCGGCCGTCCACCGTGGTCTACGACCGTGCCGGATCCGCCATGGCACTCTGCGGCCGCGGATCCTTCGACTGGCCGCGCCTGTTGGCCGGGGCGGACTGGTTCCACCTTACGGGCATCACGCCCGCGCTCTCGCGCTCCGCGGCCGATGCCTGCGCCGAAGCCCTGGATGCCGCGCGCGCCGCGGGCCTGCGCATCTCCATCGACCTCAATTTCCGGAAAAAACTCTGGAACTACGGCGCTTCCGCGACCGACGTCATGCCCGGACTCGTGCGCCGCGCCGACATCCTGATCGCGAACGAAGAGGACATCCAGCTCGGCCTGGGCATCGCGCTGCCCGCCGCCGCCGATGCCGCCCGCTCCGACCCCTACGAAGCCCTGGCGAGCGCCGCGCGCGCCGCCTACCCGAACCTGTCGCGCGTGGCCATCACCCTGCGCGAAAGCCACTCCGCCGACCGCAACGGCTGGTCGGCCGCCCTCCTGGAGCCCGCGGGTTTCCTGCGCTCGCGCCGCTACGAACTCACCGACATCGTCGACCGCGTCGGCGGTGGCGACTCTTTCGCCGCGGGACTCATCTTCGGCCTCCTGGAATACGGCGACGACGCGCGCGCCCTGGAATTCGCCGTCGCGGCCTCGGCCCTGAAACACACCATCCCCGGCGACATCAACCTGGCCAGCCGCGCGGAGGTCGAAGCCCTCGCCGCGGGCGACGGAAAGGGCAGGGTGCAGCGATGAGCGGCGCGCGCAACCCCGGCGATGCCAGGTTGACGGAGGGCATACTTTTCGCCGCCGGCGCCTCGCCCGCGGTCGAGCTCTCGGACGGCACGGTGCGCAGGCGCGTCCTGGCGCGCGGCGGCGGCCTCATGCTCGTGGAAGTGGCCTTCGAACCCGGAGCGATCGGCGCGGAGCACCGCCACCCGCACGACCAGATCACCTACGTCCTTTCGGGCGCTTTCGAATACCGGATCGAGGACGAGGCGGGCGCGATGCGCACCTGCACGGTACGCCAGGGCGATTCGCTCTTCCTGCGCGGCGGCGGCCTGCACGGCACCACCTGCCTGGAGAAGGGCATCCTTCTGGACATCTTCACGCCGCAGCGCGAAGATCTCCTTTAAGCACGACATGCACGCACCACAATCCAAGGAGCATACGATGGACCTTGAAATCCGGTACGCCACCCACCCCGACGACGCCGCCCTGTACACCACCGACGAACTGCGCCGCCACTTCCTGGTCGAGGATATCTTCACCCCCGGCGTCCTGCGCCTGGTCTACACGCACGTGGATCGCGTCATCTTCGGCGGCGCCGTGCCGGCCGGCGATCCCTTGGCCCTGGCGGGCGGCAGGGAGCTCGGCACCGACCACTTCCTGGACCGCCGCGAACTCGGTGTCATCAACACTGGCGGCGGCGCGGCGCGCGTGTCGGTGGCGGGGCAGTCCTGGAACCTGGCCCCCGGCGACGGCCTGTACCTGGGCAGGCGCGCGGCCAGCCCTTCCTTCGAAAGCCTGGACCCCGCGAACCCCGCGCGCCTCTACCTGATGAGCGCGCCCGCCCACGCCGCGCACCCCGACTGCCACATCCCCCGATCCAAGGCCAACCCGAAAAAGCTGGGCAGCCCCGAAGCCTGCAACGTCCGCACCATCTACCAGTACGTGCACCCGGCCGTCTGCGCCAGCTGCCAGCTGGTCATGGGCATGACCGTGCTCGAACCCGGCTCGATCTGGAACACCTGGCCCTCTCACACCCATGAGCGCCGGATGGAAGTCTACCTCTACTTCGGCATGGCGCCCGAAACGCGGGTCATCCACCTGCACGGCCAGCCCGACGAGACGCGCCACCTCGTGGTGGCCGAGGGGCAGGCGGTCATCTCGCCCTCCTGGTCCATCCATTCGGGAGTCGGCACCGGCGCCTACACCTTCATCTGGGGCATGGCCGGCGAAAACCAGAGCTTCGACGACATGGACGCGGTTTCCCCCGCGCAGTTCAGGTAGGTTCCCATGGCAGGCATACTCGATACATTCAAATTGGACGGCAGGGTCGCGATCGTGACCGGCGCCGACAAGGGCCTCGGGCGCGCGATGGCCGTCGCGCTGGCGCAGGCGGGCGCGGACATACTCGGCGTGTCCACCAAACCCGAAGCGCCCGAAACGCGTGCCGCGGTGCAAGCCGCCGGGCGCCGCTACCGCCATGTCGGCGCCGACCTCTCGTCCACCGCGCCGGTGGCGGGCATCGTGGCCGCCGCCCTCGATTCCTATGGAAGGATCGACATCCTGGTGAACAACGCGGGCATCATCCGCCGCGCCGATTCGGTCGATTTTACTGAAGCGGACTGGGATGCCGTCATGAACGTGAACCTGAAAACCCTCTTTTTCCTCAGCCAGGCGGTGGCGCGGCAGTTCCTCGCGCAGGGAGGCGGCGGCAGGATCATCAACGTGGCCTCGATGCTGTCCTTCCAGGGAGGAATCCGCGTGCCGTCCTACACAGCCTCCAAATCCGGCGTGCGCGGCCTGACCATGCTCCTGGCCAACGAGTGGGCGAAGCACGGCATCACCGTGAACGCGATCGCGCCCGGCTACATGGCCACCGACAACACCGAAGCCCTGCGCCACGACCCCGCGCGCGCGCCGGACATCCTGGCGCGCATCCCCGCCGGGCGCTGGGGCGAACCCTCAGACCTGGCCGGCGCCGTGGTGTTCCTGGCGTCGGACGCGGCCGCCTACGTGAACGGCAGCACCCTGGCGGTGGACGGCGGCTGGCTGGGGAGGTAGGCGGCGGACCCCCATCCATAGTCGCCGATCTCGTGATATCCTGCATCATCATGGATATGCGCGTATCGGTCATCATCGACGGCGATCACGGCGCGGGCGCCGCATCCGCCCTGCGCCTGGCCGCCGCGAGCCTCGAACTCGATGTCCTCGCGGTGACCGCCGGAGCTGACCGCCCGATGATGTCGCCTTTCGCCGGCGCCGCCGCCACCGAATCCGTCCACGCCTGGGACGCCCTGTACGCGCACGCCAAAGCCCGCGGCGGCGCCGCCATCATCGCGCTCGGCCCACTGACCAGCATCGCGATCGCCCTGCTGCGCTACCCCGACTTGCCCCGCTACGTCCCCCGCGTCATCACCGTGGATGGCGGCGACGGACCTGTACGCGGCGCGCCCTCTTCCGGATTCAACTACTGGTCGGATCCCCTGGCCGCGCGTATCGTGTTCGATTCATCCCTCGACCTGTGGGTGCTCGGCCCCGACGTGGCGGGCCTTCCTGAATCCGGCGCCCCATCACTGCAGGAATTGGCGGTAGCCTGCGCGATCGGTCCGGAAATCGTCCGGTTCGAGGATTTCCCGGTCGAGGTGGTCGCCGACGAGGGCCCGCAGCGCGGGCGCCTCATCGTGGATCGCCGGCGCCGAAAGCCCCGGAATTCGCAAACCGCCGCGCTGCCGGACCAGCCAAGGCAGGACATCCGCCCCGTCCACCTGGCCGTGCAGGCCGACGCGGATCGCTGTCTCGGCCTCCTTGCCCGCGTGGGAGGCCGCCCATGAACCCCGTCCCCGTCATCCTCGATGTGGACACCGGCATAGACGACGCTTTTTCCATCCTGCTGGCGGCATCAAGGCCCGAGCTGCGGATCATCGGCCTTGCCGCGGTTGACGGCAACGTGCCCCTGTACCACACCTACCGCAACACCTGCTACCTGCGCGACCTTCTGGGCCTGGACGTCCCCGTGGCGCGCGGATGCGCGCAGCCCCTGATCCCGCAGCCGCGCGACGCCCGGCACGCGCACGGCGACCATGGCCTGGGCAACCTGCTCGACGTACCCGACCGGACCGAGCGCAGGCCCCCGAGCCTCTTCGATTTCTACCGCACCCTCCTGACGGGCAGCCCGGAACCGGTCACCATCATCGCCAACGGGCCTCTGACCAACCTGGCCGTCCTCCTGCTCGCCTGTCCCGAACTGCGCGAAAGGATCGCGCGCATCGTGTTCATGGGTGGAGGGCTTCGCGGCGGCAATGCTACCGCGGCCGCCGAATTCAACATCTACAAGGACCCGGAAGCCGCCCGTATCGTCCTGAACTCCGGCCTGTCCCTGGTCATGGCCGGCCTGGACATCACGCACACCGCCCTGGTCTCGCCCGCCGACCTCGAGTCGCTGGGCGGGCTGCAGGGCGAGGCGCAGGCCTTTTTCCGCGGCCTCCTGGACTACTACCTCGATTTCTACACCCGCAGGACCGGCCGCCTGACCGGCGCGGCCATGCACGATTCGGTCACCGTGGCCTACGCGGCCCGCCCCGAACTCTTTACCTGGACCGACCTCCGCGTACAGGTCGACACCGGCTCCGGTCCCGGCCGCGGCGCCACCATCGCCGACACGAGCCCAGGCATGGGCCCCGGCCCCTGCCTCGACATGCCGCCCAACGTCAGGATGCTCCGGACCCTGGACCACGATGCCTTCCTCGACATGACCCTGCGGAGCATCACCGGACTCCGCGACCGGGGGTAGCGCCATGAACCGCATCTGCGTCATAGGGTCCATAAACATCGACATCGTCTTCCGCGTGCGCGACATCGCGCGGCCCGGCGAGACGATCTCCTCGCGCTCCGCGTCGCGCTTTCCCGGCGGCAAGGGCCAGAACCAGGCCATCGCGCTGGCCAAGGCCTGGCCCCGCGTGTCCATGGCGGGCCTGATCGGCTCGTCCGACGAGTGGCTGGCGGAAGGCCTCGCCGCCGCGGGCGTGGATACCGGACTCCTGCGCCGGCTCCCGGACGCGGCCACCGGCAGCGCCTTCATCCAGGTGGACGACCGGGGCCAGAACTGCATCGTGCTGGATCCGGGCGCCAACCACCGCTTCACCGAGGCGGGCATCGACACCGCGCTGTCGTCGCTCGAACCCGGCGATCTCGTGGTCCTTCAGAACGAGATCAACCTGCTCGGGTACGTCATGGCGCGCGCCCGCGAACGAACGTTGCGCTGCGCCTTCAATCCCTCGCCCTGGGACCCTTCCATCCTCGACCTGCCGCTGGGCAGCCTGGATTACCTCATCCTGAACGAGATCGAGGCCGCGGCCCTGGCCGGAGCCAGCGCCGCGGATGCCGCCCTCACGGATGCCGCCGCTCCGGGAGTGGCGGCCGATCCCGAAGCCCTGCTGGAACGGCTTGGCGCGATACTCCCCGCTTGCACCATCGTGCTCACCCTCGGGGCGGACGGCGCCATGGCCCGCGAACCCGGATCGTCGCGGATCGTGCGCGTGCCCGGCAGGAAGGTGCGCGCCGTCGACACCACGGCCGCGGGCGACACCTTCACCGGATTCTTCCTGGCGGGCGTCACCGCGGGCCTTGACGTGCGCGCCGCCCTTGATCGCGCCAACCTGGCCGCATCCATCTCGGTCACACGGCACGGCGCCGCGATATCCATCCCGACCTCCGCCGAGGTCGACGCGGCGTTGTCCGAGCCGGGCGGCGCACAAGCCGCCGCCACGCCGGGAACCTGACCGTGCGATTCACCCCACGCCGCGTCGCGCTGTTCGCCGCGGCGCTCTCGATCATCGGCATCTCCATCAGTTTCCTTGCCGGATCCGATCTCGGCGCCGATCCGATCACCGTTCTGTACATGGGGCTGAAAGCCGCCTTCGGCCTGTCGTTCGGCCTCTCTTCGTTCCTTTACAACGGCACCGTCATCGGACTGGCCGTCCTGTTCGCCTGGCGCCATGTCGGGCCGGGCACACTGGCCTACTCGTTCATGATCGGATTTTTCATCGCCATGGGGGAAACCCTGTTCGCCCGCTTCGACCTTCGTCCCGACGGGGTGGTCGGTCAGATCATGTTCCTGGCTGTGGGCCAGCTCATGCTGTCCTTCGGCATTTCCCTCGTCATCAAGCTCGACCTGGGAGTCAACTGCCTCGACGCGCTCATCCTGATGCTGCGTGACCGTTACGGCATTCCCTACAAGTTCCTCAGGGTGAGCTTCGACGCCCTGATCACCGGCGCGGGGTTCGCCATGGGCGGCGTGGTGGGTATCGGCACCCTGGTTTCCGTCCTGAGCCGCGGCTTCCTGATCCAGTATTTTTCCGGCACGCTGAAGCGCTTCGGAATCTGACCGCACGATTCGCCCACGTCGCGCGGCGCTGTTCCTCGCGCAAGCTTTTCACGCCCCGGGCTTCCCTCCCGGCACCGAGGCATGCGACGATAACGTTCATACTTGGAGGAGGTTGGCCCCCGATGTCCGAATTGCCCGTTCTGCTTCTCGTGGCCGTTGTATTCGCCGTGGTGGTGTTCGCCACGATGAAGAAGGTCCATCTGGGGCTGGCCGCGCTGGGCGGTGGCCTGGTATTCGCGTTCATCCGCGGCATTCCGCCCGTCCAGGCCGTCCAGGTCAGCGTGGCGGAACTCCTCGAACCGGAAAACATCCTCCTGCTCATCCTGGTCACCCTGATCATGATCCTTTCGGGCGCCATGAAAAAATCGGGCGCCATGGTCGCGTTCGCGCGCGCGGTGCGCGTGGTGGCGCCCGGCCCCAGGGCGTCGCTCGCCGTAACCCCCCTGCTCATCGGCACCCTTCCCATGCCGGGCGGCGCGCTCTTCTCCGCCCCCCTGGTCGACGCCCTGGATTCCGAACGGCGCCAGGGCGCGGAAACGCTCTCGGCCATCAACTACTGGTTCCGCCACTCGCTGGAACTCACCTGGCCGCTCTATCCCGCCTTCATCCTCACCACCTCGCTCGCGGGCATCACCACCGCGCGCCTGTCGCTGCTCAACCTCTACTCGCTCGTCCTGCTCATCTTCCTCGGACAGACCTTCATCATCAGGGGCAGCGCCCTTCCCAAGGCCGGGCCCAAGGAAGCAGGCGATTCCGGCAGCCTTCTCTCCCGCCTCGAAGGCTTCGCCCCGCTGGCCATCGTGCTCACGCTGTTTTTCGTGCTGACCTTCCTCGCCAAGGCCGTCGTGCCCTTCCTCGGGCTTTCCGATCGGGGCGCCGCGCTCCTTTCGCGCTACCTGCCCACCCTGGGCGGCATCCTCGGCGCCATGGCCTACGTTGCCATCACCCGCGGCGTCGGCGCCTATCGCGGCACCCTGACCCCCGAGATCCTGAAGATGGCGGGCGTCATCGCGGGCGTGCGCGTCTTTTCGGCATTGCTCGAGGCCGGCGGCATCGGGGTGCAGGGCGCGGCGGAACTGGCCGCGTGGAACATCCCGCCGGTCGTGGTGGCCTGCCTCATGCCGCTCATCGCCGGCCTGGTCACCGGCGTGGGCTTCGCCTATGTGGGCATCGCCTTTCCGATCGTGCTCGGCCTCTTTCCCGAGGGGGGCTCCTTTCCCAGGGAAGTCGCGGTGGTGCTTTCGGGCGCCTTCGGCTACGCGGGCATGATGCTGTCGCCCCTGCATGTCTGCCTGGTGGTCACGGTCGGGCATTTCAAGACCAGTTCTCCCGCGGTCCTGCGCAGGATGATCCTGCCGCTCGCCCTGTTTCTGCTGGCAGCCGTGGCCTACGCCTCGATCCTGACCCTTTTTCTCCGGTAGGATTCGTCCGGAAAAGATCCGCAGCCGCGATGGAGGATTCACCGCCATGACCGATTCCCGCTCCCATGAACTGGTGGAATTTGCGCGCGACCTCGTGCGCATCCAGAGCCCCACCGGAGGCGAGGAGCAGGTGGTCCGCTTCATCGCCGACCGCATGCGCTCCCTCGGCTACGACGAGGTCCGGGTCGACGGGTTCGGCAACGTGCTCGGCCGCATCGGCGACGGTCTGAAGACCATCCTCTTCGATTCGCACGTGGACAACGTGGGCGTGCCCGACGCCGGGCTCTGGAAATATCCCCCCTACGAAGGCGTGGTCGCCGATGGCATGCTCTGGGGCCGGGGCTCGGTGGACATGAAATCCGCCGCCGCCGCCTCGATCTACGCCGCGGCCGAAGCGCGCGACCGAGGTCTGCTTGCCGGCAAGAGCGTCCTGGTGTCCTGCACCTGTGTCGAGGAAGACTGCGACGGCGTGAACCTGAAGCACCTGTTCGCGGAGTTCGGCCTGCGCCCCGACTTTTGCGTCATCTGCGAACCTTCGCGCAACGTGATCGTGCACGGACACAAGGGCAAGGCACAGATCGTCATCGCCACGCAGGGCGTCTCGGCGCACGGCTCGGCGCCCGAAAAGGGCGTGAACGCGGTCTACCTGATGGCGGAGATCATCAGGCGGGTCGAGGCCAGGAATCTCGAGTTGGCGCGCAGCCCCGCGCCCAGGCCCACCCTGGTCTTGTCGCGCATTTCAAGCGTCGCCGCGTCGCTGAACGCCGTGCCGTACGAATGCGAGGTGTATCTTGACCGCCGCATGGTGCCCGGCGAAACCGAGGCGACCATCCGCGACGAGATGGACGCCATCGTCGCCGGCACCGGCGCCGAGTGGCGCATCGGCACCCTGCACCGGAAAACCTGGACCGGCCTGGACGTGGCCTACGAGCCCCTGCACGAACCGTGGCGCATCGCGCCCGACCATCACCTGGCGCGCGCCTTCGACGCGGCCTACCGCGACAGCTTCGGCCGCGACCCTGCGATGTACGATTTCTGGGATTTCGGCACGAACGCCGTCACGCCGGTATCGATGGGCATTCCGACGATCGGGTTCGGGCCGGGCGAGTACAAGCTCGCGCATATGCGCGACGAGCACTGCGCCACGGCCGAAATCGTCGATGCCTGCGGTTTCTACGCGAACGCGATCGCGCGGATCTAGCCGGCCACGTAGGGCACGGTAACGCTGCCCTCGGGGAAGACGATAAAGTCGGCGTCGGGGCCCTGGTCCTCCAGGGCCATCCTCACTGCTTCCTCCGGCGTCGCGGCTTTGCGGGCGAACAGGCTCTTCACCACGGCGTCAGACAGGCCGGTCACGAAAATCACCTTCTTTTCCGCGGCGACCTTGGCGAATCCGTAGGCCTTGTGTCCGCCCATCACGAAATTGGCCTTCACCTCGTCCATGATGCCGCGGGCCGTGTAGCCTGCGTTCATGAAGCGTTCGAAGACCTTCTCGCCGTAGCCTTCGCGGCATTCCGCCACGATGATTACGGTTCCGCCGTCCACCGTGGCCTTGTCGGCGTGGTCCAGCGCCTTCTGCGACTGGTACAGGTTGATGTCGCGCGGGTAGCCCGACGCGGTGGCGATGGCCACCTTGGCCTTGCGCGGAATGGGGGTCAGGTACATCGACTCGCTCACCTGTACCGCGCGGTACCAGGCCTTTTCCAGGTCGCCCGCCACGACCTCGACCAGCCGGCCGGAGTCGTCCACCACCACGTTCAGGATAAAGTCGACGCCCGCGGTGCGCGCGGCCTGGATCATCTCCAGGCTGACCGGGTTTTCCTTTATCGGGGGCAGGTTATCCATCAATTCGACCATGCGGGCGTGGTTTTTCTGCACGGTTTCCTTGCCCGCCACGCCCGGCAGGATCGATTTGCGGCCGCCGGAAAAGCCGGCGAAGTAGTGCGGCATGACCACGCCGATGGTGATCAGGAAATCGGCCTCGTCCACGATCTTGTTCAGCCAGAAATCGTAGCCGGAGGGCAGTTTCCCCTTGTGCACCAGGTTGGCGTTGTCGGTGGCGTCGTGGCTGATCACCCTGAACCTGCGGCACAGTTCCTCGCCGTATACCTGGATGTCCTGCTCGCGCGTATGCGGATCGTGGATGCCCGTCGCGGTCACCAGGGTGACCGCAGAGTCGGGGATGCCCGCCTTGCCGATGACTTCGACCAGCGGGGGCATGAAGACGGAGTACGGCGTGGGCCGGGTGATGTCGTTCACCACGATGACCAGGCGCCTGGGCTTGGCCGCGGCGAGCATGTCCAGCAGGGCGGGGGTGCCGTCGGGCGCCGCAAGCACCCGCCTGACCGATTCCGTCGGGTTCTGCAGGGGCGCTTTTTCGCCGGGCATGACCACCTTCAGGATCCGCCGGTCGTCGAGGTCCATCGGCAGCGTGGTGGAACCGAATTTCAGGTCGAAGTGCATGCGGCTATCTCCTCAGATCAGGATGCCCGTGGGCAGGGACACCATCAGGAACTTGGCGAACAGCAGGTACAGCGCGGCGATGACGCCGACCGCCACCGCCGCGGAGCCCGCGATCCTGGCCACGCCCTTCTTCGGATGGAAGGCGTACATGATCGCAAAGAAGGCGGCGAAACTCGTGACCACGAAGCCGATCCGCTCCAGCAGGAAGACCCAGAACAGGCCCACCACGATCACGAGGCCGAGCGATTTTGTCACCTTGGTGAAGGTGGTGGCGATCATCTCCGGCTTCACCTTGCCCTTCACGAGCAGGGCGGCGCCGAACAGGACCAGGATCAGGAGGATGCTCTGCGGCGCCATGGTGGCGTACTTGCTCCATTCCTTGATCTGGAAGAAGAACAGTGCCGCGACGCCCAGGATGATGGCGCCGCCGACATAGTCGGTATTCAGCTTCTTTACCCCCGCCGCCTCGTTTTTCGCCAGCGCCGCGGCGATGATGGTGGCGCCGCCCTTGCGTCGCCGGAATGCGGCCCGGATGAAGGGCCAGGCCGCCGAGAAAACCGACAGGACGATCAAGGCGATGGACAATGGCCTGGTGAACAGGATGATCCAGGGAGCTGACATGGACACGTTGTTGCCCATCAGCAAGCCCTGCACGAATCCCCGTTCGGCGATGGGCCCCAGGATGAGACCCAGCACGAAGGCGCCGGTATTGAAGCCCAGGTCCTTGAGCACGTAGCCGACCATGCCCGAGATGAACATGATGATCACATCCATCGGATTGTTGCGGATCGCGTAGGAACCCAGCACCGTCAGGAACAGTATGGTGGGAATCAGGATGCGGATCGGAACCTTGATGACGGCCTTGTACATGCCCTTGCCGGCGAAGAATCCCACGATGGTCATAAGGATGTTGGCCACGAAGAACGATAACATGAACGCGTACACCAGGGAGGCGTTCCTCGTGAACAGCTGCGGTCCGGGGCTCAGGCCCTGCAGCATGAGCGCTCCGTAGATGATGGCGGCGGGCGGCGATCCGGGAATGCCCAGCGCGAGCAGGGGCACCATGGCGCCCTCGACCACCGCGTTGTTGGACACTTCCGTGGCCACGACGCCCTGGGGCTCGCCGTGTCCGAAGGTTTCCGGATGCTTGGACGCGCGCTTGGCCTCGTTGTATGCGATCAGGTTGGCGATGTTGCCGCCGGCGCCCGGCAGGATGCCGATCAGGAGCCCGATGATCGAGGCGCGCAGCGATGCCATCGGATGGCCGATGACATGGTCGAAAGCCCGTTTCATGGCTCCCTTCTCGTGCTCGCCCGAATTCACCTCGGAATAGGATGACGAGGGATCCATCGCCATGCGGAAAATTTCTGGAATGCAGAAGAAACCGATCAGCACCGACACGATTTCCACGCCGCCCTGGAAGGATGCCAGGCCGAAATCGAAGCGCATGTCGCCGCCCACCGGCGCGATGCCGATCATGGAGATCAGTATGCCGATAAAGCCGGCGGCGATGCCCTTCAGCAGGGATTCCTCGGAAATGGACGAGATGATGGTCAGCCCGAATATCGCCACCCAGAAAAATTCTGGCGGACCAAATTTCAGCGCGGCCCTGGCCAGGGGGACGGCGAAAAGGATAAGGCCGAAGGTGCCGATCACGCCGCCCACGCCCGAACCGATCGTGGCGGTGTAGATGGCTTCCTGGCCGCGTCCTTTGCGCGCCATCGGATACCCGTCGAAACAGGTGCCGATGGAGGACGGGGTTCCGGGGGTGTTCAGCAGTATCGCCGAGAAGGACCCGCCGAATATGGTGGCGCAATAAAGCGCGCCTATCGTGATCAGCCCCGACACCGGCGACATGGTGAAAGTGAAGGGCACCATCAGCGCCACCGCCATGGTGGCGGTGAACCCGGGCAGGGCTCCGGCCATGATGCCGAACACGATGGCGACGAGCATGAACAGCATGTTCTGCAAGGTGAATATCGCGGTGATGGATTCCATGAGTATTTGCATCGTCATACTGGGCGTCCTTGTCGGCGGTACGGATGAAGGGCGCGGGACTTGCGACAGCCCCGCGCCCCCGTGCGCGAATCAGGAGAAAATTATTTCTTGAACTCCGCGGCGAGCGGTGTATAGACCTTGACCTTCTCGTCGACGAGCTTTTCGCTGGCCTCGGGGCCGTAGAACTCGAGCTTGAATCCGGAGGCTTCCATTTTCTTGGCGAACTCGGGGTCCTTGTTCACTTTTTCGAAGGCGTCGGCCAGGGCTTTCTTCACCGAGTCGGGGGTTCCGGGCGGAACCGCGGCGCCACGGAAGGCGCCCTCGACCAGGTCGTAGCCCAGTTCGCGGAAGGTGGGAACCTGCGGCAGCGAGGACACGCGCTTTTCCGAAGCGACCGCCAGCAGGCGGACTTCGCCTTCATAGGTGTTGCCCATGGTGGTGTAGGTCATCAGCGCGGTCACGTGGTTGCCCAGCAACGCGGGAATCGCGTCGCCCGAACCGGTGAAGGGGATATAGGTCGTCTTGATGCCGGCGACCTTGTCGAACACCTTCTGCGCGATTTCGTTGGCCGAGGCGGAGGCCGAACCGCCGACCAGGGCGGCGCCGGGGTTGGCCTTGGCGTACTTCACGAAGTCTTCCACCGTCTTTATCGGGCTCTTGGCGTTTACCGCGAGCACGCAGGGCGTGGACATGAAGGTGTACACCGGTACGATTTCCTTGGTCTTGTAGCCGGAGTTCGGAGTGGTCAGCGGCTGCAGGATGATGTGCGGCAGGTTGTGGCCGGTGAAGGTGTAACCGTCGGGCTTCTGCTTCAGCAGGTCCGCCCAGCCCACGGCGCCGCCGCCGCCGATCTTGTAGTTGATGATCACCTTCTGGCCGAGGATTTTTTCCAGCAGGGGCTGCTGGGCCCTGGCGAAGATGTCGGACTCGCCGCCCGGATTGAAGGCGATCACATAGTTGAGGGGTTTCGTGGGAAACTGGGCGAACGCGACACCGCCTACCGCAAGGACCAGGAAGAGGGCGACCAGCCCGTTCTTCAGCAGCTTCATCTACATGCCTCCAATCGAAAAATTTTGTACGCGGCACGATGCCGCGTTAATGCGCTTTCATTCTACTTTCGATCCGTTCTCATTTTCTGTAAAGGGAGAAAACACCGCCGTTCTCGATGAGCGCCATGATCTCCTCCGAAAGCGGCACGAAGCGCCGCACCGTTCCCGCCGCCAAAAGCGTGCCCGCGGCGAGGTCGACCTCGATTTCGGAGCCGTCGGAAAGGCCGAAGGTGTCGAGCTCGGGCGCCATGACGACCGGCAGGCCGAGGTTGATGCAGTTGCGATAGAAAATGCGGGCGAACGACTTCGCGAAGATCGCCGCCACGCCTGCGTTTTTCAGCGTGATGACCGCGTGCTCCCTGCTGGAACCGCATCCGAAATTCGTGCCGGCCACGATGAATCCGCCCTTTTCGAACCGCTTCGGGAAGCTCGGATCGGCGCCTTCCATGGCGTGCTTTCCGATGTCGGCGTGATCGGTCAGTTCCAGAAAGCGGCCGGGGTAGATCTGGTCGGTGTCGATGTTGTTGCCGAAGGTATGCACCTTGCCTTTCAGTATCTTCATTTTGATGCTCCCTGCAGCGATGACGGGTCGGTGATGGTGCCTGAGATGGCCGAGGCGGCCGCGGTGGCCGGCGATACGACGTAGAGTCTCGATTCCGCGCTGCCCATGCGGCCCGGGAAGTTGCGCGACGAAGTGGTCAGCCCCACCTCGCCCGCGCCCAGGATGCCCTCGTGGGCGCCCAGGCAGGGGCCGCAGCCGGGGGTCGAGAAGACCGCGCCCGCTTCCATAAGGGTCTGCACATGGCCGGCTGCCATGGCGTCGGCGAGTACCTTGTCCGAGGCCGGAATCACGATGAGCCTGGTATCGCGGGCTACTTTCTTTCCTTTCAGGATGGCGGCCGCGGTTGCCAGGTCGTTCAGGCGCCCGCCCGTGCAGGTGCCGATGAAGATCTGGTCCACGCGCACTCCCTGCGCGGCGGACACTTCGGCCAGGTTGTCCACGCTGCCGGGAGTGGCGGCGCTGGGACGGATCCTGGATACGTCGTAGCGGTGCACCGACGAATACACGTAGTCCGGATCGGTGCGCACTTCCCTGGCGGCCTTGTTTACGCCCATGCGGGCCAGGTATTCCCAGGTCTTTTCGTCCGGCTGGATGTAGGCGGTCTTGGCGCCCATCTCTACCGACATATTGCACAGGACCAGGCGTTCCTCTACCGGCATGGCGGCGATGGCGGGGCCTGCGAATTCCACGCACTTGTAGATGGCGGCGTCCTGCTTCAGGTCGCCTATGATATGGAGGATGACGTCCTTGGCCATGACTCCGGGGGCCAGGGGGCCTCCCTCCAGCTCTACCTTCATGACTTCGGGCACGCGGAACCAGAGCGATCCATTCAGCAGGATGAGCGCCATGTCGGTGGCGCCCACGCCGGTGCCGAAGACGCCGAGCGCGCCCAGGGTGGTCGTGTGCGAGTCGGTTTCCACCACGATGGCGCCCGGCGCGACCAACCCGTCCTCTATCAGGACCTGGTGGCATACGCCGCGGCCGACGTCGAACAGCTTTTCGATGCCCTGCTCGCGGCAGAACTCGCGCATGGCGCGGTGGTTTTCGGCGGCCTTGATCGTGGGCGCGGGCGCGTAGTGGTCGAACACGAAGGTTGTCGCCGCTGGTTTTTTCACCTTGATGCCGCCGAGCTGGCGGAACGAGGTGACCACCTGGAGGTAGAGGTCGTTCACTTCCGCGACATCGACGCCCGCGGTGACGATCTCTCCGGTCGATACGTTCTGTTTGCCCGACGCCTGGGCCAGGATCTTCTCGATAGCGTGCATGATGAATGTAGTGCAGAAAGCGTGCCAGATCGGGTGGGCGGGAAGCGCTGCGGAACTTTTTGGTAAATTATTTCATCATATAGGATTGATGGTGATGGCCCCGGCTGAGGATTGTATCAGGCTCGCACGGTGGTTGCGTTTGTGTTGCAAGTGTTGCGCAACGTACACAATAACGCAACAAGTGCAACATCATTGTGGATTGAATAACCTGGATGAAATGCCGGCCCTTTTCATGCGGCGCCAAAGGGTGGCGCGATGGATGCCAAGGCGCCGGGCAGCGTCAGCCATGCTTCCGGATTCCGCGACAATGCGCGCCAGATCGCCCGCTCCGGACGCGGAGGCTTTCGATGTCCGCGCGGCGGAGCCTGCATCAGCGGAGGGCGCCGTGCCAGCGGCGGAGGCCACGTCCAGCAAGGCGAGCGCCCGATCCAGGCCGATTTCCTCGGTGTCGCAGATCGCCGCGACGCGATCGCAGAAATTCTTCAGTTCGCGGACGTTGCCCGGCCAGGAATGGGCGCGCAGCAGCGCCGCGCAATCGGCGGTAAGGCGGGGCACGCTGCCGCAGAAGTCCGATCGGGCGAGCAGGTGCCCGATCAGCGACGGGATGTCGCCCCGCCGCTCGCGCAGGGGCGGTATGGAAAGGTTCAGGACGTTCAGGCGCCAGAACAGGTCGTTGCGGAAAGCGCCGGAATCAACCAGGGCGTGCAGGTCCCGGTTGGATGCGGCGATAATGCGCACGTCCACTGGAATGATCTTGTCATCGCCCAGGCGCATGACTTCGTGTTCCTGCAGCACCCGCAGCAGGCGCGCCTGCAGGGCCAGCGGCATTTCGGAAATCTCGTCCAGGAAAACGGTGCCGCCGTGCGCGATTTCGAACAGGCCGGGCTTTCCCTTTTTCCTTGCGCCGGTGAAGGCGCCGTCCACGTAGCCGAAGAGTTCGCTTTCGAACAGCGGTTCCGGTATCGCGGCACAGTTCATGGCCACGAAGGCGCCGGTCCGGCGCTCGGAAGCGTTGTGGATGCTCTGCGCGTACATTTCCTTGCCCACGCCCGATTCTCCGCGGATCAGGATCGCGGCGTTCGTGCGGGCGTAGCGCATGGCCAGTTCTATGGTCCGACGGCTCTCCGGATCCTCGGCTACGATGTCGCCGAAATCCACCTTGGCCACATATCCCTTGAAATAGATTTCTCGGCGGATGTCCTGTTCCATTTTCTGGATGCTGCCGATGTCCTGCAGGGTGATGACGGAGGAGGCCACCGAACCCTCGACCTTGACGGGATTCACGTCGACCATGATCCGCTTGGACCCGATTTCGACCAGCGTGCGGCGTTCGCCCGCCCTGGTCATATCCAGGAGGTAGGGCGGCAGCTTCGTGCCGTAGCCCCAGGCTCCTGTGTCGTTCGAATGGTTCAGGAGATCGCGGGCCCTGCCGTTCATCTGGAACACCCTGCCTTCGCCGTCGGTGGCGATGATGCCCTCGCGGATGTTTTCCATTATGATCCTGAGTTCCTCGGCCCTACGGCTTTTCAGGCGGCGCGCGGCCACGATCTTCGACGCCTCTCCGAGCGCGTAGCGGATCGATGTTTCTCCCGATTCGATCAAGGTGCAGGGGATCGCGCACTCCGATGCCACCTTGGAGGTGATGACCCCGCCGAGCAGGACGTCCATGCCGTCGGCGATCGCGCCGCGGATCGCTTCGCCGAGGTCCGAGTCGATCCCCAGTTCGTATAACTTCAGGTTCAGCCGGAAGAAGGGCATGAAATCCCTGAGCTGCTGCGTCATGTTGGAGAAGGTCATCACGCCGATGCGGTAATCGTCGCGCAAGGTGAGGGCCCTGGCCCGTTCCAGGGCCTGGGCAAGGTCGCGCGCGGTGACTTGCAATTCCACCAGGGGAGTGCTGATGCCGGCATCGCGCATGACCAGGACGGTGCCGCCGCGGCTTACGATGGCGTCGGCCTCTTCCTCCCAGCGGCATGCGATGGGGATGGCGTCTTCGAGGAGCCCGCGCTCCACGACGATTTTTTCGTTGAACTCCGGGGCGACCCGCCGGAAGGTTTCCGCCATTCCTTCGTCAGGAGCGATGCAGACGATCACCGCGTACCTCCCGCCCGTATTCTAATACGTCCAGGCTTCCGGGTGCAGGGTGCCCGCGGCGACATAGCGGGTTTCACCGCCGAGGGTGATGCCGCGGAACGCCGCGATATCCGGAGACTCGCGCGCAAAGCCGATTTCCACCGCGCCGCCGCGCATGGCCACGCGCACCGGGTTTTCGGCGAGCCCCGCGGCGGCCATGGCCAGCGCCGAGGCGGTGGCGCCGGTGCCGCATGCCAGGGTCTCGCCCTCGATGCCGCGCTCGAACGTGCGTTGGGCGATTTCGTGCGGCCCGCGCGATTCGATGAAGTTGACGTTGGCGCCGCCGGGAAATTCCGGATGGCGGCGCGCCGCGGCGCCCAGCGCGTGAATGCGTTCCGCGGACGCGTCGGCCGCCCCGTCAAGGCGGATCACCGCGTGCGGCGCGCCGGAAACCTCCAGCCAGTCGGCGACGAGTCGAATAACGTTTGATTTTTCATCGCGGATTTCGAGCGGTACGCCGAAGCGCGCGGGCGCGGTCAGCGAAAGGCCCGCGCGCACGAAGCCGCCGCGCACTTCGGCGGTCACCGGCCCGCCCGGCGTGTCGATGCGCATGGAAGCGCCCGCGATGCCGCGGTCGTACGCGAATCGCGCAACGCAGCGAGAGGCGTTGCCGCACATCTTAACCTCGGTGCCGTCGGGGTTGATCGTGCGCATGAAGAAATCGCCGCCGGCTCCCGGATCGCCGCCGGCCCCCGTGCGCGCGACGATCATGAGCTGGTCGCCCCCGAGCGAAAGCCTGTGCGCGCAGAGCTTGCGCGCCAGCGCGGCGATATCGTGTCCGGAAAGGATGCCGTCGCGGTCGTCCACGATGATGAAATCGTTGCCGAGCGCGGTCATCTTCACGAAGGGGATGCCGTCGCTCATTTTTTCGCGTCTCCGGTCGCGGTTCCGCCTGCCGGCCGCGCGCCTGCCGGATTCCCGTCCGGCGCGAATTTTTCCGCGTAGGCGAACAGCGCGGCCGAGCCGCCGGTGTGCCAGAACAGCACGGTTTCGCTGCGGCCGATTTCGCCGCGGCGGACCAGGTCGATCAGGCCCGCCATCGCGCGGCCGGTGTACACGGGGTCAAGCAGCAGGCCCTCGGTGCGCGCCGCGAGTTCTATCGCCTCGCGCTCCGTTTCGCCCATCACGGCGTATCCGCCGCCCAGATAACCGTCGTATCCCAGGATGTCCGACGGCGAAAAATCAGCCGGCAATCCCAGCCGGGCGGCGGTCCTGTTCGCGACGGCCGCCACGCCCGCCCGCAGATCGCCCAACTTCGAATCGATGGCGATGGCGGTTATCTTCGCGCGAAGCCCGAGCGCGCGGGCGCCGACGCAGAGGCCCGCCTGTGTGCCGAAGGAACTCGAGGCGATGACGATGCGGTCCGGATCCAGGCGTTCGGCCTGCAGCTGCAGGGCCAGTTCCTCGGCGGCGGCGACGTAGCCGGGGCTGCCGAATTCATCCGACGCGCCGATGGGAATCAGGAATGGATGCCCGCCGGCCGCGCGCTCTGCCGCCATCACTTCGTCGGCTACCTCTTCGCGGGTGCGGTCGCCGGAAAAGCGCAGCTCCGCGCCCAGGATCCGGTCAAGCAGCAGGTTGCCGTTGAACGAGGCCGGCGGTTGCCCGCGCAGCACCAGGATGCAGCGCAGGCCCGCGCGCACCGCGGCCGCGGCGGTCTGCCTGCAGTGGTTGGACTGCACGCCGCCCATCGTGATCACCGAATCCGCCCCGCGCGCCAGGGCTTCCGCGATGCTGAATTCCAGCTTGCGCGTCTTGTTGCCGCCGCCCGCGAGGCCGGTCTGGTCGTCGCGCTTCACCAGGATGCGCGGACCGCCGAGCGCCGCGGAAAGGCGCGGCGCGTCCTCGATCCGGGTCGGAAGATCGGCCAGGGGAAAACGGGGCAGCGAATCGGTCAGCATGCGGTACCTTCCTTTACGAATTCAGCAGGGTTTCCGTGCGCTGGCGCACCCCGAGGTAGGCCGCGCGCACCGCCGGATCGCCCAGCAGCTCGCGCCCCTTGCCGGACAGCACGATCCGCCCGACTTCCAGCACGTAGGCGCGGTCGGCGATCTCCAGCGCCTCCAGGGCGTTCTGCTCAACCAGCAGGATCGTGGTGCCGCCCGACGAAATTTCGCGGATCGCGTGGAACACCTGATCCACCAGCACCGGCGCCAGGCCCATCGACGGCTCGTCGAGCAGCAGCACCTTCGGCCGCGACATGATGGCGCGCGCGATGGCGAGCATCTGCTGCTGGCCGCCGGACAGGGTGCCCGCGTACTGCTTCAGCCGCTCCTTCAGGATGGGGAAAAGGCCGAACACGTACTCCTCGTCGCGGGCGATGCCATCGCGGTCGTATCGCAGGTAGGCGCCGAGCGAAAGGTTTTCGCGCACGCTCAGGTGGGGAAACAAGCGCCGGCGCTCGGGTACCAGCGAGATGCCTTCGGCGACCGCCTGATGGGGTACGGGCCGGATGGCCTTGCCGTTCAGCGTGATGCTGCCGGATTTGGGTTTCAGCAGGCCCACCAGGGTCCACATCAGGGTCGACTTTCCAGCGCCGTTGGCGCCTATGATCGACACCACCTCGCCCTGATCGACCGAGAAACTCACGTCGCGCAGGGCGTGGATCGCCTCGCCGTAATAGACATTCAGGTTTTCAACCGACAGCAGCATTGGTTTTGTCTCCGAGGTAGGCTTTCAGCACGACCGGGTCCGCCTGGATCGCTTCGGGCGTGCCTTCGGCGATCTTGCGGCCGAAATTCAGCACGGCGATCCGCTGGCAGAGGCCCATGACCACGTCCATATGGTGCTCGATCAGCATGATGGCGATCTTCCCGCCCGCGTGTATGCGACGGATCAGGTCCACCAAGTCGTCCGATTCCTTGGGGTTCATGCCCGCCGCCGGTTCGTCCAGCAAAAGGAGTTTCGGTTTGAGGGCGAGGGCGCGGGCGATCTCGAGCTTGCGCTGCAGGCCATAGGGCAGGGTGCCGGCCACGCGCTCGGCCTCGCCTTCAAGGCCCACGACGCGCAGGATCTCCCGCGCCTCGGCGCGCAGGCGCCGTTCCTCGGCCCAGACCGTCCAGGGCCAGTTCATGAAGGCGGAAAGGAGCCCGTAGCGTCCGGAGGCGTGCAGGGCGGTGCGCACATTGTCCAGCGCGGTCATGTGCGCGAACAGGCGTATGTTCTGGAATGTGCGCGAAATGCCGGCGACCACGATCTTCGTGGGATCTTCCGAGGCGATGTCCGCACCGTCGAAATCCACCCTGCCTTCGTCCACCGGGTACACGCCGCTGATCAGGTTGAATGCCGTGGTCTTGCCTGATCCGTTCGGCCCGATCAGTCCGACGATCTCGCCGGGCATCACGTCCAGGTCGATGCCATCCACCGCGACCACGCCGCCGAACCGCTTTTTCAGGCCGGTGATCCGGAGGAGCGGTCCGGTGCCCGCGGTGCCCGCGGTGGCGGCGGCGCGGGTCGCGCCGGCCTCCCGCGCGTCCGCGCTCCCTCGTTTCGCGCCCCGGCGCCCGAACACTGCGCCGATGCGCTCTACCGCGGTCTCGATCCGGCGCGCGATGCGCGGCCCGACCGAAGAAACCGCCGGTCCGAGCAGCGCGGATGACCACTTGCCCGCCAGCCCCGACACCAGGGTCACGCCGACCGCCGCGGCCACCGCCGCCAGCGCCGCCGGTACGACGCCCGCGCCCGCCTGCATCACAAACCTGAACAGCGACGCCGCCACCGCCAGGCCTATCGTCAGGCCCGCGATCACGAACAGCTTCGGCAGGTTGGCAACACGCAGTTCCTCGTAGCCGAACAGCCCCTTGGGCCTCCAATTGATGATCACCACCAGAAGGACTCCGTAGAACACCAGACGCCACAGCGCCAGGCCCCTGAACAGTTCCGGAATCACCACGAACAGCGACACCGCCACGAAGGGCCCGGTCAGGCTTCCCATGCCGCCGCACACCACGCCCGCCGTGATCAGGCTGGATAAATCCATGTTGAAGATCGAGGGCTGGATGAAGGTCGTGTAGTGCGCCAGAAGTCCGCCGGACAATCCGGCGAAGGCGGCGCTGACCGCCAGCGACAGAAGCTGGTTGGGCAGCAGCCTGATGCCGATCATCTCCGCGGCGACCGGATCCTGCCCGATGGCGATGACCTTCCTGCCGTAATTCGACCGCAGGAAATTCCGCGCCAGCCACACCGAAAGCACCATGAAAAACGCGGTGTTCAGGGGGCCGGACAATTTCTGTATGCCCGGAAGGCCGCGCGCGCCCTGGGTCAGCTGGAAATTTTCCAGGATCACCTTAACCGCCTCGCCGAAGCCCAGGGTGGCGATGGCGAAATAATCCGAGCGCAGGCGGGCGCGCAGGGTGGGGTAGCCGATCAGCAGGCTGGTCGCGGCGGCAAGGACCACGCCGGCGGCCAGGCCGACGAACAGCGGCAGTTTCAGGAAATACGTGCAGATGGCCGCCGTATAGGCGCCCACCGCCATGAACGCGGCATGCCCCAGGCTGAACAGCCCGGTGTAGCCGGTGAAAATCGCAAGCCCCATCGTCGCGATGATGTAGATGGCGGCGTTGGTGAATATCGCGGTCGCGTAACCCACGCTTCCTCCTACAGCTTTTCTTCGACGCGGCGGCCGAAGAGCCCGGTGGGCTTCACGATCAGCAGGATCACCAGGATCCCGAAACTGAACACGTCGCGGTACGTGGAAAGGCTCAGTCCCCCGATCGACGAGACGGACACCACGGCCTCCAGCAGGCCAAGGAACAGCCCGCCGACGATGGCGCCCGGCAGGCTGCCCAGTCCGCCGATCACCGCGCCGATATACGCCTTGTTGGTGATCCAGCCCATGCTCGGGTAGACCATGTACTTCACGCCCATGAACACGCCGGCCATGCCGCCCAGGGCCCCGGCGATCAGGAACAGCACCGCCACCAGCATGTCCAGGTTCACGCCCAGCACGCCGACCATCTCCAGATCGTGCGACGCCGCGCGTATGGCCACGCCCACGCGCGTGCGCCTGAGCACCAGGTCCAGGAGGGCGATCGTGACCGCCGAAAACGCGAAGGCGAACAGGTCCATCCGGCTTATGGTCAGCGTGCCCAGTTCCCAGGAATCCTGCGCGAACACGGGCGGCAGCGAATACAGCTTGGCGCCCACGGTGGCGTACAGGATGTTCTGCAGCGCTATCGACACGCCCATGGCGCTTATCATCAGGTAGAGCGAAGGAGCGCGCCTGCGCCTCAAGCTGGAATACGCGATCCTTTCGTTCAGCAGGGCCAGGATGCCGGCGCCCGCCATGGACAATAGCAGGGCGGGAAGGAAGGGCACGTGCAGGTACTGAACCATGATCGCCCAGGCGATGTAGGCGCCCATCGTGATGATGGACCCGTGGGCGAAGTTCGAAAAATTGAGGACGGAAAAGACCAGGGAGTAGCCGACCGCCATGAGGGCGTAGACGCTTCCGATGGACAGGCCCGTTATGATCGTTTGCAGCACAGGCACCCCGCGAGGAAGGAATGAACGACCTCCCCCATGCGCGCCTGAGCGGCACGCGCGGGGGAGGTCACGCCGCCCGGAGAGGCCCGGGCGCCGTCGGTCCGGCTGTCAGTCGGACGTGACGAAGGTCTTGACGTAGATGAACTTCTTTTCCTGCACCTTCACCTGCTGGATCGTGGCCGGCTTGTTCAGCGGGTTGTGGGTCGCCGGATCGATGGTGAGCTTGCCGGTCAGCACGGGCAGGTCCTTGGTGTTCTCCAGGGCTTCCTTCAGCTTCGCGCCGTCGGTCGAGCCCGCGCGCTTCAGGGCGTCGGCGATCCACATCGCGGCGTCGTAGGCCATCAGCGGGTTCGGCAGCACCGGGTCGGCCTTGTACTTTTCGGTGTAGGCCTTGATGAAGTCCTGGATGGCCGGATCCTCGATCGCGGCGATGTTCACGAAGTAGGCTCCGTCCACCGCGGCGCCCGCCAGGTCGATCAGGTCGGGGCTCGCCCAGCCGTCGCCGCCCAGGAAGGTGCTCTTGATGCCCAGGTCGCGCGCCTGCTTGGCGGCCAGCGCGGCTTCCTTCTGCATGGTCGGGATGAACAGGACGTCAGGCTTGCCGGCCTTGATCTTGCCCAGCTGGGCGCGGAAATCCAGCTCGCCGGAGCGGAAGGCCTCGTTGGCGGTGATCTTTCCGCCGCCCTTCTCGAACCCTTCGACAAAGTATTTGCCCAGGAACTGCGAGTATTCGTCGCCCACGTCGTACAGAACCGCCGCGGTCTTGGCGCCCAGGTCCTTGAGCGCGAACTGAGCGGCCACCGTGCCCTGGAAGGGGTCGATGAAGCAGACGCGGAAGGTGTAGGGCACCACGGAGCCGTCGTCGGCCACGGTCACCTTCGGGTTGGTGGCGGTGGTGGCGATGAGGGGCACCTTGGCGGAGTTGTTCACCTCGCGGATGGCGTTGGTCACGCCCGACTGCGCCGGCCCGATGATGGCCACGACCTTGTCCTGTTCCACCAGGCGCTTGGCGACGTTCACCGCCTCGAGCTTGTCGGCGCGGTTGTCGTAGGCGATCACCTCGAGCTTCTTGCCCAGGACGCCGCCGTCGGCGTTGATCTTTTCGACCGCCATCTTGAGCGCGTTGGATTCCGACTGCCCCCAGGTGGCGTTCGGACCGGTCAGCGCGACCTGGTGGCCGATCTTGATGGTGGCGCTCTTGCCGCCCGAGCAGCCGGCGATGAAGGCCAGGCCTGCCACGGCGAGAGCCAATATTCCGAATTTCCTCAGCATATACACCCCCATTGCATAAATACCCGCAGATAGTAGGCCCAAACCTTCGGTTAGTCAAAGGTTTTCGGCCGGAAAACGGGATTTTTATACAATAGGAGTGTGCCTCGGATAGTCTGTCCGAATCGGATGCCGCGCGTCAGGCCTCTACCTGGGTGGTCAGGAACACCTGGATGGACATCTGGCCGATCTGCGACTGCAGGGCTTCGATCCCGTCCATGTGCGCGTCCTCGTCGTTCAGGATGTCCTGCAGCACGTCGCGCGTGGCGAAATCCTTTACCTCGCCGGCGAGGGCGATCGCATCGTTGTAGGCCTTGATCGCGCCGTCCTCGGCTTCCTGGTCGTTGGCCAGCATTTTTTCCACCGTCGATCCGATGTGGATCCTGCCCAGGGTGCTCACGATGGGCATGCCTTCCAGATACAGAATGCGGCCGATGAGTTTTTCGGCGTGTTTCATCTCGTCGATGGCGCGCTTTTCGAAGTGCTTGTGAAGTTTTTCGTAGCCCCAGTCGTCGCACATTTCCGAATGCACCATGTACTGGTTGATCGCGGTCAGTTCGTCGGCGAGCAGGTTGTTCAGGGTGGCCAGGAGCCTGTCGTTGCCTTTCATGCATCCTCTCCTTGTTCGTGGTTGGGCGTTGATCTCATTGTGACCCATCCCCGGCGTCCGTCAAGGCAGCCCGCGGGTCATCGGTCCTGGCGTCCACGGGGAGCACCGCTACCCACAGGCTTCCCGCGCTCGCGGCGCCCAGGACCAGGACTTTCAGCCAGGGGATCGGCATGGCCAGGGCGCCAAGACCCGCGAAGGACATCATCGCCGCGATGGATACGATCTTTCCGCGACGGCTGATGCGCCCCTCCTCCACGAAGAGGCGGACCGCCGGACCGAAGCGGGGGTGGGATACGATGCGGCGGTACATCCGTTCATTGGTGCGCAGAAAAGCGAAGGCCGCCAATATCCAGAAAATGGTGGTCGGCAGGCCGGGTATGAACACACCCAGCCAGCCGAGAGCGAACGCGATCCAGCCGAAAAAAGCCATGGCGAATCCTAGCGTGGCACTGTGTTGAGGGGAATGCCTGCCGCGGCCTGCGGTCCGCTGCAGCGCTTGATTCGATAGGATTGCTCCCTTGGGAATCAGCCCATCCGGGTGATAGCCTTCAGCACCTCATTCCGATCGGCTTTTTTAAGGCAAAAGAGCCAATCCTTGCAGACCACGCCCTTCGGGTCGATGAAGAACACCGCCCGATCGAATTATCCTCCTGGCCCGGCAACATGCCCCAGTTGCGCAACGCGCTCGAACGCGCCGCCATCCTGGCGCGCGGAGGCACGATACGTGCGGAGCACCTGCGGTCAGGCGGCCCCCGCAGCCGAGCTCCCGGGCCTCAAACCAACTACCCTGCAGAGCCGCATGAAAAACTGGGGATCACGAAGCGGGGCTGAGAAATGTCCCGGCAGGCAAGCATATCGCCGCTTTGGCTGAATGGGATGTGCTCTCGATCCAAGCCGTTGCGTTGACACAGGGCGTTCCCCATCGTACGGTTCCAGGATGAAATCACGACGATGGATCATCGTGCCGGGCATCATCGCCCTGGTCATGATCCCCCTGCCGCAGGCCCTTTCCTGGAGCAACCACACGGAGATAGCGGCCATCAGCCTTTCCGGAGAGGTCTGGAGCGCGCGCCAGGTGAATGCCGAGAGCCTGGACGACTTTCTCGCCGCCTGCAAGGATAGCCTGCCCGCGGTTCTTGAAGAGGTCGAGGCGAGGGCCGCGAAGGACTTTCCCGGATTCCTCCCCCGGCCTTCCGCGATCGCGTTCAATCCCCACACCGCGGGCGCGGCGCTTCGCGAATCGTTCCTGGCGGCGATACGCGTCAACCCGGAAATGCCATACCTGCTCTTCCTCAAGGTGCCCGTCGGGGGCGACCGCAGGGGCAGGCCCGATCTCCCCTGGCAAAAGGCGCTGCTCAGCGAGCGGGTCCTGCCCAACGCGCCGTTTGCCGCCCTCGCGCCCGGAGAGGCGGCCACCGCCCTCGAAGTGGTCCAGACGGCCTGCGATGAACCCGACTACGGCATGGACTACTACCTGTACGAAGACAACGGAAGCGCATGGGGGGCAGTCTACGGTTTCGGAACGCAGCCCTTCGGAAATCCGAAGCTCTCCTATGGAACGCAATCACCCTTCCACCTGTCGTTCGACAACGAACCGGCTCTCATCCATGCGCTGGCGAAATTCACGACGCGCTCGAATCTGGGGTACCGCATCGACCTTTTCACGGCCCTGGCGCGCTTTGCCTTCGCGAACGGACACGAATACTGGGGCTGGCGCTTCGCAGGCTGGGCCCTCCACTACGTCCAGGACCTCACCATGCCGTACCACGCGTCACTGATGCCCTCGAAGACGACATTCCAGCTGCTCCTCCTGAACACCTTCGGTTCCGGGGCGGACCGCGATGGGGCGATCACCCTGCTGTCCAATCGTCATGCAATGTTCGAAAACTACCAGTACTTCCTCCTGACCTTCCGGGAAGGCAATGCTGCCGCAAATCCCGCAAATCCCGCCATCGCAGCCTTGCTTCCATCGCGGGAACCGGCGGAATCGGCCGCTGCATCGACAACGGCATCGGCCCGAACCATCGATATATCCGCGAAAACATGGGCTATCAAATCGCTCGGCGCCGCATCCCGCGCGCGAAGCTTCAAGGTCGACAATGTCATCGCCAAAGTCTTTCCAGCCAAACTGATAAACGATCCTGCGTACGACTTCGGGGCATGGATGGAGGAAATCGACTACACCTGGAATCCGAGGGCGGACCTTGCGGCCAGGGATCCCGCGAGCGCCGCCGCCTTCGACCTCGTCCTGGCCGAAAGCCTGAAAGCCGCGGGAGATGCGGGCAGGACTTTCACGGGCGCTTTGGCGGCCGGGTTACGGTAGGGCGACGTTCCGGGGGGAAAAACCACCGAAGATCGCGAATCTTGCATGACTTCTTCGGGAGCCGCGATCCTGTCCCGGCCCTCTGCAAGGGACTTTGCGGACAGGAACCCAGCCCTTACCGGAACCACGCCCCCACAGCCGGCATGGCCGGTTTGTAGACCATCAGCGCGAAAACGACGACGAGGGGAGCGACGCCACCCAGGCTGATCCACCATCGCAGCTTCAGAAGGCGGACGAGCTCATCGGGGAGGACAGGGTCATCGGGCTTCAGGCCGGCCATCAGGCGCTTGACCTTGTACTGGGTGGGAATGTCGCTGACAAGCCAAAAAACGCCTGAGAGCATGAACAGGACAAAGGCCGCGGAAAGCCAGCCGATCTGCCAGAGATCGCCCATGATGAAGGCGAGCATGAGGCCTGAGACCAGCGACAGGATGATGAGGGGCGAGGAGAGGCGGGCGTCTATCCAGGCGACGGTTTCGTAGGTGTGAAGGATCGCTTCCTTGCCGCCCGCGGCGAGGCTGCGCTTTTCCCAGATCATGCCCACCACCGCGTTGGCGAAAAAGAGGGTGGCGGCGCCGATGTGGACGAAGAGGGCATGGCCGCGCAGGGCTGGCCGGTTCAGGAGCGCGATGAACTCCTCCTGGAAAAAGGCGGCGAAGGCTATAAGCCCCGCCATGATGGCCAGGAAACCGAACAGGACAAGCTTGGTTTTCATTGCTGCAATTAGGAGCATATTCCCCGGCGCGGCACAAGCGCCGGGCCGCTTTCAAGATTGTCCGGCATGAAAAGCCTTGGTATACTACAAAAACTCGATATAAGGAGCCGCGCATCATAAACCCGGCGATCCGGCGATATTGGCCGCAATACAAATGGTCGAACATCCACGCCATGCTCAAGAACATGAAAGCGGAACCCGAGCGCTGCGGCGATCGTTTCGACGGCAAACTGGTGGCCATCACGGGGGCTACCTCGGGCATCGGCCTGTATACGGCGCGCAAGTACGCTTCCATGGGCGCGCGCCTCGTCATGATCAACAGGAACAAGGAAAAATCCGAGCTTGTCTGCCGGGCGATCGCCGCCGACTTCGGCGTCAAGGCTGAATACTGTACCGCCGATCTCAGCCTTCTGGCTGACATGCAGCGGGCGGGGCGCTATCTGGCCGGGCTGGGGCAACCGATCGGGGCGCTCATCCACAACGCGGGGTTCCACCTTGAAACGCGCCACGAGACCGCCGATGGTCTCGAGGCTAATTTCGCCCTCCACTACCTGGCTCCCTTCGTCATCACGAAGATGCTCATGCCCATATTCAGCCGCGACAGGGCGGGAAGGATCATCTTCGTCGGTTCCGAGGGATACCGCTTCGCCACGTGGGGGCTCGACCTGGACGATCTCCAATGGGAGCGGAACAGATACTCGGGGCTCAAAGCCTACGCAGCCGGCAAGCTCGCCCAGCTTTTGTCGATGCATATTTTCGCCAGGGAGTTGGCGCCCTCGGGAGTCACCATCAACGCCATGCATCCGGGCATGGTGCGCACGGAGACGGGTAAGGACAACGGCAAGCTGTATAAATGGTACAAACGCACCTTTATCGACTCTCGCTCCGCGACACCCGACATCTCGGCCGAGGCTCTCTATTACCTGGGGGCATCCGCGGCGCTGGCGCGGACAAGCGATACCTTCTTCCATCTGACGACAGAAGAGGAATTGGCCCCTCCGGCCCTGGACATGGAAGCCGCCGAGGTCCTTTGGGAAAAGACGAGCATGCTGCTTGATCGGAAAGGGATGAATCCATGACGAACAAGGATGTCATCGTCGTAGGCGGCGGCCTCGCCGGCCTCACCGCGGCCCTGAGCCTCGCGCAGAAGGGCAAGGACGTCCTTCTCATCGAGAAGAACGAGCATTGCGGCGGGTTGATGAACTCTTTCGAGCGCGAAGGCTTCCGTTTCGAAGGCGGAGCGCGGGCCCTGGTGAACGCCGGCCTCGTGAAACCCATGATCAAGGAATTCGGCCTCGACATCGAGATACTGCCCAATCCGATCACCCTCGGCATCGAGGATTCGATTATCCGCATCGAGGGCGAGCAAGGACTCCATACCTACGCCGACATGCTCAAAAAGCTCTATCCGGGCATCGAGGGCGACGTGGACGGAATCATCGCCGCTATCGGTGCCATCATCGAGGACATGAAAGTCCTCTACGGGGTCGACAACCCCCTCTTCGCCAAAAAGAAGAAGAACATCCTCATCCTTCTGCCTTCCCTCGTCGCCTGGCTCGTAAAATTCCTGAGGACGATGTACCGCATCTCCAGGATGGACAGGCCTTTCGAGGAGCGCCTGAACGAGCTCTCATCCAGCCAGAGCCTGAAGGACATCATCGGACAGCACTTTTTCCGCAAAACACCGGTGTTTTTCGCCCTGAGCTATTTCGCCCTCTACAACGACTATGTCTATCCGAAAGGCGGGGTGGGCGCCTTCATCCGGAAGCTGGCGGACGCGATACGCGAGCGGGGCGGCGAAGTGCGCCTCGATACCGAGATCACGAAGGTCGACCCGGGCGCCAAGCTGCTCACCGACGCATCGGGCAAGGTCTATCATTACACGAAAATGATATGGGCCGCGGACATGAAAGCCCTGTACGCGATGAGCGATCCCGCTGGCATGGGGGAGGGCGATCGCACCACGTTCACCCAGCGCAAGGGAAAGATCCTCGCGGGCAAGGGCGCCGAGTCAGTGTACTCGGTCTTCCTGGGCGTGGATATTCCGCCCGAATATTTCGGCAAGGTCGCGAGCGGGCACCTGTTCTATACCCCCGATCGAAAGGGCTTGGGGCGGATCCATACCGACGAGCTCAAGGAAATGCTCGGGCGCCGGGACTCGGTCCGACAGGACGAGATCCACGCGTGGCTGCGCAGATTCTGCCGCTACAACACCTTCGAGATTTCGATCCCCGCCCTGCGTGACCCCGACGCGGCCCCGCCCGGAAAGACGGGCATCATCATCAGCGCCCTCTTCGACTTCGAGCTGACCCGGCGGATCAAGGTCGCGGGCTGGTACGAATCGTTCAAGCGGTTGGTGGAAGACGAATTCATCGAGGTCATCTCCTCGAGCATCTATCCCGGACTCAAGGACAAGATCCTGTTCCGGTTCTCCTTTTCACCGGTTTCAATCCTGGAGCGGGCGGGCAGTTCCGAAGGTTCCATCGTGGGCTGGTCGTTCGAGCAGGCCATACCCGCCGTGACGAGCATGTTCCGCATGGCCGACTCCGTGAAGACAGCCCTGCCCGATGTCTACGCCGCCGGCAAGTGGGTGTACAGCCCGGCAGGGGGGCCGACCGCCATCATGACGGGGAGGATTGCGGCGAAGCGGAGCATGGGGAAGACTTAGAAGCCTGTAAAGGAAGAAAGATATTGCCTTGGAAATCGTCAGGTTTCACAAATCATTGTTTGGCAACGATGTGCGAAGTTTCAATATTGGAGAATAGGGGATTCGAACCCCTGACCTATAGATTGCGAACCTATCGCTCTACCAACTGAGCTAATTCCCCGAAAGACGAGAAACAATATACACGCCCGCATGGGTTTGATCAAGGGGGAGGGAGCGGAGATCGCGACGGCGGACCAGGTTGGCGAATGTGGACGATGCCATGAAAACGACTTTGTTCCTTCCGTCCCGCCATGCTACAGTGCGCCATTCTTTTCGGAAAACGGGGTTTTTCATGAAAACCTTCATGATCCTGCTGGCGCTGGTGATGTACGCGCTCATCATCGCCTTCGCCCATCGAAAGTCGCTGATCGCCGTGTCCGCGGCGGCGATAGCGATCCTGGTCGGCGCGGTAAGCCTCGGTTCCGCCATCACCGAACTCATCAACTGGAACATCCTGCTGATCTACATCGGCAGCCTCATCATCGCCGACCTTTTCATCTATTCCCGGGTGCCGGCCTGGATCGCCGACCGGATCGTGGACCATTCGCCGACCCTTGGCATCGCCATCGTAGCGATCCTGGTCATGACCGGGCTCATATCGGCCTTCGTCGAGAATGTGGCCACGGTGCTCGTCATGGCGCCGATCGCGCTGGCGATCTGCCGCAAAATAAAGCTGAATCCGACGCCCTTCATGATCGGCCTGGCCGTCATGGCCAACCTTCAGGGCACCGCGACCCTTGTGGGCGACCCTCCATCCATGATTTTCGCAAGCTACGCCGGTTATGGTTTCAACGATTTCTTCATGTATGCGGGCAAGCTGTCGATCTTCTTTTCGGTGCAGGTGGGCGCCATCGTCGGCGCGATGTACTTCTACGGCTATTTCCGGAACCTCGAGAAAATCCATGTCGATATACCGGTCGAGCGTGTCGTGTCCTTCGTGCCCACGGTCCTGCTCCTGACGATGATCGGAGGCCTCGCGGCGATCTCGTTCGTTTCGGGCGGAGGGCTGCAGTACGGCTCGGGCCTGCTTTGTCTCGGGCTTGGGATAGCCGGCCTGCTCTGGTTCGTCTTCATCCGCAGGGAAGAATCCGCCAAGGCCATGGAACTGATAAAGGGCCTGGATTGGGAGACCATGCTGTTTCTCGCGGGGATTTTCATCGTGGTGGGAGCCATCGCCAACGTGGGGCTTCTGGACGATCTGGCAGGCCTGCTCGGCTCGTTCATAGGCGGCAACGCGGCGCTCGGATTCGCGGTCATCATCGCGGTGTCCGTGCTGATTTCCGGTTTCGTGGACAACGTGCCCTACATAATCGCGATGCTGCCGGTCGCCGATTCGCTTGCCAAGGCTATCGGCATGGCGCCGGAGTTGTTCATGTTCGG
>CAYRXK010000018.1:0-1356 GCA_964428265.1 uncultured Treponemataceae bacterium
AGGCCGGTGCCGAGCAGGAGGCGCGTCATGCCGATGACGCCGTTCAGGGGCGTCCTGATCTCGTGGCTCATCAGGGACAGGAAATCCGTCTTGGCCTTGTCGGCCTGTTCCGCCACGGCGGCCGCCTGCTGCGCCTTCGCGAGCGCCAGCTGCAGCGAAAGTTCCCGTTCGTGCCGGCCCCAGACGACCGCGAGCGTGTGCGCGAACACGCCGAGCATGCGCCGCATGTCCTCGCGCCATTCCAGCCTGGAATTTACCGTGTCGAATCCCATGAAGCCGTAGTGGGTGTCCCCGGCGCTGATTGGCACCACGAACACGGACTGCACGTGCTGCATGGTCAGGATTTCGCGCTCGGCCTCCCAGCCCTCGCCCATGTCGGGCACACAAGGGGCGTACACGAAGCCGCCCGAGGCGAGCACCGCCACCCATTTGGGAAAGAGGGTCAGCGGCAGTTCCTGCAGGTTGTCCTTTTCGGCGCTGATGCCGGACGCGCACCATTCGTGCGTGTTGGACATGGTGGTCATCGTGGCGTCGTAGCGGAACACGTAAGCCCGGTCGACCCCCGCGAATTTCCCGATGCGCTGCAGCGACTCGGCGATTATGCCGTCCGTGCGTCCGGATTCCGACTCGAACAGCATGCCGGACATCCTTACGATGAGTTCCTCGAATACGCGGATTTCATCCGCGCGGGCCCCGAATTTATCGCGCATTGGCACAGTGTACCGATTTTTCCGGCGCATGCAAGCCTTGGATTTCAGTCCTGGATATCCGTCCCGGATTTCCGTCCCGGATATCAGTCGCCCGCGCGTTCGTAATTGAGTTCGGCGGCCAGCCAGCGCTCGGTTTCGGCGGCGCCCTCTCCGCGGCGCGCCGCGTAATCCTGGACCTGGTCGCGCCCGATCTTGCCCACGGCGAAATACTTCGCGCCGGGGTGGCTGAAATACCAGCCCGACACCGAGGACGCGGGCACCATCATGCAGGACTCGGTCAGCGCGGCGCCGATGCGCGCGCCTGCGTCCAACAGGTCGAATATGACGCGCTTTTCGCGGTGGTCGGGGCAGGGCGGGTAGCCGGGCGCCGGCCGTATGCCGCGGTAGCGCCCCGCCAGGAGATCGGCGGGCGTCGCGTCGGGCTCGGTCGAATAGCCCCAGTAGCGCGTGCGCATATCGAGGTGCAGGCGCTCGGCGGCGGCTTCGGCGAGGCGGTCGGCGAGTATTTTCCGCATGATGGAGCGGTAGGAGTCGGTTCCGGCGGGCGAGGCGTTCCCGGCCCCGGGCGCTTCGCCCCCGGCCTCGTCCATGGCCACCGTGACCGCGAAGGCGCCGATCCAGTCGGGCTTGCCGCCCGAGGCCGGCG
>CAYRXK010000018.1:1456-5418 GCA_964428265.1 uncultured Treponemataceae bacterium
GCGGCATAGGAGGCGGAGGTGGCGGGATTCAGCAATTTTTCCAGGACGCCCGGCGCGAGCGAGGCGTCCGCCACGTGCGCCACGGGCCCGGGGTATTCGGGAGCGATGGCCACCGCGGTGTGCAGCGGGTTGGTCGTCGCGCCGCCAATCAGCAGCGGCATGCGCATGCCGCGTTCGCGCATGCGCGCGGCCACGTTCGCCATTTCCTCGAGCGAGGGGGTGATGAGGCCGGAAAGCCCGATGGCGTCGGCGCCCTCTTCCTCGGCGGCGCGCAGGATGCGCTCGGCGCCCACCATGACGCCGAGATCCACGACGCGGTAATTGTTGCAGGACAGCACCACCGACACGATGTTCTTGCCGATGTCGTGCACGTCGCCCTTGACGGTGGCCAGCACCACGGTGCCTCGCCCGGCGCCGCCGGCGGCAGCGGACGCGCCGGCGGCCGCGCTTCCTGCCGCGGCGGCGCCCGCCTTCTCGCGCTCTATGTGCGGCAGCAGCACGGCGACCGCCTCGCGCATGACGCGTGCGCTCTTCACCACCTGCGGCAGGAACATCTTTCCCTCGCCGAAGAGGCGGCCGACGATGTTCATCCCCTCCATCAGGGTGCCCTCGATCACGTCCAGCGCGCGCGGCAGCGAAAGCCTGACCTCCTCGACGTCCTGCGCGATGTGCGACACGATTCCTCGCCGGAGCGCATAACGCACACGCTCGTCGGCGGGCAGGGCTCGCCACGCGTCGTCGGCCTCGCGCGATTCAGCGGCCTCGGCCGTGCCCGCCACTTCCAGCAGGCGCTCGGTGGCGTCCGGCCTGCGCGCCAGCAGCAGGTCCTCGATCCGGTCGCGCAGGTCGGCGGGAATATCCTCGTAGGACAGCGCCTGCGCGGGATTCACGATGCCGATGCCCATGCCCGCGCGCACCGCGTGGTACAGGAACACCGCGTGGATCGCGGCGCGCAGGCCGTCGTTGCCGCGGAACGCGAACGACACGTTGGAAACGCCGCCCGACACGCGCGCTCCCGGCAGCTGTTCCCTGACGAAGCGCGCCGCCTCGAAATAGTCGATCCCGTACCGCGCGTGCTCTTCAAGCCCGGTGCCCACGGCGAAAATGTTCGGGTCCAGGATGATGTCCTCGGGCCGCATGCCGGCCGAGTCCACCAGAAGGCGGTAGGCGCGTTCGCATATCGCGGTCTTGCGCGCGAGGCTGTCCGCCTGGCCCTTTTCGTCGAAAGCCATCACCACCACGGCGGCGCCCAGGCGCGACGCGGTCACCGCGCGATCCAGGAACACATCCTCGCCTTCCTTCAGGCTGATGGAGTTCAGGATGCCCTTGCCCTGCAGGCGCTTCAGCCCCGCCAGCGCGGTGTCCCAGTTGGATGAATCCACCATCACGGGCACCCGCGCTATGTCGGGCTCGGTGGCGGCCAGATCCAGGAAGGCTGCCATCTCCTTCGTCGAATCGAGCAACGCATCGTCCATGTTCACGTCGATGCCCTGGGCGCCGGCCTCGACCTGGTCGCGCGCGATGTCCACGGCCTCCGACAGGGCGCCGTCGCGTATCAGGCGCGCGAACTTGCGCGAACCGGCGACATTGGTGCGCTCGCCCACGTTGAAGAACAGGCTGTCCGGCCCGAGGTCGAACGCTTCCAGGCCCGAGAGGTGCGTTATGCGATCCTTCAGCCCCGCGAACACCCGCACGGGCGCGCCTTCGAGCGCGCGCGCGATGGCGCGGATATGGTCCGGCGTGCTGCCGCAGCAGCCGCCCGCGATGTTGAGGCCCACACCGGGCACGCTTCCGGCGCCGGGCGCGCGGGCGGCCCTCGATATGACTTCGGCCATGTAGTCGGGGCTTTCGTCGTACTGCCCGAGTTCGTTCGGCAACCCCGCGTTGGGATGCACGCTGACCGCGCACCGGGCGTGCCGGGCGATTTCGGCCACGTGCCCGGACAGCGACGCCGCGCCCATGGCGCAATTCAGGCCCACCGAGAGCGGCTTCGCGTGCTCGACCGCGTACAGGAAGGCGCGCGTGGTCTGGCCGGTCAGGGTGCGGCCCGAGGCATCGGCGATGGTGCCCGACACCATGACGGGCCATCGTTCGCCGCGTTCGTCGAACACGCGCCAGGCCGCCCAGATCGCCGCCTTGGCGTTCAGCGCGTCGAACACGGTTTCGATCAGCAGAATGTCGGCGCCGCCATCCAGCAGGCCCCGGATCTCGTCGGCGTAGGCGTCGGAAAGCGCGTCGAAACGTATGGCGCGGAATCCGGGATCGTTCAGGTCAGGCGACATCGAAAGGGTTTTTCCGGTGGGCCCGATGGAGCCGGCGACAAAGCGCGCTCGCGATGGGTCGGCGGCTTCGGCCTCTTCCCGCGCGCGCGATGCGAGGGTGGCGCCGGCGCGGGCGATTTCGCGCGCCAGGGGGGCAAGTCCGTAATCGGTTTGGCTGACCGCGGTGGCGTTGAAGGTGTTCGTGGTGATTATGTCGGCGCCCGCGTCCAGGTAGTGGCGGTGGATGTCCAGGATGGCGTCGGGCCTGGTCAGGTTGAGGATGTCGTTGTCGCCCTTGAGGTTCACCGGGTGCGCCGCGAAGCGTTCCCCGCGGAAATCGGCTTCGCCGAAACGGTGGCGCTGGATCATGGTGCCCATAGCGCCGTCCAGGATAAGTATCCTGCGGGCGAGAAGCGCTTCCAGCATGCGGAAGCGGGGGGTTTTCGGAAGCTCGAAATTCCTCGTGGCGGCCATATTCCGAGGACTCTGACCGATGCGCCCGACCTCGTCAAGCCGCGGGCCGACCTCGCCATACCGCGGCCGGCCGTGCTACGATTGTCGCGAAGGCGGCCCCATCGTGCAGCATATCGGCGAAATAGTGGAAAACGCGTCCAGGGTGGTCGTCGGCAAGCGCCGCGCCCTCGAACTGATGACCGTGGCCCTGCTGGCCGAAGGCCATGTCCTGCTGGAAGACGTGCCGGGCCTGGGCAAGACCATCATGGCCAAGGCGCTGGCGCGCTGCATCGGCGGCACGTTCCGGCGCATCCAGTTCACGCCCGACCTCCTGCCATCGGACGTCACCGGATTTTCCGTGTTCAACCAGAAAACCGGCGAATTCGCCTTCCATCCGGGCCCGGTCATGTCCAACGTGCTACTGGCGGACGAGATAAACCGCACCATCCCGCGCACGCAGTCCAGCCTGCTCGAAAGCATGGGCGAATTCCAGGTCACGGTCGACGGCGCCACCCTGGACCTGCCGCGCCCCTTCTTCGTCATCGCCACGCAGAACCCGATAGAAATGGACGGCACCTTTCCCCTGCCGGAAGCCCAGCTGGACCGATTCCTCCTCAAGATAGACCTGGGATACCCCGCGAAGGACGAGGAACTCGCGATCCTGGAACGCTTCCGCGACGAGGACCCGCTGGGCGCGCTGCAGGCGGTAAGTTCGCCCGAACGCGTCGTGGCGCTGCAGGCGGAGCGCCGGGGAATCCGGGTGTCAGATGCGGCGCGCGGCTACATCGCCGACCTGGTCGCGGCCACGAGGGCGCACCCCAAGGTGCGCTACGGCGCCAGCCCGCGCGGCTCGCTGGGCCTGATGAAGGCGTCGCAGGCGCTGGCCATGCTGCGCGGCCGGGACTACGTGCTTCCGGACGATGTGCAGGAACTGGCCGCGCCCGCCCTGGCGCACCGCGTCATCCTGAAGCACGAGGAACGCGCCAAAGGCGCGACGGCCGCCGTGGTGATCGCCGAGATCATCGCCCGGACGCCCGTGGGCCCATGAACCCGCCGCCGCTTCCGACAGCGCCGCCGCCCCCGGAGACCAGCTACCTCCTCATCCCGCTGTCGATGTTCCTCATGGCCCTGACCTGTGGAATCGCCACCGCCTCCGGCGCGACGGAACTGGCGGCCTTCACCGGCGCCGTCACCGCTCTGCTCGCGATCCTGCGCGCCGGTCCGCGCATCGCCCTGTTCCGGCTGCGC
>CAYRXK010000018.1:5518-10476 GCA_964428265.1 uncultured Treponemataceae bacterium
CGCTCTGCTCGCGATCCTGCGCGCCGGTCCGCGCATCGCCCTGTTCCGGCTGCGCATCCGCGCCCGCTGCGAAACCACCCGCGTGTTCGCGGGCGAACACGTCACCCTCGATATCGAGGTGGAAAACGCGAAGCTCCTGCCGCTGCGCCTGCGCCTGGACTTCCCCCATGAAGCGGGCCTGCGGCCGATAGCGCCACGCCGCGACGCCGACGCCGACGCTTATGCCGACGCCGATGCCGATGCCAACGCGCGGACGGGCGACCGCGAACTGCATGTCGGCTCCTACGCCACCGCGAAAATCCGCGTGGATTTCGCCGCCTCCGCGCGCGGCGTGCGCAGACTCGGCCCCGTGCTCGCCCGCACGTCCGATTTCCTGGACCTGCACTTCAGGGACCGCCGCGCCGCCGACATCTTCGAAATCGTGGTGTACCCGCGGCGGGCCCCGATCCTGCCCTTCGACCTGCCCTTCCGCGATTTTTTCGGCATACATCCGACGCGCGGCCTGATCGAGGACCCGGCCTGGTACGCGGGCACCCGCGAATACGACGGTTCCCGGCCGGCGCGCCACATCCACTGGAAGGCCAGCGCCTGGCTGGGGCGCCTGCAGGAAAAACTGTTCGAACCCACCTCGCACCGAAAGGCGCTTTTTTTATTCGAGGGCGAGGGTTTCGCCCGCGCGGATGACGCCACCGGGTTCGAGTCGGCGCTGGAAATCCTGGCAGCCCTGCTGGAACGATTCGTGGAGTCGGGCGCCTCGGTCGCGCTCGCCACGGATCGCCATGTCGAGGGTTTCCCTGCCTCGTTGCCCTTCGGCCGCGGGCCCGAGCAACTGGGCCGCGCGCTGGAGATGCTGGCGCGCTGCTCGATGGATTCAGGTTACGCCGCCGCGCTCGCGGACGCGCGTCACCAAGCGGGGCGCGCGGGCATCCTGGTGATCGCGCGGCAACCGCCCGGGGAAGGCGCCGGAAGCCCGGCGAGCCACGAATGGCGCCCCACCGACGATCCGAAGGGCAGGCGCATCGTGTTCCTGTACGCCCGATCGGCTGCCGGCGGCGCCCCGCATGCGCCCGCGCTCCGCTTCTCAGACCTGCTCGCGCGCGAGGACGCCGAACTGCTCGAGAACGCGTCCGCCGAGGAAGCCCTGCCATGAATGCCGCGCCCTTCCTGCTTGCCATGGAGGCGCTGAAGGCGAGCGCCGTCCTGGGCTTCCCGGCGCTGTTCGGATTTCCCGCGCCCGACGCGGCTCCGGTCTGGGCAGTCATGTACCTGGCCTTCGGGATACGGCGCTTTTTCAGGCGCAGGAGCGTGCGGTACCTGGCCATCGCGCTCGCCGAAGCCGCGGCGCTGGCCGCGGTGATCGCGGCGGCCCTGCGCTGGGGACCCGGCGCATCGGCGCGCGGCCCCGACTGGGCGCTCATCGCGTCATGCGCCCTCGCGTTATGGCGCGCGCTGTGGCTCGAGGCGAAGTACGAAGCGGCGGGCGGCGCGGCTTCGGGCTCGGGCGGCGCCGCGGTGCACGCCCTTTGCGCGGCGCGCTTCGACGAGGGGGTGGTGCTGTTCGCCGCCCTGCTCATGCTGTCCTCGTTCCTGCATATCGAGGGGGGCGCCGCGGCGCGGGCCGCGCCCGTGTTCGTGGTGGCGGCCATCGCGGCGATCCGCACGGCCGCCCGCGGCGGAGGGCGGCCGTCGGGCGCAGCCCGCGATGCCCGAAGTTCGGCCGGCGCCCGCGGGGTGATCGCCGGCATCGCGGCGGGCGCGGGGACCTTCATGCTGGCGGCTTGGGCATTGGCGCGCGGCCTGCCCGCCGCGCGCGAAAGCGCGCGCGACGCGGGCCTCTTCGTGCTCCGGATCGCCATGGCCCTGCTGGAGGCGATTGTCCGATTCCTGTCCGCCCTGATCAGGCCCGCACCCTTGGCGCCGCGTCCCGAGGAAGAACGCATGGCGAGGACGGGGGCGGAGGCCTTCGCCGAGCAGGGGAATTCCCTGCTCGGCACGATCATGATGTGGCTTATGGGGCTGCTGATCGCCGCCGCCGTCATCGCCCTGATCGCCTATCTTCTGGTAAAGCTCGCGGTATTCCTCCGCAGGAAAACCCCGGCCGCCCCGGCGGGCGCCGCGCGGGCTCGCCCCGCGCGCCCTGCGAAACGCCCTACGCCTACGCCCGCCGCCTGGCGGTCCGCTTCCCGCGCTCCGCGCGCGGCGCGCCCGCCATCGCCGACGCGCTCTGCCTGCAGCGCTACGCCGGCGCGGCTATCCCCCGCGACGAACTTCGCGGCCTTGCCGCGGCGGCCCGCGGCCTCGCGGCGCGGCGCTTCATCGCCGAAAGATTCGGCGCCGCGCTGCGGCAGGCCCTGCGGGCCGTCATGCGGTCGGCGCGCGGCAGGCGTGAACGAATCGCGCATCGCGTCATTCGATCCGGAAAATAGCGGCCGGATCAGCCCAGCTTCGCCCAGGCCTCGGCGAGCGCGCCATCCGCGCGCCGCGCGCGCGCCTCGAACCCCGCGATCGCGCCCGAAAGCGCCGCGCGCAGCCGCGCCACCTCATCGTACACCGGCGCCATGCCCGCGGGGGCGGGCCCTCCCTCGGTGGCGCGCACGCCGATGAAGCGCTCCGGCGAAAGGATCGCATCGACTTCCACGTCCGACCAGGGCAGATCGCGCCCTGCCGCCTCGCGGAAGCGCGCGCGCAGGACGGCCCGGTCGCAGCCCGAGGACGCGAAAGCCGCCGCCACCCCGTGCGCCTCGCGGAACCCGAGGCCGAGTTCCCGCACCATCGTGTCCGCCAGTTCGGTCGTGGTCACGCCGAATCGCGCGCAGATCTCCGCGGCGCGGGCCTCGTCGGCCTCCATCTTCACGCACATTTCCGAGAACAGCCCGATCGCGGAAAGGGCGGTCTCCATCGTGTCCATGAAGGCGCATACCGGCGCGTCGGCGTTTTCGTTCACGTCCTGGAACGGCACGTTCCTGAAGGTCTGGCCTATCCCCGCGCAGGCCTGCGCCGCCATGCCCGCCTGTATGCGCACATGCTCGATGATCACCGGATTGCGCTTCTGCGGCATGATCGACGAAATCTGCACCAGATCGTCCGGAAACACGAAGAGCCCCACTTCGCAGGACGCCTTGTGCAGGAGGTCCGCCGCGAAGCGCCCCATGTCGGACATCAGGGCGCCCAGCGCGCGCGCAGGCTCCTCCAGCCAGCGCGACGATGAAATCGCCTGGTAGGTGTTCGGCACGATGCCGCCGAAGCCCAGCAGTTCCGCCATGCGCCGCCGGTCCACCGGGAATCCCGTGCCGGTGATCGCGCAGGCTCCCATGAGGCATTCGTCGATGGTAGAAGTCGCCTCGGCGATGCGCCCGGCGTCCTGCAGGATTTCCAGGAGGATGGACGAAAGGTAATGCGCCACGGTCGAGGGGTTGGCGGGCTGCCCGTGCGTGAAGAGGACCGTAAGCTCGCCTTCGCCCCGACGGCACCGCGCCTCCAGCGCGTCAGCCATTCCGGCGACCGCGCGCAGCGTGTCAAGAAAACGCCCTTTCAGCGCCATGCGGAAAATCGTGCCGTCCATGTCGTTGCGCGACCGTGCCGTATGCAGCCAGGCCGCGTTCGCGTGCCCCACCGTATCGCCCAACGCGCGCTCGTACAGGAAATAGAGATCCTCCACGCGCGCGAGCGCCGCCTCCGGATCGCCCCATCCCGGCAGATGCTCCGGCGGCGAGAAGGAATCCAGCGCTTCGATGCCCCGCTTCAGTTCGCGCGCGATCGGCGCGGGCACGATGCCACGTTCGGCGAGCATGCACAGGTGCGCGCGGTGCACCTCGAGCGAGCCGGCCAGGAATTCGCGCCGCCAGTTTCGGTAGGACGGATCGAGCACGAGCCCCAGGTAGGCCTCGGAAAATCCGACCTTCTTCGCGTCATGCGATCCGCTCATGCGTGCAGGCCCCTCACGCGTCCAGGCCCAGCAGCCCGGCCATGTTGCGGTACAGCACCTGGTCGCGCTCGTCGTCGGTGTAGCCCACGTCGCCCATCGCGCGCACCTGGGCCTCCAGGTACTGCCGCGTGAATCCGCGCGGGAACCACGACGAATCGGTGCCGAACACGATGCGCGACGCGCCCACCGTCTCGCGGAATTTGCGGAACAGGGTTTCCAGCGTCACCTCGTAGGGCATCCAGCGCATCCACTGGTTGGAGCCCGAGGTATCCACCAGCACGTTCGGGCAGGCCCAGCAGAGGTTCAGAAGCTCGAACAGGTAGCCGGTGCCGAAATGCGGCACGATGAAGGGCACCGTCGGAAAGCGCTTGGCGGCGTCGTGCAGGGTCATCGGATTCATGTTGAGATGCGACGCGATGCCGCCCGCCGCCCCCATGATCCCGAAATGGATGAGCACGGGAATCCGCGCGTCGCGCGCGATTTCCCACAGCGGATCGAAAACCGGCGAGGATATCGGAAAATCCACCTTGGGCGCCAGGATCTTGTAGCCGCGCAGGCCGTATTCCCGTATCGCCGCATCAAGGCGTTCGGCCGCGTCGGGCAGCATCGGATCATGGTGCGCGTAGCCCGAGAAGCGGCCCGGGTTGCGCTTCACCACTTCGCCAAGGAAGCGGTTCGAGCCCGCGGTCACGAAGACCACGCGCTCCAGCACCTCGACCCGGTCCACCTCGGCGGCCCAGCGCGCTTCGCCTTCCGTCCTGTCCACCTTCTGCGGTTTCGGAAAATTCCACGAGACTTCCCAGCGCTTCTTCTCGGCGATCAGCCACTGCGCCGCGCGGTCACCGGGCGCGGCTTTCTCGTTGCCGGTGGTGCCGGACGTGTAGCCGTGGCCGCCGGAAGCATCGGGAGCGCCCTCGCGCCCGTCGTCTATGATGCGGTCTTCGGGAAAATGCACATGGGAGTCGATTACGCGCACGATGGGTACTCCTTAGCCCTTCATTCCGGTCATCGCGATGCCCTTCACGATCTGCTT
>CAYRXK010000018.1:10576-24136 GCA_964428265.1 uncultured Treponemataceae bacterium
TGGGTACTCCTTAGCCCTTCATTCCGGTCATCGCGATGCCCTTCACGATCTGCTTCTGGAAAATGAGGAAGACCAGCACCAGGGGCGCCATGGCCACCGCGGCGCCCGCCATGATGTAGTGCCAGTCCGAGCCCGCCTCGCCCGAGAAATTCGCAAGGCCCACCGGCAGGGTGAACATGCTCGGCTTGGACGCCGCGATCAGCGGCCACAGGAAAGCGTTCCAGTTTCCGATGAAATTGAATATCGCCAGGGTGGCCAGCGCGGGCGACACCAGCGGCAGCACCACGGTCAGGAAAATCCTGAACTCGCCCATGCCGTCGACGCGCGCCGCGTCGATCAGGTCGTCCGGAATGGTGGACATGAACTGCCGCATCAGGAAGACGCCGAAGGCGCTGATCATGCCGGGAAACATGATGCCCCAGTAGGTGTTGATCCACTTCATCGCCCGCGCCAGCGCGTACCAGGGGATCACGAGCATTTCGGTCGGAATCATCAGCGTGCTGACGATGAGGAGGAAAATCAGCTTCTTTCCGGGAAACTGGAACTTCGACAGCGTGTACCCGAGCAGCGAATCGAAGAACAGCACCGATGTGGTGGTGCAGACCGCCACGATGGCCGAGTTCAGGAACCACTGGGGGAACTTGGACCCTTCGCGGAACAGGATGTAGCGGAAATTGTCCAGCGTCGGCGCGTCGGGAAACAGCTGCAGCTTGAATATCTGCGTCACGTCCTTCAGGCTGGACGAAACCATCCAGACGAAGGGGAACAGCATCGTGACCGACAGGGCGGCCAGGACCAGGTAGGCCGCCGCCACGCCCGGCCTGAATCCGGCGGGACTTTGCGTTATGCGATTCGATTTCTCCGCCCGGTCCTGCATCTCGGAGGGATCCGTGTGCGTTGCGCGATTCATCCGGCCTCCCTCAGTAGTTCATCTTCTTGTCGAAGAACTTGAGCTGGACCAGCGTGACCAGCATGATCATCGCGAACAGCACCAGGCTCGCGCTCGCCGCCTGCGCCATCTCGAAATTCGTGAACGCCTTCTGGTAGATGTACAGCGCCGCCGACTTCGTGGAATTCAGCGGGCCGCCCATCGCCTGGAAGGACATGTTGTACACCTGCGTGAAAATGCGCAGGAACTGAATGCCTTCCATCACCGTCAGGAACAGCGTGATCGGCAGCAGCAGCGGCAGCGTGATCTTGGTCAGCACCTGCCGGCCGTTGGCGCCGTCTATGCGCGCGGCCTCCGATATTTCCTTGGGGATCGTCTGCAGGCCGGCCAGGAAGATGGTGCTGCAGTATCCCAGCTCGACCCAGACATTCACCGTCAGGATGGAGGGCAGCGCCTGTGTCGGGCTGTTCAGGAATTCCCGGGCGGGCAGGCCGACCGCGATCAGTATGGTGTTGATCACCCCCAGCGGGGGCTGCAGGTACATCCAGCGCCAGACCCAGGACACCGCCACGATCGGCGTGATGTACGGAAGCACGTAAATAAGCCTGAACAGGGCCTTGCCGCGCGGAATCACGTCCAGCAGCAGGGCGATGCAGAGGCTCAGGACTATCACGGCCGGCGCGCCGAAAATCGCATACCGCACCGTGTTGCCCAGGGACTGCAGGAACACCGCGTCGGCGAAAAGCCCGCGGTAATTTTCCAGCCCGATGAATTTCAGCGATTTGCGCAGCAGGCCCCAGTCCGTGAAGCTCATCGCGAGCATGTACAGCATGGGGCCGAACCTGACGCAGATGAAGAACACCAGGGGAATGGCGAGAAATCCGTACGCCGTGATCGATCGTTTGGCCGCGAGCGTCATGCTTTCCCGCCCTCCCTCGGGCGCGCGGCCCGTCCGCCGCGCGCCTTAAAAATCATTTCTTCCAGAAATTGTCGATGATGGCCTGTTCCTTGGCCGCGGCGTTCTTCAGCACCGTGGCGGGATCGGCCTTCTTCAGGACCACCTCGTCGATCATGTCGACGAAGATGGTGCGCTGGCCGGCCTCGTCCACGAACTGCGAGGCCTTGGCGTAGGCCAGGCCCTTCAGGAAGGGGGAAACCGTCGGATCGGTCTTGTACTTTTCGGACAGGGCCGGGGTGGCCGGCAGTTCGCCCACCTTCTGCAGCCAGAGTTCCTGGACTTCGGGCGAAGTGATGTACTTCAGGAATTTCACGGAAGCTTCAAGTTTCTTGCCCGCGCTGCCGGCGACGATGCCGTGGGTCCAGTACGAGGCGTAGTTGGACTTGACGCCCTTGTACGCGGGAAGCTCCGCGACGCCCCATTCCAGGTCCTTGACCGCGTTCAGCGTGGCGATGCGGAAGGAACCGTCGATGTTCATGGCGCCCTTGCCGGACTTGAAGGCGGTGACATCGTCGGTGACGAAGTTCGGGTAGCCGACCTTGTCCTTGGTGATCAGGTCGGTGTACCAGCGGAACGCGTTGATGCCGTTGGCGTCGGCGTAGGCGACCTTGCGGTAGTCAGGAGTGTAGGGCGTGTTGCCGAACTGGCGGAACAGCACTTCGCGCAGCCAGCTGTGGCCCTGGCCCGAGGGCTGCATCAGCAGGCCCGCCTGCACCAGGTTGCCTTGCGCGTCATACTTGGAAAGCTTTTTCGCGTAGGTTACGAGCTCTTCCAGGGTCTTGGGCGGGCTGTTCGGATCGAGGCCCGCTTCCTTGAACAATTTCTTGTTCCAGATCAGCGCCAGCGTGCGCACCGCGGTGGGCACCGAGTAGTACTTGCCGCCGAAATCCACGGATTCCGCGACGAAGGGATAGAAGTTCTTATCGAAGAACGCCTTGTTGAATTCCGCCGGAAGCTCCTGCAGATAGCCGCCCTTCACGTACATGGGAAGCCAGCCGTAGAAGAGGGTGATGACGTCGGGCCCCTCGCCCGCGGGAATGGCGGCCGCGACCTTCTGGTTGAAGCTTTCGTAGGGGAAATTGACCTGTTCCACCTTGATGCCGGGATTGGCGGCCTCGAACTTCTTTATGAGTTCGTCCACCAGTTTTACCTTGGATTCGTAGGTGTACTGCCAATACGTGATGGTGACCGTCTGGGCGCCCAGACCCGCGACCATGACCGCGAGCAGCAGCCCGAGGATGAGACGCCGGGATACGTTCATGAGATACCTCCTTTACGACATGCGGCGCACCGGTCGCCCGCGCGGCGACATCGGGGCCAAAGGGCAGTATATCCTCGCCGAGTCGGGATTCAAGAGCGAATGAGCAGCGCGCGCGCCTCTTTTTCGGGCACCGGCCTGCCGTACAGGAAACCCTGGGCGTATTCGCAGCCCGACTCTTCCAGGAAAGCCTTCTGCGCCTCGGTTTCCACTCCCTCGGCGACCACGGGCAGGCCCATGATGTGCGCCAGGCCCACCGTTGCCCGGTACACTTGCTTCTGGCGATCGCTGGCTTCGATGTCGGCAAGGAAGCCGCGATCCAGCTTTACCTTGTCGACCGGCAATTTGCGCAGGTAGGTGATCGACGAGTAGCCGGTGCCGAAATCGTCCAGCAGGATGCCGAATCCCATGGCCTTGAGTTTTTCGAGCACGGCGATGCTGCGGTCGAACGCGATCACCGCGGCGGTTTCGGTCACCTCAAGGTCGATGCCGCGGCAGGTCCCTCCGGCGCCGGCACCCATCCCATCAAGGAGCTCGATCGCCGAGCCGTCCATGATCAGGCGTCCCGAAATGTTGAGGGTGATCGGAACCTCGCGGATTCCTTCCTCATGCAGCCGGCTCTTGAAGGAGCAGACCGCCTGGACGGTCCAGGCGGTGATCGGCGCGATCTGGCCCGAGTTTTCGGCGAAGGGGATGAACTCCGATGGAGGAATCCAGCCGCCCCGGCCGTCCGGCAGGCGGATCAGGGCTTCGAAGCTTTCCACGCGCCCGGTCGACATGCGCACCACCGGCTGGTAGTGCATCTCGAATCCGCCGTTGGCGATCGCCTCCTGCACCGCCCCGTGAAGGCGCAGGTGATTCCACGACGATTCGCGCATCGCGCTGTCGTACACCGCCAGGGTGTTCCTGCCGCGGGCCTTGGCGTGCGAGAGGGCCGCGTCGGCGTTCTGCAGCAGTTGCTGGATCGTGGACGCATGATCGGGGTAAAAGGCCAGGCCCGCGCTCGCGCTCGCATGAAAGAGCTTGCCGTCGTGCCGCCATGGCGCGCCGATCCTTCGCAGGACCGATTCGGCGATCCTGCCGGCTTCGCCTGTATCCGCGAGGTCGGAGAGCAGCAGCACGAAGTCGTCGCCGCCAAGGCGGTAGGGCACGGCCCGCGCGTCGGGCGGTGCGCCGAGCAGTCCCGCCAGGTGGCGCAGCATCATGTCGCCGGTGTCGTGGCCGAGCGTTTCGTTGATGTGCTTGAAATTGTCCAGGTCGAGGTAGCAGAGGGCGGCCTTGCGGCCGGCAAGTTCCGCGCCGCGGAGGATGGAGGGTCCCTCGTCGAAAAGGCGGGCCAGGTTGGGCAGGCCGGTCAGCCGGTCCCGGTAGGCTAGCCCCAGCAGGCGCTCTTCCATGCGCTGCCGCTCGGTGATATTGGCCCCGATGACCAATACGCCCAGGATCTGCCCCTTGCCGTTGTACAGGACGCTGTGGTTGAGCAGCAGCCGCAGCGCGCCCCCGTCCTTGGTCAAGACGGGCATTTCCACCGCCTGCACCCGCGCGCCGGTCATCAGGTCCGCGAACCGCGCGCCGGCCTGCGCCCTGGCTTCGGGCGGCAGCAGCGCTTCCCGGACCGGAAGCCCGATGACTTCGGCCGCGCGGAACCCGGTAAGCGCCTCGGCAAAGGGGTTGAACTGCTGCACCAGGCCATCAGTGCCCACCACCATGATGAAGGTGGGCGCGTTCAGGATGAGGTTGTCCAGAAGATCGCGGCCCTGGCGCAGGTTTTCGCCCAGCACCACCTGCGCTTCCTTTTCGCGGTCCAGTTCATGGCGGGCCGCCGTGAGATCCCGCACCATGCGTTCCAGGCGCTCGTTGTCCCGCCTGATGGTTTCCGACGAACCGCGAAGGGCGCGGAAATTCCGCAGGAGGATCAGGTAGAACACGAAGGCGGACGCCACGATGTAGAACCAGCCCTTGTACAGCTGGAATCGCTGGTATACCTGCGGATCGGGGGCCATAACCTCCAGGAGGCGGTCGGAAAGGAGGATCCAGGCGAATCCCATGACGAAGTAGACCACGATGACGCGCAGGGAATCCGCGCGGGCAAGGCGGTCCCGCGAGGGGGGCCGATCGGCGGCCCGGCCGCGTTGCGTTATGCGATTCATGAACCCGCGGATCAAACGCTTCGGCACGCGATCGCCTCCCGTTCCGCCTGCATCAATCCTAGTCCATGAAACCGGACGGGGCAAGTGCGGCTGCGCGTTTCCGACCGTCGGTCTCCATGGGTATATTCCATGGATCAAACCAGAAAAGGAGACCATCATGAGCGCGGATTCCCTGTACGGATATTCCATGAAAACCAACCGCGGCGCGGATTTCCCACTGGCCGGCCTGGAGGACAAGGTCCTGCTGATCGTGAATACCGCCAGCAAGTGCGGTTTCACGCCCCAGTACAAGGGGCTTGAGGAACTGCACCGCAAGTACCGCGACCGGGGCCTGGTGGTCATCGGCGTGCCCTGCGACCAGTTCGCGCACCAGGAACCCGGCGACAACGATGAGATCGCGCAATTCTGCGAGATCAACTACGGCGTCAGCTTTCCCCTGATGGCCAAGACCGACGTGAACGGCCCCGGCGCGCACCCGCTTTTCGCCGAATTGCGCAAGCGCACCGGGGGCCTGCTGGGGGACGCGATCAAGTGGAACTTCACCAAGTTCCTCGTCGCCCCGGGAGCGAAGCGCGTAACGCGTTATGCGCCCACGACCGCTCCCGAATCGATGGAGGCCGATATCGAGGCGGCGCTCGCCGGCGCTTCGCCGCCTGCCGGCGCCTGATCCGCGGCCGCCGCGCCGTCGCGGCCGGCGCCCGCGAGGATGGCGCGGAACTCGTCGCCGGACATGGTTTCGCGCTCCATCAGGCGGGCGGTCAGCTCGCGCAGCGCGGCCTCGTCGGCGCGCAGGATGCGCTTGGCTTCCTCGTAGGCGTTCTTCAGGATCTTGCGCACCTCGCGGTCGGCGATGGCCGCCGTCTCGTGCGATGCCTGCAGGCTCGCGTCGCCGCCCAGGTAGGGGTTCATCACCGTTTCCAGGGCCATCATGCCGATCTCGTCGCTCATGCCGAAGCGGGTGACCATGGCGCGCGCGATTCGCGTGGCCTGCTCGATGTCGTTCGAGGCGCCCGAGGTGACCGATCCGAAAATGACGTCCTCGGCCGCGCGGCCGCCCATGAAGGTGGTGATCTTGGCGCAGGCCTGTTCGCGCGAAAGCAGCACCTTCTCGGCCTCGTCGACCTGCATCGTGTAGCCCAGGGCGCCCGAGGTGCGCGGCACGATGGTGATCTTGTGCACGGGCGCCGAATCCTTCTGCCGCGCGGCCACCAGCGCGTGGCCGATCTCGTGGTAGGCGATGATCAGCTTGTCCTTGTCGGACACGACGGCGTTCTTGCGCTGGTAGCCGGCGATGACCACCTCGACCGACTCGTCCAGGTCGTTCTGGTTCACCTTGTCGCGGCCCATCTTCACGGCGCGGATCGCGCCCTCGTTGATGATGTTCGCGAGGTCGGCGCCCGAAGCGCCCGCGGTGGCGCGCGCGATGGCGTTCAGGTCGATCGAATCGTCCAACTTCACTTTCTTGGCGTGCACCGCGAGGATGGCTTCGCGGCCGGCCAGGTCGGGCAACTCCACGGGGATGCGGCGGTCGAAGCGCCCCGGGCGCAGCAGGGCCTTGTCCAGCGTTTCGGGGCGATTGGTGGCCGCGAGGATGATGACGCCCTTGTCGGCCTCGAAGCCGTCCATTTCGGTCAGGAGTTGGTTCAGCGTCTGCTCGCGCTCGTCGTTGCCGCCTAAACCGCCCGCGTTGCGCGATTTGCCGATCGTGTCGATCTCGTCGATGAACACGATGCAGGGCGCCTTTTCCTTGGCCTGCTTGAACAGGTCGCGCACCCGCGCCGCTCCCATGCCGACGAACATTTCGACGAATTCCGATCCGGAGATGGAGAAGAACGGCACCTTGGATTCGCCCGCCACCGCCTTGGCCAGCAGGGTCTTGCCCGTTCCCGGGGGCCCCACCAGCAGGGCGCCCTTGGGCACGCTGGCGCCGATTTCCTTGTATTTCCCGGGATTGTGCAGGAACTGCACGATTTCCTGCAGGGCCTCCTTGGCTTCTTCCTGGCCCGCCACGTCGGCGAAGGACTTGCCGGTCTGCGCCTCGACATAAATCTTGGCCTTGCTGTTGCCGAAGGACATGGCGTTGCCCAGGCCGCCCATCTTGCCGCCCATCATGCGGTTGGTCAGGAACTGCCCGAGGCTGACGAAGAGCAGGAGGGGGAGGATCCAGCCGAGGATGGACCCGAGCAGGATTTCCTGCCGGGGGATCACCTTGCTGAACTCCACCTTCGAGCCGTACAGGCGCTGGACCAGGCCGGGATCCTCGATCCTTCCGGTGAGGAAATACTGTTCCCTTCCCTGCGCATCCACCGTTTTGTAGGTGATCTGCTGTTCCTCGATCTGGACGGTCTTGACCTGGCCTGAGTCGACGCCGGCGAGGAAGGTGCCGTAGTCGACCTTGGTGACCTGGCCCTTCATCATGGAGGGAAACACGAAGGTGTTCAGGATCACCACCGCCAGCATGACGGCGAGGTAATAATAGACCAGGGGTTTCCGGGGGGTTTGCTTGATCTGCACGATGCGCTCCTCAGATGCCGGCGCTCCCTGAGGACGGACCGGCATTGTGATGGGAAGAACATACTGACGCGGACAGCCCCGGGGCAATAGCGCAAGGTTCGTGACACCGACGAGGGAGCGCGCCGCCTGTCGTTCATGTGGCGCACTTGGCGCCAGTATCAATATATAGTATTTTCATGATATTGAGTGACTACCGAGGTGCATATGCGTAAACGAACGATACTTCTGTGGGCTTTGTCGCTTTTTGCCGCAGTCTCCGTCGCCTGGGCAGCGCCCATCAACCCCAAGGAGGCGCGCGAACTGCTGGCCGCCTCGTCCGCCGCCGGTCCGGCCTCCGCGAACAAGGGCCCCCTGCTGCTGGACGTGCGCACGCTCCAGGAATTCAACGAAGTGCGCATACCCGGCGCCGTGCTGCTGCCGGTGGACCGGATCAACGCCGCCACCGCGGCCGCCGCGATCGGCCCCTGGAAGGACCGCACGGTGATCGTGTATTGCCGCTCGGGCAACCGCAGCCGCTCGGCGGTATCAGCGCTGGCCAGGCTGGGCTACACGAAGCTGTACGACCTGGGCGGCATCATCGACTGGCCCTACGAGACAGTGCGCGGCGCGCCGAAGTAAGGAGCGCGCCGAAGTTGGGGCTGCGCCTCGACGGCGGGCGGCTGGCATGGACAGCCGTCCGCCCCCCTCAACCGAAACATCCCGCAAGATCGTCCAGCGCAGGGTACGTTGCCGCACCCGCGCCGGCGCCCGTACCCGTACCCCGCATGAACAGCGCCAGGTGGTCCATGGCCCGCGTGATGCCCACGTAGACGAGGTTGCGCACCATGCGGTCGGCCGTCGCGTCGTCCCACCCGGAACCGACGTAGGGCGGGCGGTGCAGCAGGGCGAGCACCACCGGGAAATCGATCCCCTTGGCCGAATGGAAGGTGCTCATCCTGACCGCGCCCGCCTGGTCGAACTCGAACTCGGACGCCTTGATGTTGACCGTGGAAAATCCGACCCGGTCGAGGCTGGCGGCGACCTGCGGCATGTCCTCGTTCGACGGAACCAGGACCGCGATGTTTTCGGGCGCGTATCCGAGGCGCTCGACGCAGAGCTGGGCGCGCGCGGCCAGGAGCTGCAGCAGCCGGTCGGTATCGGGCTCGGTGAACAGCTCGGGCAGGGGGCCGTCCTTGAAAGCTTCCGGCAAGCTGTCCGGATCGGCTCCCGGGGTCAGGGCGCGGTAGCGCTCGGCCAGCGCGTGGATGGCGGTGGTGCTGCGGAAATCGGTGGTCAGGACGCGGGTGCGCCCCGCGATGTCGATGCCCGCCCGCCTGAAGGTAAAGCCCGGCTGGTAGATCGACTGGTCTGAATCGCCGGCCAGGATGACGGCGCGGCGCGCGCATGCCTTCAGTACGCGGAGCTCGGCGGCGGACAGGTCCTGCGCCTCGTCGATGAAGAGGTAGTCCGTGTCGGCGAGGCGCGGATCTCCGGCGGCGAGGCGCGGGTCTACGGCGGCGAGGCGCGGATCGGCAACTTCGGCGGCCGGCGCTCCGGCCGCAGCCATGCGCCCCAGCAGCACGATGCGCGACCAGGCCTGCGAATAGCGCCGATCCCGCGCCATGGCGCGCGCGAAGGTTTCGCCCAGTTCCCAGACGGCGACGCGCTGGCGCGATCCGAGCGGGTGGCGCATGCCGCGGCGCTCGATCATGCCGTCGACATATTCGGCGCGGGTGAGCGCGTTGGCCCAGATGAAGTCCTCGAGTTCGTGGACGAGTTCGCGCGCGCCCAGACCGCTGGCGGCGACGAGCCCCGGCAGTTCGTGGGCAGCGCGCTCCGCCAGGTGCCGGGCGATGCCATAGTCGATCGCGGCGTCCGGTTCGAAGGCGTGCAGGCGTTCGCGCAGGTAGGCGTCGGCCGTGAGCGTACGGTCGGGCGCCGCGCCCGGCGCCATGATGTCGGAGAGATAGCGGTCGTATTTGACCAGGGTGGAGGTATAGGTGAGGAGGATGGCGCCGGGCGCCGCGGGGCCGTGATTGGTACCGGCCTGCGCGTGCCCGGTCGCGGCCTGCGCAGGCCCGGTGCCGGGGGAACCCGTGGCGGTTCCGGGGGGGCCAGCCTTCGCCTTGGCCACGGCGCGCAGCAGGATCAGGGTCTTGCCGGTGCCGGCCGCCCCCTTGATCAGGAAATCACCGTCCAGGTCTATCTGGGCGATCACCTCTTCCTGCGCGGGCGTCAGCAGCACCAGGCTCCGCTCGTAGTCCGCGCGGCTGCGGCACAGCACCGTAAACCTCGACAGGGCCTTCAGGTAGTCCTGGGCATCGCGGTACAAGGTGATGCGCTCCTGCGCCGCGCGGTAGTTGCGCGCCAGTTCCGCGCGGTCGCGCCGCAAGGCTTCCAGGCGCTCGTCGCGTTCCTGCGTGGCCGCTTCCAGTTCGCGTTCCAGTTCGCGGATGCCGCGGTCCATGGCGCGCACCCTGTCCGCCAGCGCCACCGCCTCGGCCTGGGCCGCCTCCAGCCGGGCTACGCGCTGGGCCATTTCCATGGCGCTCTTGCGCTCCTGCTGGAACTTGTAGCCGATGTCCTTCAGTTCCTTCAGCACTTCAGGGTAGCTGCGCCGGTCTTCCCAGGCGTGCAGGTATTTCTGCAGCTTGCGCAGGGTGCGCGTGTCCGGAATGCCCACCAGCTGGCAGAACCTGCGCAGATGGTGCGTGGCGGCGCGCGCGTCCTCCACCGTGGCCTTGGCGAAGCGGTGCCGCACGTCGTTGGTGATCTGGTGCTGCTGGCGCATCAGGTCCAGCACCCCCACATCGGGCACCCAGCCGTCGGATTCGCTCAGAATGACGCGCCTGAGCTCCTGCAGGTACTCGTTGAACCCGAAAAAGTCGCCCTGGTTGGGTTCCATCGTCGAACGCAGGAAATCCTCGACAAAGGCGTGCACCGCCAGGATGAAGAATCCCGGGTCTCCGCCCTGCAGGCGCGCCAGTCGCCTGAAACACTCGTCGTACCAGGCTGCCCCCCGGTGATGCGAAGCTTGCGGACGCTGTTGCATCGGACCCCCGTGCCCCTGGCGGGGAAATCGCTTGATCATCGCCCCGGATGTCGTTAGAACAAGTATCATAACCAATCGACCTTCGGGCAAGGACAAGGTTCCGTGAAACTTCCATTCCTCCGCCAATCCACCGCCGAGCGCCGCGATCTCATCCTCAACGGACCCATGGATCGCACCCTCATGACCCTGGCGGCGCCCGGCCTGATGCTGGGGCTGGTGCAGTCCATGATGCCCCTGGCTGACGGGCTGTTCATCAACAATGTCGAGGGGCCCCTGGTGGCCAGCGCGGTGAGTTTCAGCGAACCGGTGATCAACCTGGTGTCGGCCATGGCGATGGGGCTCTCCGTCGCGGCCATGGCCATGCTCGGCCAGCTGAACGGTTCAGGCGATTTCGATGGGTCCAGGAAGGCGTCCACGCAGATCGTGGCGGTCGGTTCGGTGCTGGGGCTGCTCGGCGCGCCGCTGCTGGCCCTGTCCGGCGCCGCCATCTCGACCCGGGTGGATCCGCGCATCGCGGCCAACGTGCTGCTCTACCTCTCGCTGTACGCCTTCGTACTGCCCTTTTCATTCATGGAGTCGATCTACAACGGCATAAAGAACGCCTCGGGCCATCCGGAGGCGCCCTTTATCCGCATGGTGCTGATGCTGGTCCTGAAGGTCATCTTCAACGCCGTGTTCATCGCCTGGCTCAGGATGGGCATCGTGGGCTGCGCGCTTGCCTCCTTCGGCGCCAATTTCCTGATCACCCTGTGGATGTTCCACGAATTGTTCGTAAAGCGGGGGCCGGACCGCCTCGACCTGAAGGGATTCCGATTCGATCCGGCCCTGGTGCGGGAACTGATGCGCGTCGGCTTTCCGGCCATGCTCAATTCCGCCATGCTCAACCTGGGCTTTTTCCTGATCAACACCGAACTGGCCAAATACGGCCCCGTGGTCATCAACGGACAGGGCATCGCGACCAGCATCAGCCAGATCTGCTACATCCTCCCGGGATCATTCTCGTCATCCATCACCGCCATGGTCGGCATGAACATCGGCGCCGGCAATCCGGCCAAGGCCCGCGCGGCCTTCTACCGCGGCCTGACCATGAGCCTCGCCACCGCCGTCGCCATCATGGCCGTCATCATACCGCTGGCGCCGCGCCTGACGCTGCTGTACACCCGCAGGCCCGAAGTCCTGGCCATCGCCAACGAAGCCTTGAGCATTTCGACCTTTTCGGTGGTGGGCTTCGCCGCGACGATCTGCACGCAGGGCGCCTTCGTGGGCCTGGGCCGCACGCGGGTGCCGCTGGTGCTGGGGCTCTTCCGCATCTGGCTGCTGCGCTACGCCTTCATCCTGGTCACGGAGCGATGGCTGGGGCACTCCGCGGTGTTCTGGGGCAACCTGTTTTCGAACTACGCGGCGGGCGGCATCGCCCTGTTCCTCATATCGAGGGCGACCTGGGTGTCCGCCCTCAGGCGGACCCCTGCGGTCGGCGCGGGGGTCGGCGCGGCAACCGTGCCGATAGCCGCAAGCGGTACAGCGGCGCCCGAGCCGGCCGCGGCATCCGGGGCCTCCGTCAGCGCGGCATCTCCGACAAGCCGCCCGCGTTGGACACGTCGGTAAATCCCGCCTTTTTCAGGATGCGCGCCGCCTGCGAACTGCGCGCGCCGGACGCGCAGTAGACCACGATAGGCTTGTCCCTGGGCTCCAGTTCGCCCAGGCGGCCGGCCAGGGCGTCCACCGGGATGTTGCGCGACTTCTTGTAGGACCCGGCGCCGTATTCCTGCGGCGTGCGCACGTCCACGATGCGGGCGCCCGCCTTGATCTTCGCGGCCACCTCGGCCGGCGGCGTGCGGGGCACCGACTGAATCTTCTTCACGACCAGAAAGGCGACCACGGCCGCCGCGACGATGATAAGCGTAGAGTTATCCATAGCCGGATTATAGACACGATCTTGACTTCGTGTCAGGCCGCGTATAGGGTGCAACTGCCCCCGCGCACCCCAGATTTCGAACGATAGGAGAAACCACATGCGCCGATTCGTCACGCTGGCCTTCGTGCTGCTGCTCTGCTCCATCCTGCCCGCCGCCGCCGAGAGCGAGGCCGACCTCAAGGCCGCCTACCAGGCCACCACCAGGGCCGCCGCCGCGGCTCCGGCGGATTACGCCGCGAACTGGAAGGCCGCCGAGGCATCCCGCGAATACGGCGACTACCTGGTCGAAAACGAGGTCGCCGGCTGGAAGGAAACCGCCCGCGCCGTGGCGAAGGACGGCATGAAATACGGCGAGATCGCCTTCAAGCTGAATCCCTCCGGCGTCGAAGGCTGGTACTGGTACGCGACCTCGGTCGGCACCTACTCCGACTGCGTCAGCATCATCACCGCCCTGGCCGAGGGCCTGAAGAACAAGACCCAGATGGGCTTCGAGAATTCCTACAAGTTCGACAAAACCTACAAGGACGGTGGCCCCATCCTCGGCCTCGGCCGCTTCTGGCAGGTGCTGCCGGGCATCGCGGGCCAGGATCGCAAGAAGGCCGAAAAGCTGTTCGACGAGTACATGGCCATGTACGGCACCAATCCCGTCGCGTCCAGCAACGCCTGGTACTACCGCGGCCAGCTCTACAAGGACACCGGCCGCGCCGCCCAGGCACGAACTGACCTTCAGAAAGCCGCGTCGATGGGCAACCGCAACGCGCAGAAGCTCCTGGCCGAGCTGAAGTAAGGTTTCGGCGAGCCGGCTGCCCCGCGCCCGCACGGCCGCGCCGGCAAAGCCGCGCCGG
>CAYRXK010000018.1:24236-37898 GCA_964428265.1 uncultured Treponemataceae bacterium
GCCGCGCCGGGCAGCCAGTGCCACAGCATGCGGATCAGCGTCTGAACAGCACCTGACCGGCTGAAATCGTCATGGCGACCTCGAGCGCCGGATCGAGCAGCACCAGGTCGGCGCGTGTGCCCGGCGCGATCGTGCCGCGTTCGGCCACGACGCCCAGCATGCGCGCCGGATTTTCGGATACCAGGCGGGAAATCCCCTCCAGCCCCAGGCCGCTGTACTCGCCGATATTCCGCACGGCGCGTTTCATGGTGAGGGTGCTGCCCGCCCGCATGCCGTTCGATGCCAGCTTGGCATCCCCGCCCCGCACCACGACATCGTTCACACCCAGGTGGTATTCCCCGTCGGGCAGCCCCGCCGCCATGATGGAATCCGTCACGGCGATCATGCGGTCGCGGCCCTTGATTTTCAGGAGCAGGCGCACGATCGGCGGGTAGAGATGAAACCCGTCGCAGATCATTTCGCCGTAGATGTCGGATTCGAGGACGGCCGTCAGGATGGCGGGATCGTGCATGTGCAGGAGCTTCATCGCGTTCATCACGTGGGTCGCCGAAACCGCGCCCGCGCGGATGACCGCCATGGCCTGTTCATAGCTGGCGGCGCTGTGCCCCACGGACACCCGCACCCCCATCGCGGTCAACGCGCGGGTCAGATCCTCGGCGCCTTCGACTTCCGGCGCCAAGGTGACCAGGCGTATGCTGCCGCGCGCCGCTTCCTGGAACCGGGAAAAGAGCGCCAGGTCGCAGGTGCGCAGATACCGCTCCGGCTGGGCGCCCTTGTACAGGGGGCAGAGAAAGGGGCCTTCGAGGTGCACGCCCATGATATGCGGGCAGTCGCGAAGGACGGCGGGATCGGAAACGATGGCCAGTTGCCGCAGCATCGTGTCCGGGTCGTCGGTGAGTATGGTGGGAAGGAAGCCGGTGACTCCCTGCGCGGCGAAAAACCGCGCCGCGTGGCGGACTTCGTCGGGGGATGCATGGTTGAAATCCACTCCCGAACCGCCATGCGTGTGGATATCGATGAACCCGGGCAGGATGCGCATCCCGGCCGCATCGATCACCTCGCAATCCTCCTGCATGGAGCTGATGCCGCCGACAGCGGCAAGGCCCGCGCCCGGTGGCAGGATCGATCCTATCTTGCCGCCCGCAACCAGCAGGTCTGCCCGAACGAACGCATCGCCCGACAGCACCATACCGCCTGCAAGCAGCATGCGTCGTTCATGCATCGGCAATCCGCCTGCAGCTCTCGCGGTCGACGAGGCGGAAGGGAAGGTTTACCCGTATCGGATAGTCCCGCCCCGATTCCAGCCGATCGAACATGACCTTTACCGCCAGTCTTCCGAGTTCCTTGGTCGGCACCGCGATGGTGCTCAGGGCGGGCTTGGTAAAGGAAGCGGTCTCGATATCGTCGAATCCCATCACGGAAATATCGCCGGGAATGGAAATCCCTCGCTCGTGCAGGGCCCGCATGGCGCCCAGGGCCACGGTATCGTTGCCGCAGAACAGGGCGGAAGGCAGCCTGCCGCGATCGACCAGCGCGATCATGGCCTCGTATCCGTCCGCGGAAGTCAGAAGGCTTTCCATCACGAATTCATCCCGCGCTTCCAGCCCCGAGGCGGCGAGTTCGTCCAGATAGCCCTGGTAGCGGTGCTCGTTGAACACCTGGTACTTGCGCAGGGTCGAGCCGATGAACCCGATTTCCCGGTGGCCCAGCCCGACGAAGTGCCGTACCGCGCAGCGCGCGCCTTCGTAGCCGTCGCAGAGCACTTCATCCATCTCGTTGCCGATGCTGTTCACGCCGGCATAGACCAGGTTGGGAATCCGCGAACGAAGGCGGACGATATTCTCGAGGCTTGTCCTTCCCAGCATGATCCCGCAATCCAGCGGGGTCGATTCCAGAAATCCGGAGAATCCTCGATCTTTCATGTTCATCACGAAAAACCGGTACTTGAGCGTCGCGCCCATCCGTTCGAGTTCGTGCTGGATTCCCGCGAGCAGTGATGAAAAAAACGGCGACACGAAGGATTCGTGGTCCGAGGTGAACACGCAGGCGATGGAGCCCGAAACCTGGGCATCGTTCCGTTCCGCATAGGCGGGAGCGCGTTCGGCGGCTATGCCGGCCTCTAGGGCGCCATCCTCTCCATGATCGCGCAGGCGCGCGAGATTCTCGGCGAAATACCCCATTTCGCGGGCCGTTTCCAGTACCTTGCGGCTGGTCGCGTCTCCCGTTTTCCGGGAAGGATCGCGATTGAGGATGCGGGAAACGGTGGAAATCGATACTCCCGCGGCCTGGGCGATATCCTTGAGTTTCACGGCCATGGTATTCCGTCAGCTCCCCGGCCGTGCGGCCATTCCCGGCAGCGGGGCGCCGATCAGCGGTCGGCACCACGCACGATATTCCGGGTCTATCCCGTTTCGCGCCGCGTTCAGGTAGGAAACCGGAAGCCGGCGCTCATGCATCATCACTTCATCGACGGGGATCAGCATCGTTTCGCAACGATACGGCATTTCCGAAACCCTGCGGAAACCGACCATCACCGCGGTATGCCCGCCGAGCGCGGCCCGCACGGCTTCGCGTCCCGCCACGATCGCCTCGTCACGATCGACATCGGATTGCTGGGCAATCGCGCAGCGCCCGAGTACGCCGGGCTTTTCACTGCGCGCCTTGATGCCCAGCCTCCTGATGACCAGGTTCGCCAGGTGCGCCGATACGTCGCCATAATAAACGGAACGCCCCACCTGGAAAATCGGCGGCACGATCGGTTTCCCGTCCGCTCCGCGCAAGCCCTCGCTCGCTACCACCACCACCCCTCCGAACCGATCGTACAGGGTTTTCGCCTCGTCGAGAAAACGCTCCTCGTCGAAGGGTACTTCCGGCACATAGATCAGGTGGGGTCCGAGGGAATCGCGGGCGTCGCTGCCGTACAGAGCCCCCTCCGGCGCGGCGAGCGCCGCGGCAGCGGTGAGCCATCCCGCGTTCCTGCCCATGCTTTCCATGACGCACACATGGATGGGCAGCGAGGCGATATCCTGGGCAAGGTCGGCGACCGACGCCGCGAGGTACCGGGCGGCGCTTCCGAATCCGGGGGCATGGTCCGTCACCGCGATATCGTTGTCGATGGTCTTTGGAATGCCCACCACCCGCAGCGCCGCGGCACCAACGGAACCCGGGCCGCCCGAATCCGAGCGGCGGGCCGCCGCCCGCGCGATCTTTCCGCAGGTATCCATCGATCCGTTCCCGCCATTGAACAGAACCCAGCGGACACCCCGTTGGATAAGCGCGTCCACGATGCGGTCGTAGTCGGCATCCTCGACGGGAAACCGCGACGTGCCGATGAACGAACCCGGGGTATGCGGCAAACGCTCCAGGGTCTCCTCCGGCAGGTCGGTCAGGTCGATCAGGTCGCCCTTGATGATTCCCGCGGTCCCGTTCCGCGCGCCGAAAATCTTGTCGACTTCGCCGGCTTCTTTCGCTTCGCGGATGGCCCCGTACAGCGAGGCGTTTATCACGGCGGTCGGCGCGCCGCCATGCACGATCAGCATGCTGCCGTTCATTTCACCGGCTCCGGAGCGCACGGTCACGCATGCTTGCCCAACCTGCGGTACATGTTCCGCTTGTACGCCTCGACCCCATCCTGGGTAAAGGGATCGGCCCCGTTCAGCGTCGCTGAAATGGCCGCCGCGTACATGAAGAAATAGAAGAGCGCGCCAAGCGAGCCTTCGGCAATGCCTTCGGCCCCGTCCCCGCCGGGTACGAGTTCAATGCAGGGCACTCCGTCCGAGGCATGCGCCTCGATCGCGGCGCCGTACACCGCCCGCCCAAGATCATCGAAGCGTTTCCCCGTTAAATAATCGAATCCGTCCCGGACCATGTCCGACGCGCCGATTACCAGATCCTGCGTCGCATTGAAAAGGTCGAGGTAGGTTTCGATTATGCGCCGACCGCCCTGCTGAACCAGCTGGCCTACCGCGTGCAAGTCCTCCGAGTAGGAAAACCAGGTCGGGAACAAGGCCTTGTCGTTCTTGCCTTCTGTTTCGGCGAATAGTTGTGTCCACCATTTGGCGAACGGCACCAGATCGGGTTCGAACAACACCAGGCTCTCGATCGGGAATCCCTCGCCGAACAACAGGTGGCGCGCGGCGACATAGCGGATCGCCGGATCCTTCATCAGGCCGGCGTTGCGCAGCGCCGCCGCCATCCTTCGGGCACCCGCCGTCACGGAATCGATATCCACCCCCGCCACAGCCATCGGGAACAACCCGACTTCCGACAGCACGGAAAAGCGCCCCCCGATTTCCCGGGGGAAATCGAGAAAATGATAGCCATGCCGCAACGCCAATTCATGCAGCTGCCCCGGGCCGCGGCTCCCGGTCGCTACGATCCGGTCAGCGTACCCGTCGCCATACCGTTCGATCATCGCGCCGCGCAGCATCCTGAAGGCTATGCCCGGTTCTACGGTATTGAAATCCTTCGCGATCACGTTCAGGACGACTGATCGGGTCTTGATGACCTCGATTGCGGCCTGCATCGCGGATGAACTGAGCGTATCGCCAGCCCAGAAAATCCGAACCGCCGACCGCAACGAACGATGCATCGCCTGTATCGCCGCCATGGCACCGCGATTGGAGCCTCCGATGCCGATGACGATCAGCGTATCGGCGATTCCGCGCACGCGGACCGCCTGCGCATGCAGCGATTCAAGGATTTCGGGGCTTGCGGAAACCGCCGGGTCGAACCAGCCGAGCCAACGCCGGTCCCAGGCCTCACCACGGCGAACCGAATCGATGCGATCAGCGCGCGCGCCGATCCATCGATCGATATCGCCATCGGAAACGCGCCCGGCGCAGTGCCCGGTCCGAACCTCAATATCCATCAAGCCCCTCCGCACCGTTCCTTACTTGAGGTTCTTCAATGCCTCGAGCAGATACTTGTCGTTGAACGCCTTCTCGAAGGGCTTCACCGGATTGCCCTTGGGGACGTTCGGCACCCTGGATTCGTAGAGGGCCTTCATGTAGCGGTATCCGAGCCCGTCACGATTCGCGAACCAGGCTTTGTAATCGTCCTTTTCGGGCGCCACGGTATTCACCGGATCGAAGGAATTCACCGGACGCTGGCAGAGCTGTTCACCGGCGCGCATGGCGGCGTCGATGTTTTCAGCACGCCAGACCGCCGCTTCGATCAGCGCGTTCACGAAGTTCTGCGCGAGTTCGGGATTCTCGGCGAGCCATTTGTCGCTTGCCACCCAGGTCGAGGGGAAGGACTTTTCCGCGGGGAAGTGGCTGACCGTGGTCGCGATCCTTTCGGCGTCGCGATTCGTCCGGAGGATGGTGCTGGTCGCCGGGGAGAATCCGGCCACCACGTTCATGCCGCCGCCGGTCGCCATGCCCGCGGGCAGGTTCGCGTTCAGCGTATTCACCACCGTGACCTTGTTGGCGGGGTTGGAATTCGGCGCGACATACCCGGCCAGGTAGGACGCGGTCTCGCAGGAAATCCAGAGCTTGTCCGCCTGCGCCTTGTCGGCGTTCACCATTTCCAGCAAGGTCTTGAACCAGCCGCCGGGCGTGGTGCCCACTTCGATGTACACCGTCTGGCCTTTCAGCCCCGCGTACAGCTCGGGAAAGTCATATCGCTTGTTCTTGTTCGTGTCGGTGAACACGCCTTTTTTTGCCAGAAGCATTTCCGCATTCGAAAGTCCGTCGAGGAACACGAAGGACAGCGAGTTGCCCGCGCCGTCGATCGGATTCCATGCGACGCCGGCGCCGATGTAGCCGATGTCGAGCGTGCGGTTGTCCGCGCGCATCGCGGTCATTTCCGCGGGTCCGCTCTCCACGATCGTGAAAATCGGATTGATGTTGTACTTCTTGAAGAAGCCCTGGTCGCGCGCCACCGCCGCGAGCGGGGCTCCGCCCTCGTTCGCGTGGATGCCGATGCGCACGTTCACTGGCGCGGCCATCGCCGCCGCCGCACTCAGCGCCATCAGCGCTACCGCAATCACTTTCCTCATATACGCCTCCCCGGTCGGCACGATGGCCGCCTCATGCAATTCGCCGCGTCCGCGGCGTCCTGTCATTTCCGTATTTCAAGATACATCCGGTACACGGTGTCCCATATGTAGTTGCGGTGCCGGATGAAATCCGGATCCATCTTCGTCGCCTGGTTGCGCGGGTAGGGCAGGTCGATATCCACGATTTCCTTGATGCGCCCCGGACGCGCGCTCATTATCACCACCCGCGTGGCGAGCAGCACGGCTTCGTCCACGTCGTGGGTGATGAACAGCACGGTTTTCTTTTCGCGTTCCCAGGTGTGCAGGAGATCTTCCTGCAGCTGCGCCCTGGTCTGGGCATCGAGCGCGCCGAAGGGCTCGTCCATCAGCAGCACTTCGGGATCCTGGGCGTACCCGCGCGCGATGGCGACCCGCTGCTTCATGCCGCCCGAGAGCGCCTTGGGATAGGCATCCTCGAAACCCGACAGATTGACCATATCGATATAATGACTGGCCTTGCGGGCCTTTTCGTCGGCGCCGTACCGCTCGCCCGCGCCGGACTGGCCAGGCTTCTTCCGGAGGAATTTCATGCCGTATTCGATGTTCTTCCGGACGGTCATCCAGGGGAACAGGGCGTATTGCTGGAATATCACCCCGCGCTCGGGGCCCGGACCGACGATATCGCGCCCGTGCATGGTGACCTTTCCCGAATCGAAGGATTCGAGGCCAGCCACGATATTCAGCAAGGTCGTCTTGCCGCAGCCCGAGGGTCCTACCACGCAGACGAACTCGTTCTTTTCGATTGCGAGGTCGACACCGTCAAGCGCGTTCACGTCGCGCCCGCCGGGAACCTTGTATTCCTTGTGTACGCCTTCGATCCTGATGAGGGTATCCGCCATGGTCATTTCCACCTCGTGAGACGCTTTTCGACCAGCAGCAGGATCTTGTCCAGCACGAAACCGATGATGCCGATGGTGATGATCCCCAACAGGACGATGGACGTGTCCATGAACTGCTGCGCCCCCTGGATGCGGGCGCCGAGACCGAACGTGGTGCCGGTGAGCTCGGCGGCGATCAGGGTCGTGAGCGATGCGGCCATGCCGAGCCTGGCGCCGACGAGGATGAAGGGGAAGGCCGCGGGAATCATGATGTCCCGGAAAAGGTCGCCGTCGGTGGCGCCGAAGGTGTAGGCGGCCTTGATGAGGGTACGATCCACTTCCTTGATGCCCTGGTAGATCGTGACCACCATCACGAGGAATGCGGCGACGAAGATGATGGTGTACTTGGGAGGTTCGCCCAGGCCCATGGCCAGGATAACCAGGGGGATGAGCGCGATCGGCGGGATCGTGCGGAAGAATTGTATCCATGGTTCGACCACGCTGCGGACCTTCGGATACCACCCCATCAGGAACGCGATGGGAATGGAGGCGACGAACGCCAGTCCGAAGCCCACCAGAACGCGTTGCAGCGAAATCCAGACATCCTTGAAGAAGCGGCCGTTGGCGGCCGATTCGGACAGGAGCGCCGCATAGACCTGTTTCGGACTGGCGAGGAAGGTGTTTATCGTGGGCACCTTCGTGATGAAGTACCACGCCGCGACGCCCGCGATGATGGACCCGACGTTGAGCGCAAGCCGGGAACCCCTGCTGCCATCCCCGAAATCCTTGAGTTTCCTGGGCCTTTTGGAGCCCCCGGGAGGCATGGTATCCGTGCCGTGCGATTCCGCCATGCGCGCTCCTTTCCGAAAGACGAATGCCATTCTCGCAAATATTTGCGCAATTCGCCATCAATCTCCGGACAACGCCAAGTATCCGGCATGATTTCCGATTTGTAAAGCAAGAAAATCACCGTTTTCGCAATTTTTTGCTTTCCAAATGAAATTTCGTGGTGTAGACTGAGACAGATGCGCAATTTTTTGCGCGCGGGAGAAGCGATGCGCTACATCTTCCTTAATATGAAACGGTTCGACATAAGCCCGGCCTGCGGCGGGGTAAACCGGCTGTTTCCCATGCACCGCTGGGGTGCCGGCATCGCCACGGCCCTCCACCACGGAATCTCGCTGCGTACCCAGGCTGCCGATGCCGGCCGGACCGGATTCTCCGATTACCGGTTCGCCGCCTTCCTGCCGGAGGCGCACCTCGTCACCGCGCACGCCGCCATCCCGGCGGCAAGCCCTCTCGGCCTGGGCTGCCAGGGCGTGCACCATGCCGACACCGCTACGGGCGGCAACTTCGGCGCCTTCACCTCGCTGCGCACGGCGAACGCCGCCAGGGAACTCGGCTGCTCCTGGGTACTCGTGGGCCATTCGGAAGAGCGCCGCTACAAAACGGAACTCATGACCCTCGCCGGCGCCACCCCCGAAGCCGCCACCCGCGCGGTGGACGACCTGCTCGCCCGCGAAGTCGCCTGCGCGCGCTCCGCAGGCCTTCGCGTGCTGTTCTGCATCGGCGAAACGGCGGAACAGGTTCCCCGGCGGTCGGAGGTGCTTTCCGCCCAGCTGGATCGCGGCCTTGCCGGCATCCATTCCGGTTCCCGGTCGGATGGGGGCGAACCATCCATAATACTCGCCTACGAGCCGATCTGGGCGATCGGTCCGGGCAAAACACCGCCCTCTCCCGGCCAGATCGCGGAAATCGCCGCCGGCATCAAACAGAAGTCCGGCCTCCCCCTCGTCTACGGCGGCGGCCTGAAAAAGGAAAACGCCGCTGCCATCGGGGCTATCCCGGAACTCGACGGCGGCCTCATCGCCCTCACCCGGTTCGCAGGCGAAATCGGCTTCTATCCCGACGAGTATTTCGACATCGTGGATACCTATGCCCGCGGAGGCCACAAATGAAGCTCTCGTTCGAATACGGCCACGGCACCCTCGACGCCAACCTGCCCGACCGCACCGATGTCTTCATCCCTGGCGAAACCGTACCCGACCCGCCCTGCCTACCCGCCGAACGTATCGCCGAAGAAACCCTGCGCAGCATCCGCAATCCCATCGGCATGGAACCGCTCTCCCGCCAGGCCCACCCGGGCGCCACGGCGGTCATCGTGTTTCCGGATCGAGTGAAAGGCGGCGAGCAACCCACTTCGCACCGGAAAATCGCCATCCCCCTCATCCTGCAGGAACTCTACGCCGCTGGCGTAAAGAAAGAAGACATACTCCTCATCTGCTCCAACGGCCTGCACCGCAAGAACACCCAGGCCGAAATCCGTGGCGTCCTGGGCGACGCCCTGTTCGACGAATTCTGGCACAGCCACCAAATCCTCAACCACGACAGCGAAGACCGGGAAAATCTTGTCGACCTCGGCACCACCGACTCCGGCGATCCGGTCATCATGAACCGCCATGTCTACGAGGCCGACATCGCGATCCTCATCGGCCACACCCAGGGCAACCCCTACGGGGGCTATTCGGGCGGCTACAAGCACTGCGCCACCGGCATCACCCACTGGCGCTCCATCGGATCGCATCACGTGCCGGCGGTCATGCACCGCCCCGACTTCACGCCCGTCAGTTCCGCCTCGCTCATGCGCCGCAAATTCGACGAAATAGGCGAACACATGGAAGCGCGCATGGGCAAGAAATTCTTTTGCTGCGACGCGGTGCTCGACACCCAGTCGCGCCAGATCGAAATCCACTCGGGCTGGGCGAAGGAAATGCAGCCCGTCGCCTGGAAGACCGCGGACCGCCGCACCTACGTGCACTGGGCGCGGAAAAAATACGACGTGCTCGTGTTCGGCATGCCGCAATTCTTCCATTATGGTGACGGCATGGGCACCAATCCCATCATGATGATGCAGGCCATCTCCGCGCAGATCATCCGCCACAAGCGCATCCTCTCGGACCGCTGCGTCGTCATCTGCGCCTCAACCTGCAACGGCTATTTCCACGACGAACTGTTCACCGGCTACCGCAAGGTCTACGAAATGTTCCAGCAGGATCGCATGCAGACACTCTCGGACATGGATCGCTACGGAGAATATTTCGCCACCGACGCCGAATACATCCGGCGCTACCGGTTCTGCAACGCGTTCCACCCCTTCCATGCATTTTCGATGATTTCATGCGGGCATATCGCGGAAATGAACACCTCGGCCATCTACATCGTCGGCGCGGAACAGCCCGGCATCGCGCGCGCCATGGGCATGAAGACGCGCGCCACCTTCGAGGAAGCGCTCGCCGACGCCATGAAAAAATACGTGGGGCCGGAGCCTAATATCCTCGCCCTGCCGCGCACCTTCAGAACCGCGGCCGTGCACCTGTGCATGCGGGATGCCCCCGCGGATCCAGCCGGGGATCGAGGGTGCTGCGCGCACTGAACGCATCGGGCGCCGCCGCCGAACCGACCGCGCGTGCCCTGACGGAGGCCAGACCATGCTCGACACAGTCAATTTCTACCGGATCCCGAAAGAATCCCTCGGAAAGGGCGCACGAATCCCCCTGATCGACGCGGGCACGGCTTCCGAAGTATTCGCACTCGCCGCACGGGAAATACTCGATATTATCGAATCGCATAACGCAAATGGCCGGCAATCGGCCCTGATAGTCCCCGTCGGACCGGTCGGCCAGTATCCCGTATTCGTCGACCTCGTGAACAAACGGGGAACCGACCTGCGCAACACCTGGTTTTTCAATATGGACGAATACCTCGGCCCGGACGGCGGATGGATCGATCCTTCGCACAAGCTCAGTTTCCGCGGCTTCATGAACCGGCAGGTGTACGGCCGCATCCGCCCCGAACTCCTCATGCCGGAATCGCAGCGCATATTCCCCGACCCCACGGATCCCGGGGCCACCGATGCCCTGCTCGAAAGCCTGGGCGGCGCAGACGCCTGCTTCGGCGGCATCGGCATCAATGGCCACATCGCCTTCAACGAACCGGAAGACATTCCGGCCGCCGAATTCCGGCACCGCCCCACACGCGTCCTGGACATATCACCCGAAACCCTCACGGCCAACGCCATCGGCGACCTCGGCGGCGCGATAGAAGCCATGCCCCGCCGCTGCGTCACCATCGGCATGCGCGCCATCATGGGCGCCCGCATGGTCCGCCTGTACTGCTTCCGCGACTGGCACCGCGCCGTGGTCAGGCGCGCCGCATACGGCGAACCGAGCGCCCGTTTCCCGGCAAGCCTCCTGCAGGGCCACCCCGACGCCCGGATCACCGTCACCGACAACGTCGCCGAAGCCGCGTACTGACCCAGGCCGCCGCCGCGCCTGCCCGCCTAGGCGTACCGTCGTGACTGACTGTCCGCACCCGTGCTAGGCTTCGCGCCGATGGAAACTCTTCTCCTGCCCGCTATCTGGTTTCTCGTCGCCGCCGCCGCCTCCACCATAGGCGCCATAAGCGGCATCGGCGGCGGCGTCATCATCAAGCCCGTGATGGACAGCCTCGGCACCCTCTCCGTTCCGACCGTCAGCTTCCTATCGGGCTGCACGGTGCTGGCCATGTCCACCGTTTCGCTCGCGCGCAATCTTCGTGACACCAGCCGCGCCCGGGGCTCCAGCGGCGAAACCGGAAAAACCACCGCGCTGGATGCAGCCGTCGGCATCCCCCTGTCGCTGGGCGCCGTCTTCGGCGGCATCGCCGGCAAGGAACTCTTCCAGCAGGCGCGCCTCCTGTTCGGCCGCGACAACCTCGTCGGAATGACCCAGGCCGCCGTCCTCCTCGCCATCAACCTCGGCGTGCTCTTCTACATGCTCAACAAGACCAGGATCACCACCAGGCGCGTGGGCGCGAAAGCCGCGGGAGTGACGATCGGCTTCGCGCTGGGCGTGATGTCGTCCTTCCTGGGCATAGGAGGAGGTCCGATCAACATCGCCGTCCTCCACTATTTCTATTCGATGCAGCCCAAGGAAACGACGATCAACTCGCTGTTCGTCATTTTCTGCTCGCAGCTGGCCACCCTGGTCACCGGTCTCATCGCTGGCACCATCTCGGCATTCCCGCCCGCCGCCCTGCTCCTGATGGCCATCGGCGGCGTGTCGGGATCGCTTCTCGGAACCCGGCTCCTCGCGCGCATGCGCGACCGCGCCGTCGAAACGCTGTTCATCGGCGTGCTCGTGCTGCTCATGGCCCTGAACGTCTGGAACATCATCCGATTCGCCGCGCCATCCTGAGGAACGCCCGCCCGTACCGAATCGTGAACAGATACCAGGGCACGAGCGACAGCAGCGAAAACACCAGGCCCACCGCGCCCGCCGTGGACGGCACCATCATCAATATTGCCGACGCCATGCCCAGCCACGCCGTCCGGATGCCCAGCCACGCCGTCCGGATGCCCAGACCCGGCGCCGCTTCGCCCGATTTCGCGTTACCCGATTTCGCGTCGAGGATCAGGCACCACGCGATGATCGCCAGCGCGATACCGTTCAGCACGTAGTACGCGTCGAATGCCGTCCCCTGCCAGCCGGCCAGCATGGCTAGGCCCGCTCCCGAGATCGCCGTCCGCTCGGCCTCGCCTGATGCCTGCGCCCACTGCAGCGCCAGCCGGTCCAATTCGAATGCCCGGTTCGAGGACAGGTACCCCGCGATGCCGATGCCGCCCAGCAGCAGCGCCAGCTGCATCGGCCCCCGGTGCCGCGGCCCCAGCAGGCGGTAGAAGGCCAGGTACACCACCGCCACCATGACGTTGTCCGCCAGGATCAGGATATCCGCGTGCAGGAACCCCAGGATCCGCGACCGGCCGAACAGCGCGAACCACTCGCCGATGCCCTCCGGCAGGGGCACCAGCGCGAACACCAGCACCTGCGCCGGTATCGCGATCAGCATGAACAGCGCGCTCAGCGCCGCCGCGCCGTACACGAACTTGTCGCCCGCCTCCAAGGTATCGCGCGCCGCCGCCACACCGTTCCGTGCCGCCACGTCATCCTTCGTCGCCGAACCGCGCGTTCCCGCCATCTTAACGCCCCCTCGCGCGCAGGTACGCGCCCAGGTCCGCGCCGTACACCGCCTGTTCCAGGTCGAAGTACGCCCAGGGGCCGCCCTGGTCCTCCCAGGTGGCCGAACCGCGGGCGATCACCGTATCCTTCTGATCCGCGGGTATCGGCGCGTTGCGCGTGATCCAGCGGATCTTCGGCTTGCCCTCGCCGGCCTCGCGGAAGCGCATCGCCTCCATCGTATCGATCAACCCCGTCGCCGGGTCGAACTTTACGATGAACCGCTCGGTTTCCGCGCCGTAGGGAACCTCCAGCGTTGCGGTCCCGCCCGCCGCCGCCGTGCCGGTCGCCTCACCCTCGACCCAACGAACGCGCGGATCGGTGATCCATATCGAGGGGAACCAGCCCGCCTCGGCCCAGAGCGCCAGATTGGCTCCCTGGTTCGTGTTCGGATCGTCGCGGGTAGTGCCCATCGGGCTTTCGAAGAAGCTCGCGCCGTCGACATAGCCCTCGTCCACGCGCAGGAAGGGCAGGCCGAACCAGGTGGCCTCGATATAATGGCGGTAGCCCTTGCCGGCTTCGTGCGTGAAAATGAAGCGGGCCGGCATCCAGACGCCGAAGGGCCTGATCCTGCCGCGTCCTGCGAACACAACCGTGTCCACCAGCTCCAGCCCATCGGGGAAGCGCGCCTCGTAGAAGCGCCGCACCGGCGCGGGCAAACCCGCGGGCAGCGCCTCCGCAAGCGCCACGCGTCGCGGCGCCGTCGATGCCCCCAACCCCGCCGGTATCTCCAGCGGCTTCGGCCGCACCG
>CAYRXK010000019.1:0-19935 GCA_964428265.1 uncultured Treponemataceae bacterium
CGATCTTCGGCCCGTAGAAGGCGCCGCCGCCCTCGTCCACCTCGTAGGCCAGGCCTTCCTGCTCCAGCACCTGGCGCAGCGACTCCAGCGCCTGGTCCCAGCGAGACTGCTCGCCGACGGAATCCGCGGGTTTGGTGGCCAGGTATGCCTTGATGTCCTTGAACCCGAGCGTCTTCCACATCGACAGCGAAAAGCGCAGGACCTCGAGGATCTCGTCCTCGATCTGCTCCGGCGTGCAGATGATGTGCGCGTCGTCCTGGGTGAAGCCGCGCACGCGCATCAGGCCGTGCAGAGAGCCTGCGCGCTCGTAGCGGTAGACGGTTCCGAGCTCGGCCCAGCGCAGCGGCAGGTCGCGGTACGAGTGCACCCCGTTCTTGTAGATCATGATGTGGAAGGGGCAGTTCATCGGTTTCACGTAGTAGTCGTCCTCGTCGACTTTCATCGACGAGTACATGCCCGCGCGGTAGAAGCCCAGATGGCCCGAAGTCTCCCAGAGCCAGCTCTTGCCGATATGCGGGGTAAAGAGGATTTCGTAGCCGTTGCGGTAATGCTGGTCGCGCCACCAGGTTTCCAGTTCCACGCGGAAACGGCCGCCCTTGGGGTGCCAGTAGATCAGGCCGGGGCCGGCTTCCTCGTGGGTGCTGAACAGATCCAGTTCCTTGCCCAGGCGGCGGTTGTCGCGGCGCTCCGCCTCCTCCAGCATCTTCAGGTGCGCTTCCAGCGCGACCTTGCTTTCGAAGGCGTAGGCGTAGATTCGGGTCAGCATGGGGCGCTTTTCGTCGCCGCGCCAGTACGCGCCGGCCACGGTGCGCAGCTTGAAGGCGTCCGGCCGGATTTCCCGGGTCGAGGCGACGTGCGGGCCGCGGCAAAGGTCGGTGAACTGCCCCTGGGTGTACAGCGAGATGGTGCCGTCCTCCAAGCCTTCGATCAGCTCAAGCTTGAAGGGCTGGTCGGCGAAGGCGGCCCGCGCCTCGTCCCTGGACACCTCGCGGCGCTCGAAGGGCTCGTTGGCGGCGACGATCTTGCGCATTTCCTTTTCTATGGCGGGCAGGTCGTCGTTGGTCACGGGGGAGGGAAACTGGAAATCGTAGTAGAAACCGTCGTCGATGGCGGGACCTATGCCGATCTTGGTGCCGGGATGCAGGCGCAGGACGGCTTCGGCCAATACGTGGGCCGCGGAATGGCGGATTTTCTCGATGCTCGGGCTTTCGCGTTCGGCGGACATGGCGACACGCTCCTCGGAGAAGGGAATTTCCCTTTCGTAAGGACGAATCCGCGCCGGCCTGACAGGCCCGCCGCGCGATGGATCCGCGGTGCCACCTTACTTCGGATACCCGCGACGGATATCCGCGCTCTTCGCCCGTGACGGGGGCTTCCGGTCCCGATTACCGGCCATTGCGGCTTTCACGCGGGACGGCTCCGGAGTGGTTTTCGCAGGGTCGGGACCGGGAACCTTGCACCCTATTCAAGCCAGAGCGCATTGTGCGATGGCTTGAATGAGTTCCCTCTCTGGCGATCCCGAAGAAGTCCGCTACTCGTCTCCTTCAATGCCGATGCAACGAATATCGCCGCGGGCGGGCCGCAGTGTCAAGCATCGCTCCCGGATCGGGGGCGCCGCGGCAAGGGGCGCATACCCTTGTTCATGCGGGGTTTCATGATTATGTTAGCGGTACATGGCTGGAGATATCGAGGTCGAGGGCGGGGTGGCTACCCGCGATGCGGCGGAAACCGACCACCGCCACCCGGACGAATGCCGGGTGCTGCTGCTGAACGACGATTTCACCACGATGGAATTCGTGGTGTCCGTGCTGGTGTCCGTCTTCCACAAGACCCTGGAGGAATCGGAGCGCATCATGCTGGACGTGCACCGGAAAGGCAGGGGCGTCGTCGGCGTATACACCTTCGACATCGCCACGACCAAGATCCAGCAGGTACACCAGCTCGCCCGCCAGCGGGGCTTTCCGCTGAAGTGCACGATGGAGATGCTGTAAACCGATGAAAGTGAGTCAGGAAGTCCAGGCGATCTTCAATGCCGCCTACAACGAAGCCAAGATCAGGAACCACGAGTACCTGACGCCCGAACATATACTCTACGCCGGCCTCTCGTTCGATAAGGTCCGCGCCGTGCTCGAAGGCTGCGACGCCGATATCGAACAGCTCCGCCACGGCCTGGAAGCCTACTTCGACCAGAAGGTGCCGCAGGTGCGCAACGCGGAACCCGTGCAGACCTCGGGCTTCCAGGGTGTCATCGAACGCGCCGTCATGCAGTCCCAATCATCCGGCAAGGACGAGGTCGACGTATCCGACCTCCTGGTATCCCTGTACGACGAGGAACGCACCTATTCCGGCTATTACCTGCGCAAGCTCGGCATCAAGCGCCTGCAACTGCTCGAAGTCCTTTCGCACGGCATCGCCTCCGACGATGCGGACGAAGGGGTCGAGGGGCTGGACGAGGAGGCCGCCGGCAAGGCCGAGGGCGAGGCCGGTCCCAGGAAGGGCGGCAAACCCGGACCTCTGGAACGCTATGCCACCGACCTGACCGCGCAAGCCCAGGCAGGCAAGCTCGAGCCCGTCATCGGCCGCGAAACCGAAATCGAGCGCACCGTCCAGGTCCTGTGCCGGCGCCTGAAGAACAACCCCATCCACGTCGGCGACGCCGGCGTCGGCAAGACCGCCATCACCGAAGGCCTGGCCCAGCGCATCGTAGCCGGCACCGTGCCGCCGCGCCTGCGCGGCTACACCATCTACGCCCTGGACATGGGCGCCCTCCTGGCGGGCACCAAATTCCGCGGCGACTTCGAGGAACGCGTCAAGAAAGTCGTGGACGTCCTGATGAAAAAGGAAAAGGCCATCCTCTTCATCGACGAGATCCACACCATCGTCGGCGCGGGCGCCGTCACCGGCGGATCGATGGACGCCTCCAACCTCCTGAAGCCCGCCCTCACCTCGGGCAGGCTGCGCTGCATCGGTTCCACCACCTACGACGAATACAACAAGATCTTCGAAAAGGACCGCGCGCTCTCGCGCCGTTTCCAGAAAATCGACATCGTCGAACCAACCCAGGCCGAAACCGTGGAAATCCTTAAGGGCCTCAGGCCCAAGTACGAGGAATTCCACAAGGTCCGCTACTCGGACCAGGCCCTGGAAAGCGCGGTAAAGCTGTCCGCGCAGTTCATCACCGAACGGCACCTGCCTGACAAGGCCATCGACGTGATGGACGAGGCCGGCGCCCGCGCGCGGATGAACGCCTACAAGATCAACCCCGAGGAAACCGAATCGGTGCTGGAGATCAGCCCCGCCGAGATCGAAACGGTGGTGGCCAAGATCGCCCGCATACCCGAACGCTCCGTTTCCTCCTCCGAAAAGGACAGGCTGGCCGGCCTGGAAGCCGCGCTCCGGCGCGATGTCTTCGGCCAGGACTCGGCGATAGACGCCGTGGTGCGCGCCGTCAAGCGCAGCCGCGCCGGCTTCCGCGCGCCCGGCAAGCCCGTGGCCAACTTCCTCTTCGTAGGCCCGACCGGCGTGGGCAAGACCGAACTGGCGCGCCGGCTCGCCGACCAGCTCGGCATCGCCCTGCACCGCTTCGACATGTCCGAATACCAGGAAAAGCACACCGTATCGCGGTTGATCGGCTCGCCGCCCGGCTACGTGGGCTACGAGGAGGGCGGCCTGCTTACCGACGCCATCCGCAAGACGCCGCACGCCGTGGTGCTGCTGGACGAAATCGAAAAGGCGCACCCCGACGTGTACAACATCCTGCTGCAGATCATGGATTACGCCACCCTGACCGACAACCAGGGCCGCAAGGCGGATTTCCGCAACGTCATCCTCATCATGACCAGCAACGCCGGCGCCCGCGAGATCGGCAAGAACATGATCGGATTCGGCGAACGCATGGTGACCGACAGCGCCCTCGGCGAGGCCGTGGAGCGCCTCTTCACCCCCGAATTCCGCAACCGGCTGGACGCCGTGGTCCGTTTCGAAAACCTGCCCATGCCCATCATCGAACGCATCGTCGTCAAGGCGATCGACGACTTCCGCGTACAGCTGGCCGAAAAGCGCGTCACCCTGGATACCACGCCCGAACTGGTCAGCTGGCTGGCCGAGCAGGGCTATTCGCGCGAATTCGGCGCCCGCAATGTCGCGCGCCTGGTCGAGGACAAGATCAAGACCTTCTTCGTGGACGAAGTGCTCTTCGGCCGGCTGGAAGAGGGCGGTCACGCCTTCGCCGCGCTGAAGGACGGGGCTGTGGAATTCCGCGTGGAGCCGCTTTCCGGCGAGGAAAAGGCCGACGACGGGGTCGAGGGTCGAGCCGGGGCCGGCGGCATGGCAACGGCACCGGCGGAACCGATCCTGTCCGTCTGACCGGGGCTGCCCTGTGGCCAGACACAGCCCCGCGGCCAGCCTGCGTCGGGACATCTTTCCCCCGCTGGGCGAACACGACGACTTTCCCTTTCCCGACGTGGAGCAGGCGACCGGCGAAGGCATACTCTGCCAGGGCGGCAACCTGTCGCCGGGCATGCTGCTTTCGGCGTACCGCCGCGGCATCTTTCCCTGGTACGGCCCCGGAGAACCCCTGCTCTGGTGGAGCCCCGACCCCCGTTTCGCGCTGATCCCCCGCGACTTGCATGTGTCCGCCACCTCGCGCAAGCTCCTGCGCCGCCTGTTCGGCGATCCCGAGGTGGAGGTATCGCTCGACGGAGATTTCGCCTCGGTGATCCGCGCCTGTGCGACCGCCCGGCGGCGGGGACAGCGCGGCACCTGGATCGTGCAGGAAATGATCGACGCCTACACCGACCTGCACCGCCTGGGCTACGCACACTCCGTGGAACTGCGCCGCGGCGGCAAACTGGCAGGCGGGCTGTACGGCGTCAGCCTCGGACGGGCGTTTTTCGGCGAGTCCATGTTCAGTATCGAGAGCGGCGCGTCGCGCGCCGCATTCCTGTGCCTGGCGCTCCGGCTGACCGACGAGGGCTATTCCCTGATCGACAGCCAGGTATATACTGATTATCTTGCGGAGATGGGCGCCAGGGACATGCCGCGCGCCTCCTACCTCTCCCTGCTCGCCGGGGCCCTTGGATCCCCCACCCTGCAGGGTCCCTGGTCGGACGCCTTTCCTGGCTTTCCAACCTCGGCGGGACTCTCCGCGATACTCGCACGAAGCACGCAAAGCACACGAAGCAACGGACCGCGATGAAACTACTGTTCGTACAACTGCCCGTCCAGGAACCCGGCTGGGAAGGCGCGCGCGCCAACGTGCCGCTGGCCGCCGGCTACCTCGCCGCCTACGCCGAATCACTGGGCCTCCTCTCGCGCGCCGACTGGAGCATCCTGGGGCGCGACGCCTCGGACTACGCTTCGGACTCAGGCGTGGCGGAAGCCATAGCACGAGCCGAACCCGACCTGGTGGCCTTTACCCTCTACGCATGGAACCTGGAACGCAGCATGCACATCGCCGCGCGCGCCGCGGCCCTGCTGCCCCGCGCCCGGTTCATCGCCGGCGGCCCCGAAGTCGTGTCGGGCATGCCCCTTCTGGAGCGCTCGCCCTTCGACGCCCTGGTAGAGGGCGAGGGCGAGCTTTCCTTCGCCCGCATCCTGGACGATATCCGCCTGCACCGCCCCCTGATGCGGCGATACAAGGCGAGCTCCTTCCTCGACCTGGCCACCCTGCCCAACCCCTACCTCGCCGGCACGCTGGGCTTCCATCCCGACGAGGCGGTGCACCTCGAGACCATGCGCGGCTGCCCTTCCAAGTGCGGGTATTGCTACTACGGCAAGAATTTTCCGGGAATCCGCAATTTTCCGCAGGATCATGCTCCCGCCGTCATCCAGGCGGCGGGAGCCGCGGGTGTCCGGGACCTCTACCTGATGGATCCTTCCTTCCAGGCAGCGCCGGATCTCGAGGATCGCCTGCGCGGGTTCGCCCGCGCCAACTCTGGCCGCCTGACCCTGCATGCCGAACTGCGCCTGGAATCCGTGACGGACGCCCTGGGCGACCTGTACCGCGAGGCGGGCCTGGCTTCGGCCGAAGTGGGGCTGCAATCCATCAACCCCGAGGCATTGAAGGCCATCAGGCGGACCTGGAACCGCCCGGCATTCGAGCGCGGCGCCGCCATCATGGAAAAAAACCGCATCGTGGTAAAGACAGGCCTGATCCTGGGCCTGCCGTTCGACGGGTATGACCAGGTCATAGAAACCTTCGATTTCCTGGGCATGCACGGCCTGGGGCAGGACGCCGAGCTGTATCCGCTGTCGCTGCTGCCGGGCACCGAGGTACGCGAGCGCGCCGACGAATGGGGCATGGCCAGGATGGACAAGCCGCCCTACTGGGTCACCTCGACGGACTGGATTTCGGGCGACGACATGGCGGACGCGGTCGCCGCCTTCGAGGAAAGCTTCGATATCGAGTGGGCCAGCCCGCCGGCGCCCCATTTCATGAGCGAACGCGGCGGTTACCGCGGCTTCGTGGACGCGCGCAAGGCCGACCAGATGGACTGGATGCGGCTGAATCCTGGCAAGCTGGCCAACTCGATCACGATCCTTGCCGACGCGGACGATCCGGAAAACCTGTCGCGCCTGGTCCGCATGTCGCGCGACCTGCGCAAGGACAATCCGCACACGCTGTACCAGATCGTGCTGTTCTCGGACACGCGCATCCCGTCGGAAAAGCTGTGCGCGCGCATCCGCGACGCGTTCTCGAACCCCGATCACTACTACGAACTGACCCGGTTTTTCTCGCTGGATCCGCAGGCGAGCTACCAGTCGCGGCTGTTCTTCGCCACGCGAAACCCCGCCCTCGCCTACCGCGCGATGGACGAGGCGCAGGACCTGGAGACCATCCTGGTGCTGTCCGGCAAGGCGGGATTCAACGCGGACCGCCTGGCCGAACTGCTGCCCTTCGTAGCCTTCGACCGCGACACCATTCCCTTCGACCGCCTGTACGAACTGCTGGAAATCTACGCCGAGTACCGCCACATGCTGATCGAGGCGGGCGAGGACCTGTTCTAGCGGCCTGTTCCAGCGGCCTGTTCCAGCGCGCCGGTCGGCGGTCCTCGCGCCCGTCAGTATCCGGTGGCCGGATCCACCTCGTTCTCGGCCTCTCCGGTCAGGGCGAAGCGCCGCACGTTGTCGATGGTGGCGGAGACCGCCTCGGCCATGGACTGGCGCGCCGAACCGGCGACATGCGGCGACAGGATGACGTTGGGCAAACGGTGAATCGGGAACCGTGAGGGTTCGCCGAATTTTCCCACTTTCGGGTAGACGTACCAGGGATCGAGGGCTGCGCCCGCGAGGACGCCCTCGGAAAGGGCCCGGTACAGGCCTTCTTCGTCGGCGATCGACGCCCTGCCCACATTGACCAGGATCTTGCCTCGCATTGCCATGAGCCGGGCCGATGAAAGGAGACCGTCCGTCTCCGGTGTGCCCGGCAGGGCGGAGAATACGATATCCGCGGCGGCGATCGCGTCGTCCGCGGTGGCGGCGAGGGCGTCGAATCCAGGCGGCGCGCCGCGCGACGGATCGCGGCGCCAGCCGACCACCCTGCAGGAAAAGGGCGCGAGCAGGCGAGCCAGCTCGACACCGATGGAGCCGGTGCCCAGAATGGCGCAGGTCTTGCCGCGCAGGCTTTCCCACTGGTCGGAATCACCGCCCTTGACCCAGTAACCGTGCCAGCGCCCGTGCGCGAGGTCGTTGTGGAATTCCACGATCCGGCCCATCAGGGCGAGCGTCATGGCCAGGGCATGTTCCGCCACGTAGGCCGCGTTGGCATGCGCGTTGTAGACCCTGACGCCGCGCGCGCCGAGACGTGCGAGCGGCACGTGGTTCATGCCCGCTCCGGGGTTGAAGATCGCCTTCAGTCGGGGCAGCGCGTCCAGCCGTTCCTCGGGCAGGACGGTGACGATGAGGAGTTCCGTTTCTTCAGGCAGGTTGGCGGGCGAAAGCCCCTGGCGTATCGCATGCGGCGCCATCGCGGGATCGCGCGCGAGCGCATCCAGGCCGGGATCCCAGATCGAGCCGGCCGGCATGCAGGAACAGATGAGCATCAGCGCCTCCAGTCGGCAAATCCTACCTGCCGGGCAGGTCGAATGCAAGTGCGGCCGTTGGCATGCGCCGTCCGACCGCGCCGTCTAGCCGAGCCGTTGGTCGGATAAATCCGCGATATACTCCTAAGTGACTTTTATCCCGAGCCCGGAACGCCGATACAGTAAATGGGACACCCGTCAGGAAAAAGGCGGTGGTCCGCCGCAACAAGGAGCCGTCGCAGCATGACACCGATCCGATCCCTACGCCGCATGATCCTGGCCGCCGCGGTCGCGGCCCTCGCCGCCTCCTGCGCGACCGCTCCTCCTCCCGGAAAGGAGACCACCCTGTCGGATCTCGTCCTTTCAGGCAACCTGGACGGCATCCGCAAGTTCTACTCCAACCAGGAGCAGTTGAACACGAAGGACGCCCAGGGCCTGTATCCGCTGCACCACGCGGTATCCCGCGGCGATCCGCAGATCGCCGAAATCCTCATGGTCCTCGGCGCCAAACCCGACCAGTTCGATCCTGCGGGCAAAACCCCGCTGCGCTACGCCATAGACCGCGGCAACACGGCGATGGCCAAGATGCTGGTGGACCGCGGCGCCGATCCGTTCCTCTCCGACGCCGCGCAGACCTCGGGCGCCGAGGCCGCGATCCTCGCCGGCCCGGACATGACAAGGGCCGTATTCAACTCGCGCAACATCGACCACGCGGGCGCCGACGGCAGGACCATCCTGCATTTCGCCGCGGACCGGCTGTATGAGCGCGAAGTCGCGCAACTCATCGACCTGGGCGCCTCCGCGCAGCTTCGCGACAAGGCGAACCGCACGGCCCTCGATCTGGCCCTCCTGCATCCGGACCGCATAGAGGCGGCGCGCATCGCCGAAAAGCTCATCGTCAGGGGCGCCAACCCCTCCTACCCCGATTTTTCCTGGTTCGCCACCGCGGTCCGGTCGGTGGACTACGGATCGGTCAGGTATTCCAACGGAAACGGGCCGCTGCACGAGGCGATCGGGCGCGGCCAGTACGGGTTCGCATCGTTCATGCTGTCGCGGAAGGTGTCGCCCAACGTGAAGAACGGCTCGGGCGACGCGCCGCTGCACATGGCGGTCCGCTCGGGATGGAAGGACGGCGCGGAACTCCTGCTTTCCGGCGGCGCCGATCCCGACCTGCGCGACGGCCGCGAAAACACGCCGCTGCACCTGGAAATTCCCGCCTCGTACCGCAGGGAAGTCGTGGAACTCCTGCTCAGGTTCAAGGCCGATCCTTCGCTGAAGGACGCGCGCGGCAACACGCCCGCCCATGTCGCGGTATACGGATCCTACGACCCGGCGATCGTCGAATCGCTCATCGCGGCGGGCGGCCCCGTGAATTCCGCCAACCTCGACGGCGACACGCCCATGCTCGTGGCGATGAAAACGGGCCGCTACCAGTACTCCGAAATCCTCATCCGCTCCGGGGCCGACATATTCCTGCGCAACGTGCGCGGCGAAAGCGCCCTCTCGATCGCGGTGCAGCGGGGCACCGACGCGGTGGACCGCATCGTGCTGCGGGAGAATGTCGGCCAGCGCGACAATTTCGGCAACGGCATCCTCGCCACGGCCGTCGCGATGCGCTGCAGTCCCGAGGTCGCGAAGCTGATCCTGTCCAAGGGCGCCGATCCGAACGTGCGCAACAACTCAGGCGACGGAGCCCTGCATATCGCGGTCCGCACGAACCAGGAATCGCTGGGCGCGATACTCCTGGAAGCCCGCGCCGACATCTTCGCGCAGAATGCGGCGCTTGAGAATCCGCTCATCCTCGCGCTCGGCGCGAAGCCGGCGCCCTACGACTGGTTCTTCACGCCGCAGGTGGTTTCCTCCTCCGATTCCTACGGCGACACTCCCCTGCATTACGCCGCCCGGCTCAACCTGGCCGCCGGCATCGAATACCTCGCCGGCCGCGGCGCCGATCTGAAGACCGTTAACCGCGCCCGCGAAACAGCGCTGCACGCCGCTTCCAAGACCGACGCCATCGATTCGGTCCGCGTGCTCGCCTCGCTGGGCGCGAATATCGAAGCGCGTGACGCGATGGGAGATACCCCGCTGAACGCGGCGGTGCTCGCCGACGCTTCGCGCTGCATGCAGGCGCTTCTCCTGATGGGTTCGGTGATCGATTCCCCGAATTTCGCCGGAGAGTCGGCGATCCACCTTGCCGTGCGCAGGGGGCACCGCGAGAACCTCAGGTTCCTGACCGATCGCGGCGCGGGCATCGAAGCGCGCGACAACCGCGGCCACACCCCGCTCTCGCTCGCGGCCCGCGGATCGAGGGCCGACCTGGTGCAGGACCTCCTGGCGCGGAACGCCGACATGAACGCCCGCGAAAACGGAGGCAAGACTCCCCTGTTCGCGGCGGTCGAATCGGGCAACCTGGAAATCGTGCGCCTGCTGGTGCGCGCCGGCGCCGACGTGCTGGCCCGCGACGCCGCGGGCGAGTACCCGCTCGGGCTCGCGTTCAAGCGCGGAGCCGCGCAGGTGCGGGAACTCCTGACGCCGGCCAACGCCAACCGCGGCGACTCCGAGGGAAAGGCGCCGGTGCGCCTGCTGGTGGAAATGCAGCTGGGCCCCGAATTGCTGGACACCATCATCACCGCGGGTGGCAATCCCGACGGACGAGACCGTTTCGCCGAAACCGCCCTGCACGCCGCGGTGAGGCTCGGCAATGTTCCGCTCATGGAAAAGCTCGTCGCCGCGGGCTGCGATCCGTTCGCGCCGGCCCACGACGGCAGCACCCCCGTATCGCTCGCGATGCAGGGAGATGCGGTCAAGCTCCAGGCGCTGGTGCGCGCCGCGGGCGAGGGCAAGCTCGACCGGCTCGGCGCGGGATTCCTGCATCATGCGGCCAGGGCGGGCAACGCGAAAGCGGTGGAAACCCTGCTCTCGATCGGCGTGGATCCCTCGCGCCGCACGATTTCCGGCGAGACCGCGCTGGACATAGCCGTGGCGGGGAACAGGCAGGACATCGTCGCGCTGCTGAAGTGACCGGAGCGGCCGCGGCGGGGCGTCGGGCATCGCGCGCGGCGGCCCCGAACCGCGGCCGTCGCGCGCAACGCGTCATTCGATTTCCGAAATTTCCCGGCGCCCCCGCATCTTGGCGATCGCCTTTTCCTGGATTTGCCTGACGCGTTCGCGGGTAATGCCGAGCATGCGGCCGGTTTCCTCGAGCGTGTGCGGCGTTTCGCCGCCAAGGCCGTAGCGCAGGCGGATGATGGTCATTTCGCGCTCGGAGAGATCCCTCAGGACCAGGTTGAGCGTGTCGCGCATCGCGACATTGAACGCCTCGATGAACGGGTCGAGCGTGGTCTCGTCGCGGATGAGGTCGGCGAGCAGGGTTCCGTTCTCCTCGTCGACCGGCGATTCGAGGCTCGCCGTGGATCGCGAGAGGTTCAGGATTTCCTGGACTTTTTCGGGTTCCATGTTCAGGCTTTTCGCCAGCTCCTCCGGATCCGGCGAGCGCCCGAGTTCCTCTCCGAGCTGCTTGGCGACGAACCAGCATTTCCTGATCGTGTTCAGCATGTGTATGGGAATGCGGATTACCCTGCCCTGATCCGCCAGGCTCTTGATGATCGCCTGCCGGATCCACCAGGTGCCGTAGGTCGAAAAGCGGAACCCCCTGAGATAATCGAAACGCTCGACCGCTTCGATGAGGCCGATGTTGCCCTCGTCTATCAGGTCGAGCAACCCGAGTCCGCGATGCTGGTAATTCTTGGCGATGGAAACCACCAATCTGAGATTGGATCGGATCATGCGGTTTTTCGCGTCCAGGAGCGCATGTTCCAGGGATTCGCGCTCTTCATCCGCGCAGGCGGGGTCGAGGCCGCGGATTTTTTCGCGCGCCTCCATTATCAGGCGGCCGATTTCCTTTTCCTCGTCGCCGTCGAGCAGGGGATACCGCGCGATCTGCTTAAGGTAGAGGCTGAGCGGTTCGTTGTCGTGGACATGGCGGGTTTTCTTCTTGCGGGCGGGACCGTGACGGGCGATGGGGCGCATGTCGCCCGAGTGTTCCGTCCGTTTTTTTTTGGCATCGTCACCCACGAGCAAGAACCTCCCGATGGTGCCGACACTTCTTCGGGCCGCGCGGCCCGTCGTTGCGCCGTGACCTACACTACTCCACTCCCGGGATAAAAGCAAATAAATACAGAGATATTTTCGAGTTTATGGAGGTGTTGGAGCGGTTGTTTTTCCGGATTGAGGGTAAACGCAGCCGCGGTCAGAACCGGCTGAGCGCGGAACCCCGAACGGTCAATCGCGCGGTGCGAGCGCAGGGTCCATCGACTGGCCATTCCGGAACACGAAAAAGTATGCGATGGGCGATCCGTCCTTGGCATCCAATCCTATTTTTCCGATTTCCCTGCCGGATTCGACCTGGTCGCCCGTCTTCACGGTGAGCGTCTCGTTGCCGCCATAGACGTAGACATAACCGGCCTTGGACTGCACGAAAGCCACCTGTCCGAAACCGCGCGAAGGGCCTGCGGAAACGACGGTGCCCGAGGCGACCGTTTTTGCGGATTCGCCCGGCTTGACGCGGATCATGATGCCTTCGAGCTTGCCGTCGAGGTACAGGGCCTTGCCCGGAGCGGGCCAGAGCGTCTGCATGTCGACCGTCCTGTCCTGTGTGCGCAAGGCTGCGGGCATGGGCACCTTGGGGTCCTGGGGCGGTTCCGGCGCGGGAACGGTCGCGGCAGTCGCCGCGGCCGCTGCGGGGACTGCTGCCGGAGATGCGGGCGGCGAGGCCTGCACGGGCGCCTGCGAAGGAGGGGAAGCGATGGGTGCAGGCGCGGCGGCCGACGACGGCGGTATCGGCTCCGCTGCCGCGGGTTCGCCTGGCACGACCAGCGAATCGCCCGGCCGGAGCACATAGCCCGAAGCAAGCTTGTTCGACGCCATGAGTTCGTTCACGGTGGTGCCGTAGCGACGCGCGATGCCGTACAGCGTATCGCCTTTTTCGACCAGGTGCACGGCGGGAATCACCAGTATGGTGCCCACCCGCACCTTGGTCGGATCCACGATGCTGTTCGCCGAGGCGAGGGCTTCGTAGGGCACGTCGTAGCGCCGGGAAATGGAGTACAGCGTCTCTCCCTTTTGCAGGGTGTGGGTGCGCGGCGCCGCAGCCGCCGCCGCGGATGCGGCCGCGGCCCAGAGAAGAAGGACCGCGCAGAAGGTCGCGTACCGTGATTTCATCATCGCCATCCACCTCAATATATCGGAATCTCGCCGCGATTTCTGTAGCCATGCCGAAGGCATATCTTTTCTTTTATCGGCCGTGCGGGTAGAATTGCGCGTACTTTCATGCCTGGAGAAAACGCCATGGAACGATCGCCCTTGCATAACGCCCGGTACGACTATACCCCCAAGCTTCCCGACGCCCTGCGCCTCGAAGCCTCGTCCATCGGGGTCTCCGCTTCCCCGCAGGATGCCGATCCGGCCCTCAAGGCGCTGTTCCCCATAACCTGGGGCCTGCCCCTCCTCCGCTTTGTCCGGGCCGCAGGCGCGGCACCGTCATCGCCCCTGACCGTGGGCGTACTCCTGTCGGGCGGCCCCGCGCCGGGAGGCCACAATGTCATCGCCGGCCTGTTCGACGGCCTGGCCAAGGTGGCGCCCGGCTCTACCCTGATCGGCTTCAGGGGCGGCCCCGGCGGCCTGGTCGACGACAAGTCCGTGATCCTCGACGCCACCCTGGTGGATGCCTACCGCAACACCGGCGGCTTCGACATCATCGGCTCCGGCCGAACCAAGATCGAAACGCCCGAACAGTTCGAAAAGGCGCTGGCCACGGCGCTCAGGCACACGCTGGACGCACTCGTGGTCGTCGGCGGCGACGATTCCAACACCAACGCCGCCCTGCTGGCCGAATTCTTCGGCGCCCGCGGCGCTCCGATCACCGTGGTCGGCGTGCCCAAGACCATCGACGGCGACCTCAAGAACGACGCCATCGAAGCTTCGTTCGGTTTCGACACCGCCACCAAGGTCTATTCGGAACTCATCGGCAACATCTGCCGCGACGCCGCCTCGGGCCGCAAGTACTGGCACTTCATCAAGCTGATGGGCCGCTCCGCCTCGCACATCGCGCTGGAATGCGCCCTGCAGACCCGGCCGAACGTCACCCTGATCTCCGAAGAGGTGGAAGCGAAGCGCATGAGCCTGGCCGCCATCGTGGACCAGGTCGCCTCGGCCGTCACCGCCCGTGCCGCGAAGGGTGAAAACTTCGGCGTGGTCCTGATCCCCGAGGGACTGATCGAATTCGTGCCCGAGGTAAAGGTCCTCATAGCCCAGATCAATGAAGTCCTGGCCGCTTCGGCCGACGCCTTCGGCGCCCTGAAGGACGCAGGCGAACGCCGCGCCTTCGTGCAGTCCCGGCTCGATGCCGTCTCCGGCGCCGTGTACGCCTCGCTGCCGGCGGAAATCCAGGCCCAGCTCGTCTGGGACCGCGATCCGCACGGCAACGTGCAGGTATCGCGCATAGAAACCGAAAAACTCCTGGCATCGATGACGGCCACCCGCCTGGCCGAACTCGCCGCATCCGGCTCCTACAAGGGCAAGTTCGATTCGCAGACCCACTTCATGGGCTACGAGGGCCGCTGCGCCTTCCCCTCGAATTTCGACGCGGACTACTGCTATTCGCTCGGATTCACCGCCTGCCTGCTGGCCGCGCACAAACGCTCGGGTTACCTCTCGTCGGTGCGCAACCTGGCCGCGCCCGCCGCGGAATGGATCCCCGGCGGAGTACCCCTCGTATCGATGATGAATATCGAGCGGCGCCACGGCGCCGACAAGCCGGTCATCCGCAAGGCGCTGGTGGAACTGGACGGCAAGCCCTTCACCTACTTCGCCGAACGGCGCGCGGCGTGGGCGCTGCACGCCGACTACCGCATTCCCGGCAGCATCCAGTTCTTCGGACCGAGCGCGGTCACCGACGCCCCGAGCCTGACCCTGATGATGGAGCGCGGATAATGGCCGCCCGCCGCCTCGCCCTCCTGCTGGCCGCGATCGCCTGCCTGTTCGCGCCGGTCGCGGCCTGGTCGCAGGACATCCTGACCGCGGACCAGTATTTCGCGAAGGTGGCGCTGCGCTACATCGGCATAGAGGATTACGAAGGCACGGTCGTCATCCATTCAGGCTCCGAAAAGATGACGGGCAAGCTGTCCTTCAAGTCGCCGTCGCTGCTCAGGATCGATTTCAGCGTGCCCGCCGAGCAGGTGATCCTGTTCGACGGAGCCCGGCTGGTGGTCTACATTCCGCAGTACCGCGCGGTGCTGCAGCAGGAAGCGGGCGCCACCGGCGCGGGCGCCGCGGCGCTCGCCTCGCGCGAGGGCCTGGCCATGATGAAACGCAGCTATACGATGGCCTGGGAATCAAGTCCCGCGCCGGTGCCCCTCGACCCGGGGTCTTCCGAAATGGTGCAGCGGCTGGTGCTGAACCGCAAGTCGGCGTCGGAGGGGTTCCGTACCCTGAAGGTTTCCGTGAATCCGGAAACCCTGCTCATACGCAGGATCGAAGGCTGGACCCTGGCCAACGAGCGCATCGCGTTCGACCTGTCGGGCATCCGCACGAACCAGAACATTCCGGCGAACAGGTTCCTGTACGATGCGCCCGCGAGCGCGAACGTCTACAACAATTTCCTTTTTCAATGACCCGGGGCCCATGGAGGAAAGGCTGAATACATGGCACGCATAGGACCACTGCTCAAGGACGCCAGGACGGCGCGCGCCATCAGCCTGGACCGGGTGGCCGAGGACACGAACATCGGCCTGCGTTACCTGTCCGCACTGGAGCAGGATGATTTTACGATTTTCCCGGGCGAACCGTACGTGGTCGGGTTCATGCGCAATTACGCCGAATACCTCGGGCTTGACGGCGACGGGCTGATCGCGAGGTATCGCGCGCCCGAACCGGTCGAGTCGATCGCCGCGGCTGCCGCCCCCGCTGCCGAAGCGGCAACCGTACCGGCACCGGCCGAAGCGGCAACCGTACCGGAACCTGCGCAACCTGGTCCGGCGGAACCTCCTGCCAAGGCGCCGCGCAAGGGACGCAGGCGCTCGATGGATCCGAAGGATCCCCTCGATGCGATCCTCGCGGCGGCCCCGCCGGCGGATCATGCTCCCGGAACCGTCTCCAGCCCGGCAGCCGCCGTGCTGGATACCGGCGCGACAACCCGACCAGCCGAAGTTCAGCCGGGCGCCGTCAAGCAGGGCGCCGTCAAGCAGGGCGCCGCCCCATCGGGACAGCCGCCCCGTGCCGAATCCGGCCAGGATAGTGCCGCGGCGGCACGGGATCCTGGCGCCTCATCCGAAGGAACGCCTGCCAGGCGCCTGGGGGCGTGGGCGATACCCGCGATCGTCGTAGCGGCCGCCATGATCCTCGTTGCCGCGATACTGCTGGCGAGGCGCGGCAGCCCGGATCCGGACCGGAACGGCGCGCGCGCGCCGACCGAGTACCGGGTTGAAGGCATGCCCTACGAAAAGCGGCTGTATCCGGAAGACAGCCTGGTGTTCGTGATCGGCCAGGACCTGTACAAGGCGCGGCTGACCGCGATAGACGAGGCGGTCGCCTTCGAAACGCCCTTCGGCCCGATGAAGATTCCGCTCGGCAAGGATGCGGAGTTCGATGCCGACCTGGACGGTTCACCCGAGGTGGCGCTCGCGGTCGTGGATTTCGCCAAGCGCAATCCTGCCGCCGGAGCCCTGGTGCGGCTTGAAAGCAGGGCCGCCGATTCCGGCGCGGATACCGGTACGGGGAGCGACGTCAAGGTTCCGCAGGCTGCCGCAGCCTCGGCGGCGCCGCAGGCGGCGACCGGGCCCTCGACCCTATTCTCCTCGTCGAGGGGACCCTACCCCTTTGTCACCACCGTGACCTTCCGCGGCCCCTGCATGTTCCGCTACGAATCGGACCGCCGCGACTGGGTCGAAAAATACTATTCGAAGGGCGAAACCATCACCATCAACGCGAACAACACCCTCATGATGTGGGCTTCCAACGCGCGCGCGGCGCGCGTCTCGATCCAGGCTTCCGGCGGCAAGACCGCGGAGCTGGAACTCGGGGGAGCGGGAGAAATTTCCGTAAAGCGGATCGCCTGGTCGCAGGCTGCCGGCGGCTGGGCGCTTACCGCGTCCGATGTGGACTGACACCATGCGTTTCTGGATAGACAACCACGGCTGCGCCAAAAACCAGGTCGACGGCGAAGAACTCTCCGCGCGGCTCGAGGCGGCCGGCCACCGATTCGTGGACAAGGCCGCCGAGGCGGACCTGATCATCGTGAACACCTGCGGGTTCATCGAATCGGCCAAGAAGGAATCCCTAGGCGCGATCATGGATCTGAAGGCCGCCTACCCCGACAAAAAGGTCATGGTCGCCGGCTGCCTCTCGCAGCGCTACCCTTCGGAACTCGGCGACGACCTAGCTGAAGCCGATGGCATTTTCGGCAACGCGGACCTTTCGCGCGTCGCCGAAACCGCGGAACTCACCCTGTCGGGCGCCCATCCCGTGTATGCGCCCGAACAGCCCGAGCGCGAAACGCGGACCAGCGCCTTCGACCGGCCGCGCCTGTTCGATTTTCCCGGCACCGCGCACGTCAAGATCACCGAAGGCTGCTCGAACCACTGCAGCTACTGCGCCATACCCCTGATCCGCGGCGACCTGCGTTCGCGCGGCGTGGCCGACATCGTGGACGAGTGCCGCACCCTCGTGGCGCGCGGCATCAGGGAACTGGTGCTGATCGGCCAGGACCTTGGCGCCTACGGCGACGACCTGGGCGACGCGGACCTGCCCGCCCTGCTGGGCGCGCTGTCCGGGCTGCCGGGCGATTTCCGCGCGCGGGTCCTGTACATCCACCCCGACCACTTCCCCGACGGCATCCTGGACATCATGCGGCGCGATCCGCGCATCCTTCCGTATTTCGACCTGCCCTTCCAGCACGCCTCGGGCAAGGTGCTTCGCGCCATGAACCGCACCGGCGACGACGCGATCTACCTGGACCTGGTGCGCCGCATCCGCGCCTCGCTTCCCGACGCGATGATCCGGTCCACCTTCCTGGTGGGTTTTCCGGGCGAAACCGACGAGGATTTTTCCGTGCTTTCCCGCTTCCAGGCTGAAGCCGCGCTCGACTGGATGGGCGTGTTCACCTATTCGAGGGAAGAGGGAACGGCCGCGCACGGCATGAAGGGCCGCGTCGCCAAAAAGGTGGCCGATACGCGCAAGCGGCTTCTTGAGGAGGCGCAGGGCCCCATCACCGAAGCCCGGCTTGCCCGCTTCGTCGGCCGGGAAATCGAGGTGCTGGTCGAGGAACGGGTCGAGGGCGAGCGGCTCTGCATCGGACGCGCCTGGATGCAGGCTCCCGAGGTCGACGGCCTGTGCGTGGTGCGCGGAGAGCACGAATCCGGCAGCATGGTGCGCGCCAGGGTGCTGGCGGTGCGCGGCGTTGACCTGGACGTGCTGCCTGCCGGAGAAGCCCTGCCGTGACCGAACGGCTGCCGCCCTACCTGGAAGGCCTGAACCCGGAACAACTGGAAGCGGTACGCCACGAGGGATCACCCTTGCTCATACTCGCGGGCGCGGGCTCCGGCAAGACCCGGGTGATCACCACCAAGATCGCCTGGCTGGTCCGCGAGCGCGGCATGCAGCCCGAATCCATCCTGGCGGTCACCTTCACCAACAAGGCCGCGCGCGAAATGCGCGAGCGCGCCGCAGCGATCGAAACCGCCTGCACGCGTTCGGTGATCCGGACCTTCCATTCTTTCGGCGCCTGGTTCCTGCGGAGGAATGCGCACGCCGCGGGCCTGGACCCGAATTTCACGATCTACGACGACACCGATTCGGCAGCGCTGCTGCAGGCCGCCCTGCCCTCGCGCACGCGGCAGGAATGCTCGCGCATGGCATCCAGGATCGCGCGCGCCAAGGATTTCGGTCTTGAACCGGATTCGCCGGATCTGGACCGCGCCTTCCCGGAACCGGAGTTCCGCAGGACCTACGCCGCCTACCAGGAACGCCTGGCGCGCACCGGCAACGTGGATTTCGGCGACCTGATACGCCTTCCGGCGCGGCTTCTGGCCTCGGATGACGCCATCGCGGCGCGCACGCGGCAGCGCTTCCGCGTGATCCTGGTGGACGAGTACCAAGATTCCAACGTGGCGCAGTTCCGCCTGCTCAGGCTGCTCGCCGGCCCCGGGACCTACGTGTGCGTGGTCGGCGACGACGACCAGTCCATCTACCGGTTCCGCGGCGCGGAGGTGCGCAACATCCTGAATTTCGCGCAGGTGTTTCCCGGCACGGCGACAATAAAGCTGGAACGCAACTACCGGTCGACGCAGAGCATTCTGGACCTCGCCGGCGATGTCGTGTCGCACAACTCCGGCAGGCTCGGCAAGACCCTGCGCGCCATGCGCCACGGCGGTGAGAAGCCCGCGCTGGCGCTGCTGGACGACCAGGAGCAGGAGGTGCGGCACTGCGCCTCGCTGATCAAATCGCATATCGCGTCCGGCGGCAGGCTTTCCGATATCGCGATCCTGTACCGGACCAACGCGCAGTCGCTGGCCTTCGAGAAGGATTTTCCGAGGCTGGGCCTGCGGTACCGCATCGTGGGCGCGCTGCGGTTCTACGAGCGCGAGGAGGTGAAGGATGTCCTGTCCTACCTCGCCCTCGTCGTGAATCCCCGCGACGAGATCGCGTTCAGGCGCGTGGTGAACAAGCCCGCGCGCGGTATCGGCGAATCGGGCCTGGAGACCATCCTCGCGCGCGCCGCCGCGGACGGTACGCCCCTGTCTGAGGCGTGCGAAGCCTGCGTCGATTCGATGCGCGGCAAGGCGCGGTCGGGCCTGCGGAACTTCCTGGACCTGCTGCGGTCGTTCCGCGCGCAACTGGGCGCGGAGGCGGCGGGCGCGAA
>CAYRXK010000019.1:20035-37202 GCA_964428265.1 uncultured Treponemataceae bacterium
GGCGCGAACGGCACCGCGGGCGGGCTTGCCGAGGCGGGCGGGGGTCCCTATTCCGTGTCCGACGGCGGAGCCCCCCCCAGGGATCGGGGCGCCTCATCGCTGGGAGACCTGGTGCAGAAACTGATCGCCGATTCCGGCCTGGCCGAGTATCACAAGGGCCAGGACGAAATCGCCGGCACGCAGAAGCTGTCCAACCTCGAGGAACTGGTGAACGCGGCGTCCATGTATCCGCTGGACCGCGCAGGGCTGTCGGAATTCCTGGAGACGATCGAACTGGACCGCTCGCTGCAGGCGGCCGATCCTTCCGAAAGCGCCGACGCGGTGACGCTGATCACGATGCACAACACCAAGGGCCTGGAATTTCCGGTGGTGATCGTGACGGGCCTGGAGCAGGGGCTGTTCCCGCGCGACGACGAGGACGGCGAGGATCTTGAGGAGCAGCGCCGCTTGTTCTATGTGGCGCTGACCCGCGCGAAGGACCGCTTGTTCCTGACCGCGTGCCGCTGGCGCCGGGTGCACGGCCGGCTCTTCGAGACGGTGCCGTCGCGGTTCCTCTCGGAAATCCGGCAGGATCTGTTCGCCGATCCGCGCCGACAGGCGGGCGCGATCCGCGACCCGTATTCAAGGAGCACCGCAGGCCGCCCGGCTTACGGATTCGGATCGAGCCGCCCGGCATTCCCCGGCGCCGGGCGCTCGCTTGCCGGATCGTCGCGTCCGCGGGTACCGGGCGCGGCTCCCTCGACATCCTCGACATCGTCCTCGACGCCATCGGGTGAACCATGGAGGGCCGGGACCGCGGTGTATCACGACGAGTACGGCTCGGGCGTGATCATGAAGGTGAGCCCGACGCCTAGTTCCGGCCCCCTGGTGGTGGTGCGCTTCGAATCGGGCAAAACCGCGCAGTTTTTTCCGAAGTTCACCACCAAGCTCGAAAGGATAAAAGAATGACGACGAGACTCGGTTCCGGAGCGGCGGACTTGCTGGCCTTGCTGCCGCCCATTCGCCGCGCGCGGCTGTGGCGGTTGTACGCGGCCGACGGCAGGCGCTTCCTGGACCTCTGGCAGGATGGCGGGCGCGGCATTCTCGGCGCCAAGGGCGAAGGGCTCGGCAGGGTGGCGAAGGCGGAAATCGACCTGGGCCGATGCTCGCCGCTGCCGTCGGTCTGGCAGGCCAGGCTGGAATCCGCGCTGCGCGCCTGGAAGCCCGGATATGCCGCGTCGCGCGTGTTTCTATCGGAGGAACGCGCCCTTGCCGCCCTTGCCGCCCTGGCCGCGCCGACCGCCCTCGAACTGCCTTTGGGAGAATACCTGGCCACGCCGTTTGATCCGTCTCCGATCGCCCTTGCGGTCCTGCCCTGCCCCGCGTGGCTCTGCCCCGCCGCCCTGCTGTTCCGCGATGATCCCGGTCCCGCGGCCCTGCCCGCATCGGACCTCGTCGCGCCGGCCGCCGCCGCCATCGCCTGCCGCTCGCTGGCCGAACTGGCGCGGTTTTCCGCCCGCCACTCGGAGGACGGATGGCGCCGCGCGGATCGCAGGATATCGGGACTGTTCGAGCGGCGCGGCCCCTGGCTCATCCCCCGCTACCCCGCGCACCGCCACGGCGATGTGTTCAGGGCCTGCCTGGCCGCGGGCATCCTGATATCGCCGGACTGGGCCAGACCCTCGATACTCCCGGGAGAATTCGACGACGGCGAAATCGCGCCGCTGTCAGAGATGGATTTCGTCTGAAGGGGCGAAATGGAGGGTGGCGACCGCCGCGAGTATCAGCGCGCCGCCGATCGCCTGCGGCAGGCTGAGCCGCTCGCCGAACAGGACAGCCGAAAGCAGGACTGTCATCACCGGTTCGATCGTGCTCGCCAGCGAGGCGTCCGAGGCTCCGATGCGCCCGATGGCGGCGAACAGGGTGGTGATCGGCAGGACCGTGGCCACCACGGCCACCCCCGCCACCGCGCCCCATGCCGCCAGGTCGGGCGGCACGCGTACCGCCCCGCCTGAAACCAGCACCATGGCCCAGTACACCAGGGCCGCGCAGGACATGATCACCGCGGTGGCCGCCACAGGATCCACGCCGGCAAGGACCTTTTCGCCCCAAACAAGGTAGCCCGCGTAGGCGACCGCCACCAGCACTCCCAGCGCGAGCCCGGCCACGGGATAGCGCCCCGCCCTGAAAAAGGTGAGCAGACAGCCAACCAGCGAAAGGACCAACGCCACGCCCTGCCCCGCGGTGGGTCTGCGCCGCAGGAAAACCATCGACAGCAGCAGGACGAACGAGGGGTACAGATACAGGAGCAGGCTTGTGATGCCCGGATCCAGGAGCCGTATCGTGAGGAAGAACATTCCCGCCTGGGGCGCGAAGCCGAAAAAGCCCAGCAGCACCAGCGCCCGCAGCCGTCCCTTCGGAATCAGGGGGGCGCGCGGCCTCGATCCGGACCTCGATCCGGACCTCGATCCCGACCGGGCGCGCACGGTCAGAACGATCGCCAGAAAGGAGGCGGCGAAGGTGAATCGCCATGCCAGGGTCTGCGGCACGGAAAAACCGCGCGCGTAGAGCAGTTCGGCGAAAATGCCCAGGGTGGAGAATCCGGTGGCGGAAAGCAGGGCGAGGGCGACGCCCGTCCTCCTGGAGCGGTCAGGCATGGCGCTTACCCCTGCGTGTCGAAGACCGTGGCGCCGGGCGCATAGCGGGAAGGATCGATGCCGGCCCGGATCGTCTCGGCGTCGCGCGCCTGGCGCTCGATCTCGGCGAAACGCCAACCGCCCTGGTCGATGTCGGCGGCCGACCATGCGGCGAGTTCGTTCGCGACCTTTTCCACGGCCGCGGGGTCGTCGGGCTTGGCCTCCTCGAACTGCACGGAGACGGCTTCGGGGCGGAACGCGCCCGGCGAGCGCAGGATGTCGCGGTACACGAAGCGCCTGAGGTTGGAGAACCGCAGGTCGCGGTTGCGGCGGGCCACCTGCCCCTTCCTGATCGCGGGAATGAGGAAGAACAGCACCGAGAACGCCAGGGGCACCGCGCCGAGCACCCAGCCCATGAAGGCGGCGGGATTCGCGATGCCGGCAAAACTGGAGAAAAGGTAGCCCGACATCGAATAAAGGTAGGAAATGCCGCCGCGCAGGGCGTAGCCCCTTGATGTGGCCACGATGAATGCCGGGCCCACGGCGATCGCCTGCGACAGGAAGTAGCCGCCGAACACCACGTTCACCAGGTTTATCGCGGCGAAACTGCGGTCCGCCTTCGGGGCGTTCGACGAGAATTTCTCCAGGCGCTGCAGTATGATCCTTTCCCCCAGGGTCGAGGGCGCGCCGCGCGCTTCCCTTTCGGTCGCGCCGCGGGCCGCATCGATTCCGGCCAGCAGTTTGGGGAAAAAGTAGTACACGGTGCCCTGCGCGGACACTTCCGGCGTACCCTCGAACTCGAGAAGGTACCGGTTTATCGCGCGTTCGGCATCCAGCGGCGCCAGACCCGTTATCGCCATGAATTCCGGCATCGTGACCACGCCGCGGTGCGACTGCAGGAAGGAGATCACCGCCTTTTTCTCGATTTCGGCCCAGTCGGGATTGGGATCGCCGTCGCCGAAGACATACGAGAACACGGCGCGGTTCAGGGGGCGGCGCTGCTTTCGGGCTTCGGCCTGGCGCCAGCGCGTTTCGGGATCCTTGAACAGCTCGGAATAGAACCAGATGCGTATGATGGAATCGAACAGGCGCGAGGTAAGCCAGAGCCCTCCGAGCCCGCCCCCGCCGCGGCTGTCGGAGCGGGAATCCCTGGACCCGCCCCCGGCCTGCACCGCCACCGAGGCCACCAGCGCGAAGAGGGCCAACGCGATGAACAAGGCGAAGTACCCGACCAGGGTGGCCATGATCCAGACCTTGAAGGCGGCCTTGCCGACCAGCGCCAGGCCTTTTTTCGCGGCGCGCCAGGCGCGCGCGGCGCCGTGCGCGAACCCGCGGTAACGGCTCTTCATGCCCTCGGGGAATGCGTAAAGGAGTTCGCCGGATTCGGTTACCTTCAGCCGCGCGCCGTATTCATCGGACACCGCGGGTAGTTCGGCGTTGATCTGCGGCAGCGGCAGGCCGGTAAGCGCCGCGATGTCGGCGACCGTCGCCTCGCCCCGGCGGCTGCGGAACGCATCCACCAGAGTGTCGCGCACCGCTTCGCGAGAGTAGTCGTAAACCTTTCCCTTGTCGCGTTCCATCATTGCCATCCCGTCATCGTCTGCCTGTCATCGTCCGTCCGACATCGGCTACCGCGCGGCGCGGACCGCGATGGCCCTGCCGTACAGCGCCAGGTACTCCGTCGCCGACCTGTCCCAGGAGAACACGCGCGACATCGCCTTCTGGCGCATCGCATCGATGTGCCCGCGCCGGTTGAACCAGGCCCAGACCGCCCATCCGACCGTGTCGTAGATGGCGCGCGGCGTAAGGTCGTCGAACATGAACCCGGTGCCCTCGCCCGATTCCTGGTTGTAATTTTCCACCGTGTCGGCCAGGCCTCCGGTGCGGTGCACGATGGGCAGGCTGCCGTAGCGCAGCGAGTACATCTGGTTCAGGCCGCAGGGTTCGTAGCGGCTGGGCATGAGGTAGAAATCCGATCCCGCCTCTATCAGGTGGGCGATTTTCTCCGAATAGCCCGTGCGGGCGCGGAAATTCGGCAACCGGGTCGAAAGCGAGGCCAGTTCCGATTCGCACCAGGCATCGCCCGAGCCGAGGATGGCCACCTGGATCTTCAGGTCGCGGCACATGGGATACGCGGCGCCGTACCCCGGTCCGAACAGCTCGCCCACCCCCTTCTGGTCGGTCAGGCGCGCCACCATGCCGAACAACGGCACCTCGGGATCCTGTTCCAGCCCGAAGAGCTTCTGGAGTTCGGCTTTGCAGGCCGCCTTGCCCGACAGGTCGCTGGCCGAATAGCGCTCGGGCAGCAGGGGATCGGTTTCCGGATTCCATTCGTCCAGGTCCACGCCGTTCAGGATGCCGACCAGGTCCCTGCTGCGATGCCGCAGCAGGCCATCCAGGCCGAACCCGAAAGGCGGAGTCTGTATTTCGCGCGCATAGGTGGGCGATACGGTGCTCAGGCAGTCGGCCGAGCTCATGCCCGCCTTGAGGAGATTGAGGGAATCGTGGAATTCGAAACCGGCGCCGTGGAAAAGGTCCCAGGAGAGGCGGAAGTGGGGGAACGAAGCTTTCGGATACACGCCCTGGTAGCCCAGGTTGTGGATGGACAGGACACTCGCGGTGCGCGCGAACTCGGAACGGCGTTCCTTGTGGGCCAGGTACACGGGTACGAGGGCGCTGGGCCAATCGTGCACGTGCATGATGTCGGGAATCCAGCCCAGCTTGCGGCAGAGCTGGAAGGCCGCGCGCGAAAGCAGGGAGTAGCGTTCGGGGTTGTCGGAGAACTCGCTCTGGACGTTGGGGCCGTAGATTCCCTTGCGGCCGAAGGAAGCCTCGTGGTCGATGAAATAGACCGGCACATGGGACATCGGCAGGGTGGTTACATACAGCCCCGTCCACTGGTCCGATTCGCCTACATCCACGCCGAGGGCTCCGGGGATGTGTTCGAGCTTGTTGCGGTCTATATCGTAATAGCGCGGAAGGACGACCCGGACATCGTGGCCGAGGCGGCCGAGCGCGCGGGCAAGGGCGCTCACCGCGTCGCCGAGCCCCCCGGATTTGGCGAAGGGTACCGCTTCGCTCGAAACCATCAATATCTTCACCTAGTTCCTCCCGATCGAGGGTTGGGGCCGAGTCCCACCAGTCGATTATACGGACGATCGGGGCATTCGGCAATTGCCGCGGGTTTCACCGCGTGAAATCTGAATCGAATCCGGGTTCCGCGCGCGTGTTAGGTGCGGAGGTACCCATGCACACATCATTCCATCGTTTTGCGGTTCCGATGCGCCGCGCGATCCTGCTCATGGTCGCGATTCCGCTGCTGTACGGATGCGCGATGCCCTCATCCCGGCAGTCGCTGGCCACCCTCGACCTGGAATTCGCGCTGTCGCCCGAGTATTCATCACGGATTGCCACCCTGGGCGGTTCAGCCCTGAAGTCGGCTGCCAAAAACCTGGCGCCGTCCGACCCCTGGGTGCCGGTGCGGTACGAGGTGTCCGGTTCGGGACCGGAAGGCGCCACCTTGACCCTCCAGACCGCGGTGGGATCTGCGAATGCCCGTCTGGTCCCGGGAGCCTGGACTTTTCTCGTCACGGGATTTTCCTCGGCGGGAAAACCCGTGGTGCGGGCCACTGGCGAAGCGCTCATGGAAGCCGGCCGCGAATCCCAGGTATCGTTGACCCTGGCGCCGCTGCAGGGGTCGGGAACCCTGTCTCTCGCCTTTTCGTATACGTATCCGGTAGCCGAGACGGGGCGCGTCACCGGCTCGGTTCGCTACGAGGGATTGCCCGGATCCGCCGTACCGGCCGGCTCCACGCGCAGCATCGATATTCCGGTATCGCAGTCCATCCTGGAGATGAACGATCTGGCCGCCGGATTCTACCGGCTTTCGCTTTCGGTGCAGGATGAAGGAGGCACTGTCGGCGGCATGTCGGAAATGGTACTGATACTGGAAGGCCACCGTACAGAAGGCTCCTGCGTATTCCAGCTCGGACAGCCTTCGCTCTCGCTCTCGGTGAGCTCGATCCCGGTGTCGCTGGACACATCCATCATCCCCCAGGTGCCCATGACGGTGTCCCGCGCGCACCGGTTCTCGCTCGCGGCCTTCGATGGCGGCGAATCAAGCCCCGGCATCTGGTCGGTCAATGGCGCCGATGCAGGCATGGCGAATCCAGCTTCGCGCGATGGACAGCCGACCGGAATGCTGCTCTCCACGGCACAGGATGCTTCAGGATGGCCGATCCTTTCGCGTGCCGATATCCTGGTTGGCCCCGGAACGACCGGAGCCTACGGATCGGCCTACTCACTCGTTCGTGCGGGAGAAGGTCCCGCCGACACGCGATGGAGCTGGCGGGCCACGCTCGGAGCCGATGCCGGACTCGTCGGTTCGCGGTTCAACCTTGCGGATCCCGATAATGCAGGCACGGGCACGCCAGCTCGGGTGGACGCGATCGCCGCGACGGCGGGCGGACTTGTGGCGGTGGCAGGCCTGGATCATGACCATGCGCTGCACCTTTTCTCATCCAGCGCGGGTTCGGCGTACACGACCGATTCCGGAACATCGATCGCGAAATCGGGATCGGGCCTGGTCAGGCTCTGGCGCGACAAGCTCGTGGTCAATTCATCCGCCCGAGGGGCTGACCGGCTTGCGTTTTCGAAAGACGGCAGACGCCTCGCGATCTCATCTTCCTCGGGTACCTGGCTCAGGGTCATCCATCTCGGAACCGCGGGTGAAATCGTGAAAACCGCCGATATCACCTATTCCAGCGCGGGTTTCGCCGAGTTCGACTCCGTGAAGGCGCTGGAATTCTCGCCCGACGGCTCGAAGTTGTATGCTTTGGTGAACTCTCCCGAAGCAGTCTACGTGTTGGGCACCGGCACTGCCTCGACATCGCTGCCGCTGCTTGACCGGATGGCCCTGGACAGCCTTTCGGAAAACCCCACGATGAGCATGGATGATCTCGCCTGCGCACCCGACGGTACGCTCGTGGCAAGCGCCGCGGGGATAGGCAAGGCGTATGTGCTCAAAACCATAGACGGACTCCTCAATTATGCTGGCGTCCTGAATCCTCCCGCCTCAAGCCCCTGGACCGCCCCGGGAGCGCTCGAGTTCTCGGCCGACGGACTTGATCTGTACCTTCTGGGCAATGACCGGATGCTGTATCGATACCATCGGGACGCATTCGCGTCGGGATTCACCTACAAGGATCAGTTGGCGCTTCCAGCTTCCGTCCACGGCGTGGACCGCATGGCGTACGGAACCGTGGATTCCGCGACCGGCAGCCAACCTTGCCTGGGTCTTAGCGGAGGGCCCGGTCTGGCCTTGGTCGGCCTGCCGGTCCCCTCGCTCGCGTCGGCTACCGTGGACACCCTGCTTCCGGGGCTGGCCGATGCCACCGGCATCGGTACGATCGTCGACGGGGCCTTCACCGGCAGGACTTTCGCAGCAGCCGGCGATGGAGCCTGTGTGGTATCGCTGTTCGGTTCCGATTGACACGGGAACCTTCCGGGTATTGAATCCAGATGGCGGCCGGAGCGGATATGCCGGAAAATACCATTCAGGCCGCCAGGAGTCTTTCGTGTACGAGGTCAGGGATTTCACGCTTTCGGAGTTGCTGCGCAAGAGCACGGCTCATTACGCCGACCGGCCCGCGCTGGGCATGGTGGGCGAATCTCCCCTGAGCTATGCGGACCTCGACCGCGCTTCCGCTCGCGCGGCCGCCAGGTTCAGGGCCTGGGGCATAACCGTGGGCGATCGCATCGCCATCCTTGCGGAAAACAGCCCCGCATGGGGTGTGGCATACTTCGGTGCCATACGCGCCGGCGCGGTACTGGTCCCGATCCTGACCGACTTCACCCCCGAACAGGTGGCCAATATCGTACGCCACTCCGGCGCTGTTCTTGCGCTCGGCTCGCCCAAAACATTCCAGAAACTCACCGACCCGGCCGGCAGCTGCATCGCAAGCCTCCGCGCGGTGCTGGATATCCGGAGCCTTGCGCCGGTCTCCCTCGCGGAAGGGTGGAATGCGCCGGCTGAAGCCTCGATCATCGAATCCGCACGACTCGCCGATGCGCAGGTACACCGCGACGATCCTGCGATGATCGTGTACACGTCGGGTACCACCGGGCTGTCCAAAGGCGTCGTTCTCAGCCACGGCAACATCGTGTCCAACGCCGATTCCTGCAAGTCCATCATCGTGCTGCGCAGGACCGACCGCCTCCTTTCGATCCTGCCCTTGGCGCACACCTACGAATTCACCATCGGCTTCGTGATTCCCATGATGATGGGATCCTGGGTGCAATACCTGGACCGCCCTCCATCAGCCTCGGTGCTTCTGCCCGCCCTCAAGGCAGTGCGTCCGACTATCATGCTGTCGGTGCCGCTGGTGATAGAGAAAATCTATTTCGCGAGCATCAAGCCCACCCTGGAATCGATGCATGCCTACCGCAATCCGATCCTCCGCCCGCTGCTCGAACGGTTCGCGGGCGCCAAGCTCATGCGCACCTTCGGAGGCAAGCTCCGGTTTTTCGGCGTGGGTGGCGCGGCCCTAGGAGCCGAGACCGAAGCCTTCCTGAAAAAGGCGGGTTTCCCCTACGCGATCGGCTACGGACTGACCGAATGCGCACCGTTGCTGGCAGGTTCTCCTCCGTCGAGGACGCACCTGCGTTCCACCGGCCCCGCGCTCCACGGTGTTTCCATTCGGATCGCCGACCCCCGCCCCGATACGGGAGAAGGTGAGATCCAGGCCAGGGGACCGAATATTTTCAAGGGTTACTACCTCGATCCTGCCCGCACCGCGGAAGCATTCACCGCGGATGGATGGTTCCGTACCGGCGACCTCGGGCTGATCGACGACAAGGGGCGCGTGTTCGTCAGGGGAAGGATCAAGACGATGATCCTGGGTTCTTCAGGAGAAAACATCTATCCCGAGGAAATCGAAGCGATCCTGAACGGTTCGCCGTATGTCGCCGAATCGCTGGTCTATGGTGACGAAGAGGGCCTTACGGCACTGGTCTACCTCAAGAGTGAAGTGCTCGAAAATCTTCAGGCGCGACTGAAAGACGGCATCGAAAGCGCGGAAGGCGCCGCCACCAGGATAGGGCAAGCGGTCGCGGGGGCGGAACGGGCGGCCGCGGGCAAGATCGGCCACGCGGTCGCCGATGCCGAAAAGGTCGCGTCCGGCATCCTGGAAAAAATCCGGAAGGAAACCAACGATCGGCTCGCGGTGTATTCGAGGATCCACCAGGTAAGGATCCAGCACGAGCCGTTCGAAAAAACACCGACACAGAAAATCAAGCGCTTTCTCTATCCGAAAAAGGACGGGCCTTGATCGCCGTGTAGCCGATGAAGCAGGTTAAACCGGTAAAACCGGTAAAACCGGTAGAGCATGCCGCGATCGCGCCCGGTTTCAATCCGAAGCCCACGGCTGCACGATCAATGCGGGATCAGTGCGCACGTAACGGTTAAACGCCGCTGCATCATGAAAAAGCCCGCCGTTCCATTCGGGAAGGCGGGCTTCATCATGAAAGCGCTTTGGGCAAAACCGCCGCTGAGCATCAACTCCGGTAGCAGAGCACGGGTGAACGCGCCGCGGCTACTTCATCCATGCGGCCGACCGGTGTCACCGACGGCGCATCGTGCAGGAGTTGCGGATTGTCGCGCGCCTCGGCGGCGATCTGGAGCATGGCGTCGACAAAGGCGTCGAGCGTGTTCTTGCTCTCGGTCTCGGTCGGCTCGACCATCAGCGCCTCGGGCACGATGAGCGGGAAGTAGATGGTCGGCGGATGGAATCCCTTGTCGATCAGCCGCTTGGCGATATCCAGCGTGTGCACGCCGGGGGCGATGTCGCCCATCGCGACGAACTCGTGCATGCAGGTACGCGGATACTTGAGGGGATAGGCGCCTTCGAGGCGCGCCTTCAGGTAATTGGCGTTGAGCACCGCGTTTTCCGCCAGCGCGCGCAGGCCGTTCGAGCCAAGCGTGAGTATGTAGGTGTACGCCCGCACCAGAACGCCGAAATTGCCGTAGAACGCCTTCATGCGCCCGATGCTCTTTTCGGGCATGCGCAGCGCGTAGCCGTCACCATCCTTCATCGCGATCGGTCCGGGAAGGTAGGGTGCCAGCACGCTGACCGCGGCCACCATGCCCGAGCCCGGACCGCCGCCGCCGTGCGGCGTGGAGAAGGTCTTGTGCAGGTTGAAGTGCATGACGTCGATTCCGCTCTTGCCGGGCTTGAACACCCCGGTAAGCGCGTTCATGTTCGCGCCGTCGCCGTAGACCAGGCCGCCGGCCTCGTGCACCAGGCGGGTGATCGTCTCGATGTTGCGCTCGAACAGGCCCAGGGTGTTCGGGTTGGTGATCATGATGCCGGCGACCGTGTCGTCCAGCGCGGCCTTCAGCGCATCCAGATCCACGCCGCCCTCGGCATTGGAGGGGATGGTCTGCGTGGTCATGCCCGCCATCGTGCAGGACGCCGGGTTGGTGCCATGCGCCGAGTCGGGGATCAGCATCTTGACGCGCTGGCTCTGGCCGGAAGCCAGGTGGTGCGCGCGGATCATGAACACGCCGGCCAGTTCGCCATGGGCGCCAGCCGCGGGTTGCAGCGACACGCCCTGGAAGCCGCCGATCTCTGCCAGGCTTTCCTGCAGGCGGTAGATGAGTTCCACCGCTCCCTGGCTCATCGATTCGGGCGCGAGAGGATGCAGGCCCCTCCACCCTGCGAACGAGGCGGCTGCCTCGTTGGCCTTGGGGTTGTATTTCATCGTACAGGAACCCAGCGGATAGAAATGGGTGTCGATGGAATAGTTCTTCTGCGACAGCCGCGTGAAATGGCGCACTACCGTCAGCTCATCCAATTCCGGAAGGGCGAGGGTCTCGCGCGCCAGCGAAGCGGGCAGCGGATACTCGGGCACGTCGCCGCGCGGCAGCGCGCAGCCGACATGACCGGGGCTGGAGAGTTCCTGCACCAGGGGTTCGGGGATCAGGTTCATCGTGCGGCCTCCTTCAGGGCCTGCGCGAGCAGTTCGATCTGGGCGCGGCTGTTCAGTTCGGTCACGCAGACGAGGAGCCGCTTTTCAGCGCCGGGGCCGGAATCGGCGCGCGACATCGGGTAGCCGGCCACGACGCCCTTTTCCAGCAGCCGTTCGCACAGCGTTTCCGCGGAGATCGGCGTACGTACGGTGAACTCCTTGAAGAATTCGCCGGTCTCTATGGAGAAACCGGGAATCGCGGCGATCAGCGACGCCGCGTAATGCGCCTTGTTCCGGCACAGGGTGGCGACCTGGCGCATGCCGCGGGCGCCCATCGCGGCCAGGTAGATGCAGGTCTGCAGCATCACCAGGCCCTGGTTGGAGCAGATGTTGGAAACCGCCTTCTCGCGGCGGATGTGCTGCTCGCGCGCGGTCAGTGTCAGCACGAAGCCGCGGCGCCCGTCGTGGTCCTTCGCTTCGCCCACGATGCGGCCCGGCATCTTGCGCATGAGCTTTGCGGTGGCGCCCATCATGCCCAGGTAGGGACCGCCGAAATTGAGGGCGTTGCCCAGGCTCTGGCCTTCGGCGGTGACGATGTCGGCGCCCATGGCACCGGGGCTTTTCAGGATCGCGCAGAGGTGAGGATCGGCATGCACGATGAACAGCGCGCCGGCCGCGTGCGCCGCCTCGGCGGCAGGCGTAAGGTCGCGCACCTCGCCCGAGAAGGTCGGAAAAGCCGCGACGACGCAGGCGGTGGAGGCATCGGCGCCCGCGGCCGCGGGATCGCCGTCGTACAGCGTTACCGTGACCGGAAAGGATTCCAGGTAAGTATCCAGCACGGCCAGGTAATCCGGGTGCAGATCGCGCGGCACGCGCACCGTGGTGCGCGCCTCGTCCTGCCGCCAGGCCATCAGCACGGCCTCGGCCAGGGCGGTGGCGCCGTCGTAGTGCGAGGCATTCACCACAGCCATGCCGAAAAGCTCCGCCGCCATGCTCTGGTATTCGAAAATGGCCTGCAGCGTGCCCTGCGAAACCTCGGGCTGATACGGGGTGTAGGCCGTCAGGAATTCGCCGCGCGAAGCCAGGGCCGGTACGAGCGAAGGTATGAAATGGTGATACGCGCCCGCGCCGAGGAACCAGGCCTTGGATCCGGCGGGCGTATTGCGCGAGGAGAGCGCTTCTATCTCCTTCAGGACTTCGTATTCGGAAAGCCCCTCCGGAAGCTTCAGTTCGGGGAAACGGGCGGATTCGGGGATGTCATCGAAGAGTTCCTCGACCGATGACTTCCCGATCGCCTGCAGCATCGCCGCGCGGTCATGCGCGGCATTGGCGATGTAGGGCACGGAATCACTCCCCTATGGTTGCGCCGTAGGCGGCGCCGTCGAGCAGGCTGCCGTATTGGGTCGGGTCCTGCGCCTTGATGCGGATCATCCAGCCGTCGCCGTAGCAGTCGCGGTTCACCAGCGCCGGATCGCCCTCCAGGGAGGCATTCGCGGCCACGATGGTGCCGCCCAGCGGCATGTACAGGTCGGAAGCCGCCTTGACGGATTCGACGACGCCGAAAGCCTGGCCCTGGGCGATGGTCTTGCCGACGGCGGGCAACTCCACGAACACGATGTCACCCAATTCAGCCTGGGCATGATCGGAGATGCCGATTACGAACTCGTCCCCATCCTGCCTGGCATATTCGTGCGATGCGGCGTAGCGGGCTTTTGAATCGATTCCCATGATGGCGCTCCTTGAATGTGGTATGTCGAGCATCCCGCGCGGCGCCCGCCGTTACGGCGCGCGGCGCGGGAATGAAAATTCATTTCCGGTAGGCGGGCACGTACAGCGGACGCTTGACGACCACCGCGGGCTTGGGCTGGCCGCGCACCAGTACCGAGAGCTGGGTGCCGACCTTAGTGAACGCGGGATCCACGAAGGCGTTGGCGGCGTATTTCTTTACCGTCGGGCAGAACATGCCCGCCACGCAGGCACCCACCACCGCGCCCGCGGCGGTGGCCACTTCGTACCCCTCGCGCGGCACCCCGCCGGACACCTCCAACCCCACCAGCCGCCGTGTGACCCCCGCCGCGGCAAGCCGTTCCAGCGCCGCCTTTCCGATGAAGTCCTTGCTGAAGTCGCAGGCCCACTTGAAGCCAGCCTCCAGCGGCTTGATGCTGGGCGAAATCTCGTGCCCGTGCAGGGGCATGCCCGCCTCGAAGCGCAGCGAGTCGCGCGCGGCAAGCCCTATGGGCTTTGTTTCGATGCCCAGTCGTGCGCCGGAATCCAACAGGAAGTTCCAGAGCCGCGCCGCCTCGGTGGCCGGGAAGAACAGCTCTCCGCCGTCCTCTCCGGTGTAGCCGGTGCGGCCGAACAGCACCGGAACGCCGTCTATCGCGATGTTTCCCCAGGTGAAACGTTCCAGCGCAGATACCGCGGGGCTTCCGACCTTGTCCAGCAGTTCGACGGCGCGGGGACCCTGCACGGCGATCATGTAGGTGTCGTCGGAGCGGTCCTGGACCGTGACACCCGCGGGCGCATGGGACTGGAACCACGCAAGGTCGGATTCGCGGTTGGATGCGTTTACCACGATCCACCAGGAGTCGGGCATGCGGTAGACGAAAAGATCGTCCAGCACATTGCCGTCATCGTCGAGAAGGAGGGAGTAGCGGGCCTGCGGCGCCTGCATGTCCAGCACCGCGGCGGATACGAGACCCGACACGAATTCGTCGGCGCCGGGGCCTGAAACCATGAACTGGCCCATGTGGTCTATATCGAAAAGGCCGACCGAACGCCGCGTGATCAGGTGTTCCTCTACCGCGCCTGTCGGATAGCTGATGGGCATGTCGAAACCTGCGAAGGGAGCCATGCGCGCTCCCTGGGCAACGTGCCAATCGTGCAGTGCGGTCGTTTTCACGGGATACCTCCGGTCGGTTAAATGTACCACGGAAGCACCGTGCCAGCAACCGAGGGCACGCCCGAAACGCAGGTCGGGATCGAGTGTCAGAAGCTGTTTCTGGAAATGGGCTTGCCTATGTACACGCCTTCGCCGCCGAGATAGTCGCGCGCGCGCCCCTCGATCAGGATCTGGACATCCTGCACGCCGGGAAATGCGGTGGAGGTATAGACCACCTGCTTCAGCTGGCCCGCATAGCCTTCTATTCCGTATTTGTTGTACATGAAGGCTTCGCTCAGGTCCACGGTGGCGGTGCTGCCGCGCAGCGAAACGCCCAGGAGGGCCGTGCCGCGGGGGATCAGCGTCATGTAGCCGCGGCGGATTTCCTCTTCGGTGGGGCCGGCGAGCAGCGCGGCAAGCGCATCCGAGAGCGGCGCGTCGGTCGCGGGTATGGCGCGCCTGACCTCCTGCCTGCTGATGACGCCATCGCTTTCTATGCGAACGAAAAAGAGCGAGGTTGGCCTGGTTTTCGCGCCGGTCGGCGGGGGGGCGGCGGGTTGGCCGGCACCGGGCGCCGCCGGATCCGCGGTACTGCCGGATTGCGGCTCGGCTGGCTTGGATGGCTTGGCTGCCGGGCTTGCCTGCGCCGCCGGCGCCCGTGGAGCGGATTGCATGGCGTTGGGTTCGGGCACCCCCTTGGCCGAAGTGCCGGTGGAGCCGGGGGTGCCGGTGGAGCCGGGGGTGCCGGTGGATCCGGGGGTGCCGTTTTTTTCCGGCGATCCGCCGCTGCGGACCGTGCCGATGATTTCGATGATGCCGGTTTTCCTGAGGGCTTCACCGATCCTTTCCGCATTCAGGGCGAAAAGGAGGGCGATGCCCACCATCACCAGGAGCCAGATGATGCACCCGGAGCCGGGCTGTACGCCGCCGGACCGACGATGTCGCGCTGCCATGTATGAGTCAGGATACTAGTCTCACCGGGACCAGGGGTCAAGGTCCGGGCCTGGATCAAGGTCCGGGCGGATCGAGGCGCAGGGGAGACCAGGTGAATCCGGCACCGGCGCCCGGGCAGCGCCCGAGCTTCAGGCCGGGCCTGCCGCCCTGCCGGGGCTGTACCCAGCAAGCCCTGCCCTCCTCGGGCTGGTGCAGCTGCACCAGGAAACCGCCGTCCCGCAGGCCCACATCGCCGCGGATCAGGCGGTGCCCGGCGAACCACAGCCCGTCGGCGCCGCGGGAACCCAGCAGGGCGCGCAGACTGCCGCGCGTCGAGGCGGGTTCGGCTTCGCCGTTGGCGGTCCAGATGAGCGAGCGCACCAGGGCGGGCCGTTCGCGGTATTCGCGCAGGCTTTCCTGGTCCACCGCATGGCCAGGCTCGGCGTGGCTGGCGCAGAATCCCTCGCCGCAGGCTGCCAGCGGCAAGGCGCGTTCGTAAGCCCGCATCCGCGCGAGCAAACCCTTTCCGTAGCGGGCGCGGAACCACTCGGCCCCCATGGCGCCCTCCATCGCGTATTTGTAGAACTGCAGGTCCCCGTCGGAATCCGCATTCCCCATGTTGTCGTGATTTCCTTTCAGGATATGAAAATGCTCGGGAAATTCAGCCTTCAGGAACAGCACGGCGCGCAGGCAGGACAGCGCGAGCGACATTTCCAGGTCCATCGCCGCGCCGTCGCCCCGCATGGCGGCCTGCCAGCGCAATGAGGCTTCATACCCCTCCGCATGCAGGACATCGCCCAGGCAGACAAGGTTGAGGGCGCCGCGAATGAGCGCCGAGGCGACCGTCTCCTGCGGGGCATCCGACCCGGCGTCGATCGAATCGCCGGGCGCGGGAGCGGAGGCGGAGAGCAGCTCGTGGAGTACCCAGGTGCGGGCATGCAGGTCGGGTACTATGATGGCGGGCCCCGAAGGCAGCCTGACCAGGCCTCCCGGCCTGTTCCTGCGGTCGCGGGGCCTTGTTTCCTCATCCTCGCGGTCCAGCACCGCCAGGGCACGTTCAAGATCGTTGCGCAGCAGATCCGCGGCGCAGGGACGGCGCTCTTCGGCCAGAGCCCCGACCATGTCGCGCAGCAGCTCCGGACTGGTCATTCAGCCCCGGATTCCAGCCGCGCGAGCCAGTCGGCGGCGAGCGTGTCGTCGGGGTCGAGGTCGAGGGCGGCGCGGAAAAATCCCGCCGCCTCGCCGCGCTTGCCCTGCTTGAACGCGAGCGCGCCCAGGTTGGCGATGATCTTCACGTTTTCGGGTTCGCTGCGCAGCGCGCGTTCCAGGCTGCGGCGCGCGCCCGGCAGGTCGCCCAGCTCGATCTGGCAAATGGACAGCTCGTTGCAGGTGTCGGCCTCGTCGGCGCCCAGTTCCAGGGCTTTCCGGAAGGCTTCCCTGCCCTCTTCCCAGCGTGAAAGCCGCCGCAGGGCCCAGCCTTCGAGGAAGCGACCGTTCCAGACCGAAGGATAGCGCTCGATGAAGGCGCGCGCCTTTTCAAGCCCCTTTTCCTCCTCGCCCATGACGATGAAGTCGTAGGCCTCGCGGAACAGGGTGTCCAGGTAGCCCGAATCGGCGAGCTTGTCCAGGAGTTCGCGGGCGCGCGCGGTCTTCGGTTCGTCGTCGCCCATGCCCACGTAGGTGGTCAGGAGCGATACCGCGCGGTCGAAATTGCGCTTCTTCAGGAAAAAGAGGGCGGCATGATAAAAGGCCGGCGCGAAGGGCGGCTCGG